>JBCDAQ010000007.1:0-43908 GCA_039185285.1 Pseudomonadota bacterium
CACAATTGCCCTCGCACAGGCGGTCCTGCGGGCAAATCCGGCCGCAAATTTCGGGAAAAGTGTTGGTCTCCTGGCTGACCTCATAGGCCTCCCGCAGGCGGCCTTCGGCGGTGAGTTTTAGCCAGTCCGGGATGTTGTTATGGAGCGGGCAGTGGTTCTGGCAAAACGGCACCCCACATTGCGAGCACCGCGCCGACTGATCGGCAGCTTTCTCAGCTGCGTATTGGCGGTAGATCTCGCCAAAATCCTGGGCGCGCTCATCAGCCTCCCGCTTCTCCGGCATCTCCCGATCGAGCGAGATGAATTTCAGCATTTTCTGGGCCATGATCCCTGTCCGTCCGAACCTGTGGCATTCCTCCACCCCCAGAAAGCGTCACTATTTCTTCCAATGACCGCCCCATTTTCAGGTGGGACGCCGTGCCTACAAGATATCCCCTCCCAAGAAAAGACAATAATGCTTACCTAAAAAGGATTTTTCATCGACTTTTGAGACTAGCATTAGTCGAAAAGAAGGTCGGCCCCCGAATTTACAGTCGAAATCGGACCTTTCTTTCCCGTTGCGTCTGTCGGAGCAAAGCTTACCAACGGTACATAGCGCATCTTAAAGGTTTTCGACTGAGAATCCCAGCATGGACTTCCTCGACATCTTTGCTCTGGCCCTGATCCAGGGAGTTACCGAGTTTCTCCCGATATCCTCCTCGGGGCATTTGATCCTGTGGCCGCTCCTCACTGGGCGTACCGACCAAGGTGTCACCATGGATGTCGCGGTGCATCTGGGAACATTATTGGCTGTCGTGATCTATTTCCACGCCGACGTAGGGCGTCTGCTTTTGGGCGGACGGGATGTTCTGTCTGGCCGAACCGGCACTTCCGAAGCTCGGTTAGCACTGCTGATTGGCTTGGCGACAGTCCCCGTTCTGATCCTCGGTGTGGTTTTGAAGCAAGCGGATCTGCTTGACGCCCTCAGATCGCTCGAAGTGATCGGCTGGGCGACACTGATCGGCGGCGTTCTCCTTTGGATCGCAGATCGGTTTGGGGCGACTGAGCGCAGCAGCGAGAGCTGGACTTGGGGTGGCGCAGTGATGATGGGCCTCGCACAAGCCGCTGCAATCATCCCTGGCACCTCGCGCTCCGGTGCCTGCATGACGATCGCGCGCGCCCTGGGGTTCGAGCGATCCGAGGCAGCACGGCTCGCCTTGCTTATGGCGGTGCCTACCATCCTCGCGGCCGGGCTGCATGAAACGGTTGGCGTTCTGCGCGACGGCAACTTGGAGCTTGGGGCCGAGCTCTTGCTCGGAGCCACATTGTCCTGCCTTGCCGCTTTAGCTGCGCTTTACGTGATGATGCGAATGTTTGCCGCCACCTGGACCATGCTGCCCTTCGTGATCTATCGGGTCATTCTCGGCTCGGGCTTGCTGATCTACGCCTACCTCTGAGCGACCGCTGATCTGCGTCGCAATGAATGGCTCAAGAACCGTCTCCACCCTCTGTCAGTTTGGTGTACTGACCATAGGGGCGGTGCGCATACAGGTAGCTTTCGATGATTGCCTCCGGCGCTGTCGGCTCGAGCCCAAGTTCAGCGAAGCCCTTCGACCCTTCCTCCACCACGTTATCCCGGCCAAGCAGTTTCACCTGATCAACGGTCAGTGGCGGGTTTGGAAGGAGTTGAAGAAAGCTCGCCTGGAGCTTTGCCGCAAAAAACGGGATGTTCACAATCAGCCGCTTTCGGCGAACGACGGTGAGCATCAACTCCATAAGCTCGCGGAAAGAATAGGTGTTGGGACCACCCAACTCATAAATCCCTGGGGCGACATTCGAAGTTATCGCCTTCGCCGCCGCCTCCGCAACATCTTGGACCCAGACAGGTTGAAACCTGGTATCCGCGCCAATGACAGGAAGCATTGGGCTGAGCCGGGTCATGGCGGCGAAGCGGTTAAAGAATTGATCTTCTGGACCAAAGACAATCGACGGGCGCAGGATCACAGCGTCGGGAAAAGATGTTAAAACCGCGTTCTCGCCAGCGGCTTTGGTTCGGGCATATGCGGCTGGGCTCACTTTGTCCGCACCGATTGCTGAGATGTGAACCATGCGTTGGACGCCGGCCTCCTTGGCAAGACGAGCAACGCGGCCTGGACCTTCGGCCTGAATGGCATCGAACTTGTTCTTACCCGACTCGAACAGAATACCAACGCAATTGACGACCGCGGTTGCACCCTGAATGACCCGTGCGATCGAGGCGTCGTCGCGGATATTGCATTGGATCGGCTCGACCTGACCGACAGCGCCATAAGGTTTGACGAACAAAGCTTCGTTCGGGCGACGGCAGGCGACCCGGACCCGCCACCCTTTTTGCGCCATCGCTTGGGCGATGTAGCGGCCAACAAAGCCTGAGCCTCCGATCAAGGTAACGATTGGAACAGTGCTGTCAGCTTCGGTCATAGCATGCCTCCTGGCTGTTACTCGCCATCTGGTAGGCCGATGTTATCCAAGCGACAAGAGGGCAAATCGTCAGGGGTAGACCGGAGGAGAGAAACTGCTTTCCGCTCCGTTGACAAGGCCCGCACTGCTGGCTACACGGGCGATCGCCGAATGAGATCCGACCCCGTGCCCAGGTGGCGGAATTGGTAGACGCGCTGGCTTCAGGTGCCAGTTCCCGTAAGGGAGTGGAAGTTCGAGTCTTCTCCTGGGCACCACTATATCATCCGAGACCGTACAGAGATGTTCAGAACAGAGGCGAAAACCCTTTGTTTATTGGACTTTGAGTCCGAGGGTGTTCGGCAACAGTTGGTGACAGCAAACTCGTTTGGGGGTATTTTTGGGGGTATCATTCTCTTGAATAGAGGCTCCCATGGCCCTCACAGACAGCGCGATCCGAAACGCCAAACCCTCGAACAGCCCTTACAAGCTTTTCGATGGCGGCGGGCTTCACCTCCAGATTACGCCCAAGGGGTCGAAGCTCTGGAGACTCAAATACCGATACGACGGGCGTGAAAAGCTCCTCTCGTTTGGCCCCTACCCAGTCACCGGGTTGAAGAAGGCTCGTCTGAAGCGGGACGAGGCGAAGGCCAAGCTGCTCGACGGCATCGACCCAAGCCGTCCTAAGCGCGCCGCTAGGCGCGAGGCCCAACTGGAACGGTCAAACACTTTTGATGCGATCAGTCAGGAATATCTGGCAAAGCTGGAGAAGGAAGGCCGGGCTGCCGTGACGCTCAAGAAGATCCGCTGGCTGCTCGATTTCACCAAGAACCATTTCGCAGGTCGACCGATCAACGAGATCGACCCGCCAGAGGTTTTGGCTTTGCTTCGGGAGCTAGAGGCGACCGGAAAGTACGAGACCACCCGGCGGATGCGATCTTTGATCGGCTCGGTCTATCGCTACGCCATTGCAACGGGCAGAGCATCGGTTGACCCGACCTATTCGCTCAAGGGTGCGCTGATAGCGCCTAAGGTTGCGTCGCGCGCCGCCATCACCGACCGCGACGGCCTACGCCGCCTTTTACTCGCTATGGATGCGTTTGACGGTCAGCCGACCACCAAGACGGCACTTCAGCTTCTCGTGCTCCTTGCTTCACGACCTGGCGAACTGAGAAAAGCCGAGTGGACCGAGTTTGACCTAGAGGGGGCTGTATGGCGCATCCCTGCCGAGCGAATGAAGATGCGCAGGCCACACCGAGTTCCTCTGCCTAACAGGGCGGTGGTCCTTCTGAAAGAGCTTCGCCGGATTAGCGGCACATCTTCGCTACTGTTTCCGTCTGTTCGCTCCCTGAAAAAGCCGATCTCTGAGAACACCCTCAACGTCGCAATCCGCCGGATGGGTTTCACGAAAGAAGAGATGACCAGCCACGGCTTCCGCGCAACCTTCAGCACGCTCGCGAACGAGTCGGGCCTCTGGAACGCTGATGCTATCGAGCGCGCGCTGGGTCATGTCGAATCGAACGATGTGCGGCGGGCGTATCTCCGTGCGGAGTTTTGGGACGAACGCGTCCAGATGGCTGAATGGTGGGCGGGGCAGCTCGACGAATTTCGTCGCAATGTCTAACAACGATAGACCAAACCTGAATCGCTTTGTCTTGGGCGAAATGCCCGTAATCAACCAAGAGGGACGCAATAGGGTTCTCGAAAGAACCGGGCTTTCGCTCGTAACTGAGATGCCGGTTGAGGCGTTTCACTACTTTCTCAACGAGGTCGTGCAGTTCGCGATAGACCATTGGCTGGTTCCCAAGGTCACAAGGGCTCAGATCGACAGGCTTCGTGTATGCTTCGAGAAGTTTGAAGAACAATCCATCGCCCTGCAAAGGCAGGGTGTGTTGGTCCCCACATTTCCACACCATTGGGTAATTCAAACCAATCAGTTTTTTGACGACTTCACGATGTCGGGTAAGCAGTCCCATGGGTTCACTTATCTGCCGTTCTGCGTTCACACGATTGGGCTTTTTCACGCGGCTTTCGGTGTCTGGCCAACATCGACTACGGCTGAATCCGATGTTCACGCGGACGGCCCGCTCGCGAGATTTGCTTACCAAACCCTTCAGGAACTTGTTTCTTTCAAGAACCGAGTGACTGTCGATCAAGAACTGGTTCGGGTGCACCTAATGCTTCGCAGCGATCTCCTGGATCGTCTTGTCGCCTCGCAGCGCTTCCAGAGCGACCTTGGCCTTAAACCGGTCTGTAAACTTCCGCCGTTTCGCCATTCTCGTATCCCTTCAAAACTCTGGGATACACCTCCGCCAGCCGTCCGGTTTTCCGGCACCAGTTCAATCAATTGTGTTACGGGGCGACCAAGTCTGCTGCTCAACAGCTTTTATGCTTTTCCCGCTTGATGGCACGCCCCTTTACATGAGCGCGAAGGGAACCGATCTAGACGATCTTCTTTCTCGATCGAAGGACAGGCACTGGGTATAAGATTCCGCGGGGAAAATGGCTGAAATTCTTATTTCATTTATTACGGCAGGGTGATTAAGTTTTAGGCACCAAATGGCGTAAAATCGCGCAGAGCTTTGCAGGTAGTCGATCCCAATGAAACAGTTTGCCGATCCAAATGGGCTGGTTTTCACCGCGTCCAACTCAGACAGTGCGGACGCAATGGCCCAAGTAACCACCGCCTATATGGGTTTTCGCCGGACGACCGGGAAGCTGCTGAGCGATCTGGCAAAGTCGGATCCAGATATGCCGATGGCCCGTTGCGCCCAGGGTTACTTCGCCAAATTGATGGGCAGTTCCAACCATTCAGCGCGTGCCAGTCAGGTTTCCGGCGAGGTTGATGCGCTCTTTGAGCGGGTTAACGTGACCGATCGCGAACGCGGCCATGCGGCTGCTCTTTCGGCCTGGACTGGCGGCGACCTGGAGAAGGCGACCGATATCTGGGAGGAGATCCTGCTGGAGCATCCGACCGATGGCCTCGCACTCCGCCTCTCGCATTTCACGCATTTCTATTCGGGAGATGGGCGGCGAATGCGCGACTCCCTGGCCCGGATCCTGCCACGCTGGTCCGAGGATCATCCCGATTATGGTTTTCTGTTGGGCATGTACGCCTTCGGCCTCGAGGAATCGAAGGAATTCGCCCGGGCCGAGGGCTATGGGCGCCGCGCGGTCGAGATCAATCCGGCAGATGCCTGGTCCGTGCATTCGATCGCCCATGTGCTCGAGATGACCGAGCGCCACGAGGAAGGCATCGCCTGGGTCAAAGGGCTTGAAGCCGACTGGTCGAGCGTGAACAATTTCCGCTTCCACCTGCATTGGCACCGCTGCCTCTACCATCTCGAGCGGGGTGAGTTCGACGAAGTGCTGTCGATCTATGATGCTCAAATTGTCTCGGACATTGCATCGGATTTCTACCTCGATATCTGTAACGCGTCGTCCCTGCTCTGGCGGCTGGAGATGTTCGGCGTCGATGTGGGGGATCGCTGGCGGGATCTGGCCGACGTGTCGCGCAAGCATCTCGCCGATACGGATCTGATCTTTGTGTCGCTGCATTACCTGATGGCTCTGGTCTCGGCCGGTGACAAGGATGCGGCCGAGGAGATGATCTCGAACCTCCGCACATGGTCAACGCTGGGCGAAACGCAGGCAGCGATCTGCGCCCGCGTGGGCCTGGCGCTGGCCGAGGGCCTCCGCGATGCCCGCAACGGCAACGCGACGGCGGCGGCTGAGAAGATGGGCAGCGTGCGCTACCAGATGGACCAGATCGGCGGCAGTGCCGCCCAGCGCGACGTCTTCCACATGATCCTTCTGGACGCGACGGTGGCGAGCGAGAACGCGCTCAAAGCGCGGTCGATGTTTGCCGAGCGGGTCAGCAACAAACCGCATTCCAGCTGGTCATGGCACGGCTATGCCAACGCGCTCTCAACCCTCGGCGATACGGCTGCAGCGCGCGAAGCCTCGGCCCGTGCCGCCGCTGTCCGGACCCTCAACTGAGCAACCAGAAACCAGAACAATGTCTATGATCAAGCATCCCGGCGCGACCCTGCCGTTCCAACCGCGCATCCGCAAGGGCGCGTTCTTTGAGGCCGCGTGGCGCCACGGCTGTCGCAAGTTCTCGGTCTATAACCGGACCTATATCTCCAGCGGTTTCTCGACACCGTTGGAGGAGTACAAGAAGGTCACTGAGGACGTGACCATCTGGCCCGTGATGGGCGAGCGTCAGGTCGAGATTTCAGGCAAGGATGCGGCAGATTTCGTCCAGCTTCTGACCCCTCGGAACATATCGAAATGCAAGGTCGATCAGTGCAAATACGCCCTGATCACGGCGCCCGATGGCGGGATCATCAGCGACCCGATCATCTTGAAACTCGATGAAGACCGGTTCTGGCTCTCGACCTCGGATTGCGATCTCGAGCTTTGGGCCAAGGGCGTCGCGGTCCACAGCCGCATGGGCATCCGGATCCAGGACGCAGGCGTCTCGGTCATCCAGGTGCAGGGGCCGAAATCACCCCGGGTGATGGTCAATGTCTTTGGCGAGGATATCCTGGACCTTCGGTATTACTGGCTGGCGAGGAAGCACTTCCAGGGGCATGAGCTCAAGATCTCCCGCACCGGGTGGAGCGGGGAGTTTGGCTATGAGATCTATCTCGAGAATGATGCCCAGGGGGACGCCCTCTTTGATGCGCTGATGGAGGCGGGCAAGTCTTCGGGCATCGCGCCGGGTGCGGTGAACCATGTGCGCCGGATCGAGTCAGGCATCCTGTCCTGGGGCGTTGATATGACACCGGCGGAGACGCCTTACCATGTAGGGTTGGGACGCTTGGTCGAGCTCGACAATACGCCGGTTTTCGTTGGTCGCGATGCGTTGGTCCGCGCAAGCCAAGAGCCGCTGAGTAAGAAGATCGTCGGCATGATCATCGATGGTGACCCGCTCGATAACAACGAAGATGTCTGGCCGCTGATGGCGGGTGAGAAGCAAGTGGGGAAACTGACCAGCCTCGCCTTCTCACCCCGGCTCCAGAAAAACATCGCAATCGGACTAGTCAATCCGCACTATGGCGAGATTGGAATGCAGCTGGACGTCGAGGCATGGACCGGCCCGCGCCAGGCGACGATTTGCGAGATGCCGTTTCTGCCGAAACGCCAGGTCGGCAGCGCCCGCGAGTTGTTCGCCAAAGCCGACGCCTGAGACGCCCCCATCTTAACCCAAACACCCCAGCCCTGGAGGAACGAGACCTTGGCCAAAGTAACCGCAATCAACCACATCGCCTTCGCCGTGAAGGACCTGCCAGCAGCGCTGGACAACGCCATCAACGTGCTGGGTGGCGAGATGATGATGGAGTTCGAATCTATCGAGGACAAATACCAGGGCGCCTGCGTGCGCTTTGGCATCTCGATCATGAGCTTCATCTCCAGCGACGACCCGGACAGCTTCATCTCGAAATATGTCGAGAAGCATGGCAATGGCATCCAGCATATCGGCCTGGAGATCGACGATATCGAGGAATATGTCGCGGAGCTTGAGGCCAAAGGCGTCAAACTCGACAAGTCCGAGATGGCCGATGCGGACTATCAGGAAGCCCTGGCGGGTCCGAAAACCGGCAACGGCGTCGTTCTGCAGCTGACCGGCTGGAAGGCCGGCCCGTTCGACGCGAGTTATGACGGCTGCGAGCGGCTTTGCCAGAAATACTCCCAGAACCCAAAGCTGAACCTGCTCGCCGGGAACCAGCTGTCCAAGGACGCTTAAGAGAGCGAGTGCGCGGGGATGCAGACCAGGCACTACAAAGTCTGGCCGGAAGGCAAGCCCTACAGCCTGCCGCCTGCGGAGCACTCAGTTTATCAGAACCTGGTCGATGCGGCGGCTGCGTGGCCGGATCGACCTGCGATTGTCTATTACGGCAAGGCGCTGAGCTACCGCGAGATGCTGGATCAGGTTCGCAAAATCGCGGGGTATCTTGCGGGACCAATGGGTGTGGATGCGAACGACAGGGTCGCGCTCTACATGCAGAACGCGCCCCAATTCGTGATTTCATACTATGCGATCCTGGCCGCGAACGCCGTTATTGTTCCGGTCAATCCCATGCTGAAAGGCGGAGAGCTCGGCCATCTGATCCGAGATTCTGGGGCGAACGCGATCATCTATGGTGATGAGCGCGCGGGCGAGGTTCACTCAGTTTGGGAAGAGTGCAATCGACCGGCGCTGCTCTGTGCCCACTACCGCGACTACATCGATCCGGAGACGGATCTGGAACTGCCGCGCGAGTTGGAGCGTGAACCCGCCACAGTGGCGGCCTCCAGGGCGATCTGGGCCGATGCCCTGCGCAGCGATCACCCGGCGCCAGTGCATGACAGAGCTCCGACCGATTGGTGCATCATCCCCTACAGCTCCGGCACGACTGGCGAGCCGAAAGGGTGCCTGCACACGCATGCAAGCGTGAACGCAACCGCCAGGGCCTATCCGGACTGGGTGGATATGTGCCCCGGCTCTCGTGTGCTAGCGACCCTGCCCTTTTGCCATGTCACCGGCATGCAGCATTCGATGAACCTGCCAATCCTGACGGGCTCCACCATCTACTTGATGACGCGCTGGCATGCGGGGACGGCAGCTCGGCTTTTGGAGGAAGAGCGTATCCAGCACTGGCGCTCTATCACGACGATGATGATCGATTTCCTCTCGCTGCCTGAAGTTGGAAGGGTAGATCTCTCTGCACTGCAGGCCGTCGGTGGCGGTGGTGCACAGATGCCGGAAGCGGTCGCGGCCAAGATGGCGGAGCTAATTGGGCTCGAGTACGTTGAGGCCTATGGTTTGACCGAGACATGCGCACCGACCCATATCAACCCACCAGCAGCGCCAAAGAAACAGTGCCTTGGCATCCCGATCTTCGACGTCGATTCCCGGATCGTCGACCCTGAGACTTTCGAGGAACTTGGCCCTAACCAGCAGGGTGAGATCGTAACCCACGCGCCGCAGCTCTTTCAGGGATATTGGCGGCGACCCGAGGAGACCGAGGCAGTGTTGCTCGAGCTTGATGGCAAGCGCTTCTTTCGGACTGGCGATCTCGGATACTACGATGATGACGGCTATTTTTTCTTCGTTGATCGCTTAAAGCGGATGATCAATGTGTCTGGTTTAAAGGTTTGGCCCGCCGAGGTGGAAGCGATTTTGCACCGTCATCCGGCGGTTTCCGAAGCCTGCGTTGTCGGGGACCCCGATCCGCGAACAGGCGAAGCAGTCCGTGCGGTGATCGTGCTGTCCCCAGACGTGAACCCCCCGTCGATTGATGATCTGATCTGCTGGTGTCAGGAAAACATGGCCGCTTACAAGGTCCCGAGTAGCTTTGAGTTTCGCGATACGCTCCCGAGGAGCAGTGCTGGAAAGGTGCTTTGGAGATCCATCTGACCGAGGTCAACCTTCGCTCAGGCTAGACCACTAGATCCCTCTCCAACTCTCTCAATCGCGTGTTTGCGAGCTTCAGAAACTCGGCCGCCGGCGCAGGAAGTCGCGCGTCCGCCCGTGTGATAATGGCGATATCGTAACTCAGTTTGGGCCGGAACGGACGCCATGTCACCCCGTCGTTAAGATCCGGACACCCATTAAGCGAGTCAACCACTGCCACCCCTGAACCCCTAGCAACCAGATTTCGCATTATGGTGAAGAAGTAGCATCTAGTCGCGGAACGCCATTGCACACCTTCTCGTGCGAAGGCCGCACGCATTTGACGGTCGAGTGGATGGTTCTCGTAGACAGAGATCAAACGACGACCTTCAAGATGCTTTGGCTTCAAAACAGGTTCGATCAAAAGCGGATCATCCGCCGGTAAGATCGCGACGCAAGGTATCGAGAAACGCGTTGATGTAATCGTATCGGTGGAGACCGGCGCCTCGACAATTCCAATGTCGATCTGACCGTTGGCAACCAGATAAGCAATGCTCGCCGAGGAACGAACCTGCACCTGAACTTCGACCTCTTCGCGCCGAGTCGAGAACTCGGAAATGACATCGGGCATAAGATTGTGTGCGGTTGATCCGATTGTTCCAACCCGAACAAGGCCGAGCGCACCTTTGCCGATTGCCTCGGCCTGTGCTGCGAACCGTTCGAACGCTAAGATCGATAATTCGGCATCTGCGTAAAGCTGTTCAGCCTCTGGCCGCGGTGCGAAGTGCCCCTTGGATCTATTGAATAAAGAGTAGCCGAGGGTCTCTTCGAAGGTGGTCAGCGCCATACTTACGGCTGGTTGTGTGAGGCCAAGCCGATCAGCCGCTTTTGAGACTGATCCCTCCTCCATAACGGCGTGGAACACCGTGAGATGCCGCAATTTGAGGTTCATATGACCTTCAGCCCCGAGTTTTCTTCTGGGGGCAATATGCACAATAATCGACACAGGGCGAGCAGACCGACGACGAGGTTGGACCTAACCGACAGGCTCAAGCGAGATAGGACGGGCGATAAGGCAACGCTTCAGCTCGGGGCACTTGGCAGACTCTGTTCTCTGATATCTAGCTATCCCGCTTCGCTATGCGTTCAAGACAAAGCACGCATCACCGTACCATTCCGCGGCACGGTCGATGTGGTTGCCATGGCTACGAAGCCTCCAATGATTGCTGCTCGACGGGTAAAGGCCACCCGCGTTGTAAGCCGCTGCTACCAGCAAAGGATTCCCGTCTGTTTCAGATAACTGATGGCGCAAGTAGGCAGTACCGACGTCGATGCAGATCGCAGGGTCGTACAGCCCCAAGCTAGCTGGCGTCGTCCTCGGTTTGTTTTTGAAGAACTTGAAGTCGTCAGAGTTGTCATGGCCGAGATCAAGCTGATTGTTAATCCAACGCGCGGTGTCGGCAATGACCTGCATGGGACCTGCGCTGTAGTCGCCTTTTTCCCGACCGTCGAGCGCCGGGTCGCCGGTTGCCTGAACCGTATAACCTTGTTCCCAGCGGAAAGTCTCTGGACCTGTAAAGCCGAACCGACGGAAAGCTGCCGTCTCTGTCGCGATCGTCATCACGATCAATTCTGGCGCTACGCCATGCTTCTCGGCAGCCTTGCGGATCGCCTCTCCATGGACTGCGACAACCTCTTGCGCCGTGATGGGCGCACCTGAGGAGCGCCATGTCTTCAACTGACCGGCATGGTCGCGGGTATAGACACCGTTGCGATCATAGGCCCAGGCGTCTCCGCCAAACATCGAATGCCAGTTCAGGCTCGCCCGTGTCCCCGAGCCAGCCGACAAAACTGCCGGGGTTGGCATTGCCGGCCGGATTGCATCAGATGGAATTGGAGGAGCACCGGCCCCAGGCCAGCGCGTTATCGCGGCCGACAGTGCCGCGCTCCACCCATCATCTCCACCATCAGGGTAATGCCCGTTTTGGAGTTCGGTGAGGGTCACATCCTCGATCTGTACATGCGGCCGTTCCCAGCTAAGCGGCTCAAGGCCGTTCTCGCGGGCTATCTCGTGAAAACGGTTCCAGTCTGATTTCTGCTGCGGCGTGCTGTCATTCCAATTCCAGCCGCCATTCTCAAACCGTACAAAATCAGCGGCCATACCGTACTGATGATAGGATTCCCAAGCATTTGCATTGGTGACTTTACGCCCTGGTCGGGTGCGCCCCTGCGCAAAGAGATGCGCTTGACGCTCAGGCGCACGATAGGCTTCGAAGACCCGCATCGGAATGCTCTCGTCATCCAAAGCCTTTTGGATGGCCTCGACACTTTTGCGAACGGTGGGATGAAGCTTGGCAATATCGTCATCGCGTTTATTTACATCGACCGGTGCCGCAGTAATTATTGGTGCAGGGGCAGGCACAGGAGCTGTTGATGCGACCGCGGCCGGTGTGACGACGGGAGGTGCTGGTGCGGTTGGCACCTCGGGCGGCTGCACGGGCCGTGGGGGTGACAGAGTGACATCCGCCATTGGAATGCTTGCGATAGCACCCGCGCCCGTGCCGCGCGATGTGGCGGGTTGATCTGGCAGCGTACAGGTCAGTGTAAAAAGCGTGTTGCCCTGGCCATCGGTCCCTTGGGGCACGACCTGCGGTTGGCCGCCATCGTCGACACAACTACCCACAAAGTCGGGCAACTCATCCGCTGGAATACCATCATAGATAACCTTTGGCATGGCGGCTTCCTATCAAATCAAACCCAACTGTCCGGCGATGACTTTGTTCTTCTCCGCATTGTTTGCATCGCTGATCGCGATCATCGCTTGCGATGCAGGTGGGACGTCTTGGTTGATCGCAATACCGGCCGTCACCGCAAGCGCCAGATACGTGGTGCGCTTATTGTCCGTGTCCTGCACGTAACGCGTGAGCGCGCGCCTGACACGAACGTCCTCAGGATCGGCGCTTAGCGAAACGCGTATAGGGTCGGTAATCGCCTCCACGAACTCTTCGGCATCATCGCGTTTGGCAATCTCCAGTGCTGCTGCGCCCGAGGCAAACGCCGTGCTGATACGGTGGGTTCCTAGCAGCACACCAGACTCGTTTTCATCGTAGATCAGGTCGAACCGTGAGAACATGTTGACGGCCTCGCCGTTCACTCTCGACGTCTCAGGATCAGGCTCTCTGATCGGCGGAATAACGCCTACAACGCGGCGTTTGAGCCCGGCATTTACCTCGACCGGCAAGGATTCGGCCGGATCAACTGTGATGGCCACGTTGAACCCGCTGCGTTCGGCATAGACCAGGGTATCTCGTGTGCACCCAGCCATCAGTACAACCGATGCGAGGATTGTGAGACTAAGCGCCCCATGCATCTTTTTCAGCCCTCCTCTCATTGGCCATCTCCCGCCGGATTGTCTGGGTCTGGTTCAGGCAACCTCGACCCGAACCGTTGGCAGTCAAAGATCAACCGCGGGTCTGTCACGCTATCGTTCTTGGCAAGTTCGATTGCTGCCTCACCGCTCACCAGCACATCGAGATAGCGAGAGAGAAAGATCCCATCGACCTCGAGCTCGGAGCAACTCAGCAATGCCATGACGTCTCGTTTGTCCGAATCTTCGTCGTCTTCAACACTCTTTGGCACAAGGCTGATGAAGTCACGATCATAGCCGAGCACGAAACGGCCCTGTTGACGATCTGGACTAACTTGTGCGTTCAGGCCGACGACCGTATCGTGGGCCACATAAAGATTGGTCGCGTCACAAGCCGATACTGCAAGTAGAAGCGAAACAACCATTCCGGTTCTCACGCAAATCACTGAAAAGCCTTCATTTCAAACATCTCCCGTCGAAATCCAGTTTTGTTCCAACTGGTTCTGAAGGGTTCATAATAATCGATCTACGCATTGTTGTCGATTGATCAACGCTGAGCAAGCGCGCGTGTTCGCGCATACCGAGTGTTAGGCTGCTCTCACCCGGCCCTGCCATGATCTGCAGCCCATAGACATGACTGATCGAGATCTGTTGGTGAACTCGACGAAAAAGAGCCCCGGTTTCCAAGGCCGCGACATCAGTGAGGTCGGCGCAACGGTCAGGAAAAACATGGACTGCCTGATAGCGACCCATGGTCAGGCTTGGATTAACATCCCGGGTGTCCAAATGAATGCCGAATGCAGAAACCGCGAGGGTTACATGGCCCTCGCCGAGATAGCGTTCATGCTCAACGAGCCCATACTCGTTGATCGAGCAGCCAGCTGTTGCAACGGTCATCAAGATCAGGATTGCCCGGAGGCTGTGGGGCGCCCGCCTATGGCACAGTGTTCTCGCCATCTCTAGTATCGTCAGCAATCCTATTCTCCCTGGCCACCAGACTACCCCATCAAGAAGCTAAAGCCAGTGATCCGCGACAAGACATTCTGGCAGTCGCCGAAATCTCTATGGATCTCATGCAGTATGCGGAAGCCCTTGTTCCCCGCCTCAAGTCAAATGCTCCCTCAATAGATTGCGCAACGGTGGCCCATTCTCAGCCAGACTTCGGCGTAATCAGAAGAGATCGAAGCAGCTCAAACTGCACGAAGACCGCGCTTAGGTTGCGATAGTAGGTAATCAGGCGTTGCCAGGGGCCTTGCATCCGGTTCAACGCGATGGTGGCCGCAACGATAGAGCCAACGTCGGAGCGCCCTTCCAGTACCAGCCAGCCACCATACATCAGGACGAACACCAGACCCACGGCGTTAAGACTGCTCAGGATCAACTTGTTGGACAGCTTCAGGATAAAGACCTTGCGCCGTGCTTCGTAGATCTCGTCGAAGTCCTTCTCGACCTCAACTTTGACCATCGAAAGTTCCTCGGAGGTTAGACGATTCACGGAGCGGCGTAGCGCGATCACCCGTTCCTTAACCTTGGTATTGATGCGAACCTGCACCGTGAGAACAATCGCAGCCTGCAGGCCAATTAGGATTACGACCACCCAAGCGAGATTGGGAAGCGTGTAGGCGATGTAGCCCAACACGCTGACCAGCGTGCCGAACTGCAGCACCGGCTCTGCAAAGCTGTCACCGACGAACTTGCCCACTGCCTCTGTTTCGGATGAGATCACATTGGCGATGGTGCCACGCTTTAGCTTGGTCTGCCCATTATGGGCTTTCTCGTCAGCTGTCTCGACCACCAGACCGCGCAGGTATCGGATCGCCCATTCTCCGGTTGTCCCAGTTCGATAGCCGAGAAACCATTTAAGCGCGAGGCTAAGCAGGATCACGCCAAGCATCTCGGCGCCGAGGCCGAGTAAGACCTCGTGCGAGATGTCATCGTCCAAAAGGTTGATGATCCTTTTTTGGTAGTCGATCGGGATCGCCGCCAAGCCCGCCACCATCAAGGAGAGGATCAAGAGCGAGATCTGGCGGGACGCAGTATGGCGCCAAATCGCCCGGTAGAATTGGAGCATTGCGCTCTCCCGCCGAAGGAACCCCTAGGAAACACCTACCAGATCCGCCAACATCCGCAACGGATCCAACGGTCGCCTATTCAGCGGCCTGGTCGTATGTTTCAAGTGGTGGACAAGAACAGACCAGGTTCCGGTCGCCATAGGCGTTATCGACCCGATTGACGGGCGCCCAGTACTTATCGACCCGAAAAGCACCGGGAGGGTAGCAAGCTTCTTCGCGGGTGTAGGGGCGCGCCCAGTCACCGACAAGATCCTCGACCGTGTGTGGTGCGTTCTTCAGCGGATTGTTATCAGGATCGATCCGCCCCTCTGCGATGTCTTGGGCTTCTTGTCGGATCGCCAGCATCGCATCACAGAACCTGTCAAGTTCGGCCTTGGTCTCGGACTCAGTTGGCTCAATCATCAACGTTCCAGCGACAGGCCAACTCATCGTCGGCGCGTGAAAGCCGCAATCAATCAGCCGTTTGGCAATATCATCGACTGTCACGCCATGCTCAGCTAGCGGCCGCGTGTCCAAGATGCATTCATGCGCAACCCGGCCCTCACTTCCGCGGAAAAGAACGTCATAGGCACCCTGAAGCCGCGCGGCGATGTAGTTCGCGTTCAAGATCGCAACCTTCGTTGCCTGGGTCAGCCCGGCACCTCCCATCATCAGGCAATAGGCCCATGAGATCGGTAGCAGCGACGGCGAGCCAAATGGCGCAGCAGAGACCGCGCCCTCACCCTCACCCGCGTATCCTGGTAGGAATGGCTCCAGATGCGCTTTGACGCCGATCGGCCCCATTCCCGGCCCACCGCCGCCATGCGGAATGCAGAAAGTCTTGTGCAAGTTGAGGTGGCTGACGTCACCTCCGATTTTGCCCGGCTGCACAAGGCCTACCATGGCGTTCAAGTTAGCCCCGTCGATATAGACTTGGCCGCCGTGCTGATGCGTGATCCGGCAAACCTCGCGCACTGTCTCTTCGAAAACGCCGTGGGTCGACGGGTAAGTAATCATGCAAGCCGCTAAGCGATCGCCCGCTGCCTCAGCCTTTGAACGGAAATCATCGACATCAATGTCTCCGTTCTCAGCCGATTTCACGACCACAACTTTCATACCAACCATCTGAGCAGATGCAGGGTTGGTTCCATGCGCCGAGATCGGGATCAGGCAAACATCTCGGTGATCTTCACCTCTGGATTGATGCCAGGCCCGGATGGTCAAAAGCCCCGCATACTCCCCTTGTGCCCCTGAGTTTGGTTGCATCGAGATCGCGTCATAACCCGTGATCTGACAAAGCTTGTCACCGAGATCCTGGATTATGTGAGTATAGCCTTCCACCTGATCCTTCGGTGCAAACGGATGAATTGCCGAGAATTCCCGCCAAGTGACCGGAATCATTTCCGCGGTCGCGTTCAGCTTCATCGTACAAGAGCCAAGCGGGATCATCGCGCGATCAAGTGCCAAGTCCCGGTCCGCAAGGCGGCGCATGTAACGTGTCATCTCGCTCTCAGCGCGGTTCATGTGGAAGATCGGATGGGTAAGGTACGCGCTGTCGCGTAGCATCTCGTTTGGCAGACGATACTCGGGTGTGAGATCTTCGTCTTCAAAACGTCCCCCGAAGGCTCGCCAAACCGCTTCGATGATCGCCGGGCGCGTCCGCTCGTCGAGGCTGATGCCAATCTTGGTCTCGCCGATCTTGCGCAGGTTCACTCCATTGGCGACGCCGGCATCCAAGATCACCCCTTGAAGCGCACCAACCTCCACGGTGATGGTATCGAAGAATGCCTCCGGCTCGACCATAAAACCGATCCGTTCCAATCCTTTGGCGAGCCGAACTGTCTTACGATGGATCCTCTGGGCAATCGCTTTGATCCCGTCCGGGCCGTGAAAAACGGCGTACATAGATGCCATCACCGCCAAAAGCGCTTGCGCTGTACAGACATTCGAGGTCGCCTTTTCGCGGCGGATATGTTGCTCGCGCGTCTGGAGCGCAAGCCGATAGGCTTTGTTGCCACGTGCATCGATCGAAACCCCGACGATCCGCCCTGGCATTGCCCGTTTAAAGGCATCCTTCGTGGCCATATAGGCCGCATGCGGTCCGCCGAATCCAACGGGGACACCAAAACGCTGGGTCGAGCCAACCGCTATATCCGCGCCCATCTCACCCGGAGACTTCAAGAGCGCCAATGCCAGAGGATCGGCTGCGACGATCCCAATCGCCTTTGCCCCGTGTAGATCCGTCATGAGCTCAGAGAAATCCCTGACCCAGCCATACGTACCAGGGTATTGGAAAAGAGCACCAAAGACTTGATCCGCCTCGAGATCGCGGGGATGGCCAACGATCACCTGGATCCCCAAGGGTTCCGCGCGTGTTTTAACGACCTCGATGTTCTGTGGGTGACAGTGGCAATCCACGAAGAAGGCGGTGGCTTTTGATTTCGCGACGCGCTGGGCCATGGTCATCGCTTCGGCACAGGCAGTGGCCTCATCTAGAAGCGACGCATTGGCAATCTCCAACCCTGTCAGATCGCTGATCATGGTCTGAAAGTTCAGCAACGCCTCAAGCCGCCCTTGGCTGATCTCTGGCTGATAGGGTGTGTAGGCCGTATACCAGGCTGGATTCTCAAGGATGTTGCGCTGGATCACAGGTGGCGTGACGGTGCCATAGTACCCTTGTCCGATCAGTGACGTTACGACTTTGTTGCGCTCCGCCGTTTTGCGCATAAGCCAGAGGGCTTCTCGCTCGCTCAGCGCCTTTCCCCAATCAAGCGCGTCGTCCTGACGGATGTTGGCGGGGACAGTCTCCTCGATCAACTCATCAAGAGAACCTGCTCCGACAACCGCCAACATCTCGGCCATCTCGGCAGGCGATGGCCCTATATGGCGACGGTTGGCAAAGTCATAAGGCAGGTAGTCGGTCAGCTCAAAAGTCATTCAAACGCTCCTCAATCGTTCTGAGATGCCCCGCCCCGCCCACGATCCCGCCGCACGCGGTGGGTGGGTGGGGGCGGGCGGCGGGGTCGTGGGCGGGGCGGGCCTAACCGATCAGCTCTTTGTAGGCGGCCTCGTCCATCAACGCATCGTAGTCCGCCGGGTTTGACGGCTTCATCTTGAAGAACCAACCCGCCTTCATTGGATCTTCGTTGACCATCGAAGGTGCCTCGGCGATCGCCTCATTTACTTGCGTTATCTGTCCGTCCATAGGGGCGGTGATGTCTGACGCAGCCTTCACGGACTCGATCGTTACAATCTCGCTTCCGGCCGAGATCTCATCGCCAACCTCAGGCAATTCGATGAAAACGATGTCGCCTAACTGCTCGGTCGCGTGCTCGGTAATTCCAACAGTAATTACATCCCCATCTTTCACCAGCCACTCATGCTCTTCTGTAAACTTCATCATCCTCTCCTCATCTTTTGTAAGTGTTTGCCACAAATGGTATTTCTGCAACTTTGACGGGCAGGCGTTTGCCGCGGACCTCGCCGAATAACCGGGTCCCAGTGTCCGCCATCTCCGATGGCACATATCCCATCGAGATTGGAGCACCGACGCTTGGTCCGAAGCCGCCAGAGGTAATCCGGCCGCAGGGCTCGCTGCTATCCACCTCGGCAAAGAGCGGGGTCCCATGGCGCATTGGCGCGCGCCCGTCGGGTTTGAGCCCAACTCTCAGTCGCTGCGGCTGCTGCTCGAGCTCCGAGAGGATACGTCCCGCGCCTGGAAAATTGCCTTCCCGAGCACCCCCAGCTCGCCGAGATCTCTGGATCGCCCATTTAAGACCGGCTTCAATCGGCGAAGTGGTGACATCGATGTCACTGCCATAAAGACAGAGCCCGGCCTCTAAACGCAGGCTGTCGCGGGCGCCTAGTCCGACGGGTGCAACATCATGGCTCTCGAGCAAGGCTTGCGCGAGTGCCACGGCTGATCGATTTGGCGCTGAAACTTCAAACCCGTCCTCACCGCTATAGCCTGACCTGGAGACCCGGCATTGTTCGCCAAGCAGCGAAACCTCCCGACTTTCCATAAAACCTAGTTCGATGACTTCTGGTGCAAGCGTCGCGAGGGCTGCTTCGGAACGCGGTCCCTGCAACGCTAAAAGAGCCGCATCTATCTCGTCGACCAAACACTCATCCATCTCGGCTCGCAGATGTTCCAAGTCCTGCTCCTTGCAGGCTGCGTTGACAACGACATAGAGGTGGTCACCAGCGTTTGTGACCATAAGGTCATCCTGAATCCCACCTGCGTCGTTTGTGAACATCGCGTAGCGCTGGCGCCCGTTCTTCAGCCCCAGAACATCGATCGGGACCAACCGCTCCATCGCCAAGGCTGCCTCGGCCAAATCGCCTGAGCGCGGGGTTATCCGCACTTGACCCATATGGCTAACGTCGAACAGCCCAGCGTTCTCGCGTGTCGTGAGATGTTCCTTCATCACGCCGAGCGGGTATTGGACCGGCATCGCGTAGCCAGCGAAAGCGACCATTTTGGCGTCAAGCGCAATGTGGAGATCATGGAGCGGGGTTCTTTTTAAACCCGGATCAATCTCGGACATCTAAGCACCTCCTTTCGATCCGGTCAGCCCGGACTGGTGGTGCCCCCTCTGTCTTCTTTGCCTGAGATCGCTATCCCTTCGGCGGGTGCTCTAAGCACCTCTCTCCAGAGTCCTATGTCACAGCGTCGGTCCTGCTTGCCTGAGAGTTTCCGGGGCGGTTGCTCCTTCGGCCCTGGGGCTAGCCCCAGCGTCTCCCGACAAGAAAAAGTTTACACAGCGTTAGTTTCATTTCAAGGCCTGCGGCACGCCACGCAGCAAATCAGCTTCGAATTCACAGTCTTTTTCTATGCTCACAAACCTTCGATTTACGGAATTGCTGTTCAATAGGCAGGGTCGCGAGCCGAAGCCGCGGTGATCTCCTCTTCCTAAATGAGCACAACACATGAGCAATTCGAAACGCCTCCTGAGCATGCTGCTTTTTGCGCTAAGCGTGGTTGCGATACCGCTTCACGCGCGTGCGACAGATAGCGCAGACGATGGACTACATTTTTACGTCGACGCCGATTTTGGAATGACGGGCAAAACCGCCGCCGCGATCATGTTGGGACTTGAAACGGCCCTGGGCGAGGTAGACTGGCGTATCGCCGGTCGGCAGGTTTTCCTCCTTCCGAACGATCATCGCGGCTCGCCCAAGCGTTCGAAGCAGACGATGGAGACGTTTCTTCACGACCCAAATGCACTTGCTGTGATTGGCGGAAAACAATCACCGCCGTACCTATCTTACGGCGCGTTTATCAACGCGTCTGAGATCCCATTGCTCCTGCCCTGGTCGGCTGCTGGCCCCGTGACCAGGCTAGCTGAAGGATCAGGCAACTGGATCTTCCGTCTTTCGGTCGATGACTCAAAAGCGGGGCCGTTTCTGGTGAGCGTCGCCATGAGAGCCGGATGTGACCGGATAGCTCTCCTGCTGTTGGACACTGGATGGGGGCGTGCCAACAAACAAAGCATGTTGGCGGCTTTTGAAGCCCATGGCAAACAGCCTGCCCTGCTTAAAATGTTCGATACCGAGCTAGGTCCTTATGCAGCTCGATCGATCGCACGAGACATTGTCGAAAGCCAGGCTGATTGTACCCTGTTGGTCTCCAACCCTAACTCTGGCGTCCACTTGGTCACGGCGCTTTACGAAGCCAAACCCACCCTGCAAGTGATCAGCCATTGGGGAATTCTGGGGTCGCAATTTGCCCGTCAGGTGCGCCACGAGATGCGTCAATCCCTATCATTACGCGTGTTGCAAACTTGCGGGCTCGAGGCTGAGATCGCCAACAGCGAAGAACTGAACGGGGCACTCGAGAGTCTGAGAAGATCTGGGCATAAGGTAAATCGTTTATCAGACATCCCTTCTTCCGCCGGATTTGTTCACGGCTACGACCTGGCAAAAATCCTGATTGCAGCATCAGAACAAGCCGCGAGGTCAGAAGCCTGGAAAGGGACAAGCGCTTCGCGCCGTGCGGCGTTGAAGCAGGCGCTTGAGCATCTTGAGGAACCTGTCCGAGGGATACTGAGGCTGTACCGTACGCCGTTTCGACCCTTTTCCCGAGAAGATACCGATGCCCATGAAGCTCTCGGTCTCTCCGATCTCTGCCTTGCTGGTTTCCGAGAAGACGGTTCGTTGAAGGCGATCCGTCACAAGGAATAGGCAGCTCCAAATGCCTCTTCATTTTGAACTCGGTCGACGTTTCTTCATCTTAACACTGTTTGGATACAGTTTAGCTGTGGCGTCGGCCGTTCTTGCTGTTCACTTCACGTCTCAACCAATCTTGAAAAAGATGCAGCGCGAAGCATTGATCGATCACGCCGCATCGAATGCTCAAAATGTCGAGATTAGGTTGGCGCGGATCACGCAAGCCTTAACCGTGGTCGCTCGGAGTCCAGAGGTTATCAACTACGCGATCGGAGATTTCTCTTCCTCTGAACGGGTCAAGGATTTCCTTTCATCCATCGATGTCGAAGACGGTCTGAGGCGAGCGACGGTGCTCGATTTTTTAGGTACGCCGTTAACTACCTACGAGTTCGAGGCTGATGCTCCGACGACCTTTCTCCCAGTCGAGCTGTCCGTGGCAGCTGTATCTGTAGTGAAGGAAAATGCCGAGAAAGCGACCTATGTGTACCGGCCCAGCGAAACTCCTGGTCATGCCAACTTTCTCATCACCGTGCCAATCCGCTGGCGCGGCATGGCCGAAGGAGCGCTCGTGTTCGAGCGCAGCATCGATCTCTCTCAAATCGTTGATATCAAAACAACAATCGGCACACAAAAGTTGGCGACCCGGTTTCAAGCGCAGATGTCTAAAGTTTGGGGCGACGAAAAAAATCCAACCCTGATGACCCCGATCCCTCAAACCAGTTTCTTCTTAGTCCTGGAACCTGATCAGGAAGCAGTGCGCGCGATTGGGAACGAGATTGTCAGTACAGTGATGATTTCGGTTGGCCTCATTTTGATCATTCCATTTGGCCTGATGTGCGGTGCTGGCTATCACTCGCTTGTCGCTCCACATAAAGCGCTTCAGGATTCCCGAGAGCAATTGCGTCGAAAGCAAGTAGAATTGCGGGAACTGGCCGAGATTTCGCAACGCTCAAATGATGCGATCACAGTCACTGACATCGAGGGCAAGGTGATCTGGGGAAATCCGGCATTCTCGGAAGTCACTGGTTACGAGATCCACGAAGTGATCGGCAAGCGACCCGGTGACGTTCTGCAGGGCACTGGTACAGACCCGGAAGAGCGCGACCGCATCTCCGCGGCGATCAGAGAGCGACGGCCTGTCCGATCTGAAATCCTGAACTACACGCGCGAAGGCCGCCCCTATTGGATCGCACTGTCTATTGCTCCGCTCTTAGACGATCACGGCGAAGCTTACCGGTTCGTTGCGATCTCCTCAGATATCACAGCGCAGCGCGCGCAAAAGGAGGCGATGTTACGGGCCAAGCGTGAGATCGAGTATCAAGCCCTACATGATCCACTGACAGGCCTGCCAAACCGCCGATCTCTGGATGTCGAGCTAGAAGCAATCTGTGCGGCAGGCTCCGAGACGCGTACATTGATCCGAATTGATCTCGATCACTTCAAGTATGTGAACGATACACTGGGACATGCTGCCGGAGACTTTGTCTTGATTGAGGTCAGCAAGATCCTCACGAAACTGGCAGGCAATGACGACCTGGCCGCACGCGTTGGTGGTGATGAGTTTGTTATCCTACTCGGCGCCGACAAACAGGCCGAAGACGCTCGTCGACTGGCCGAGGAATGCTTAGTTGCGATTCGTAAGGAGATGGAGTTCGAAGGCCGCCCTTGCAGGGTTGGTGCCAGTTTTGGAATAGCGTCGGCTAACAATGAGATTGTGAGCAACTCTACCTTACTGCTAGCGGCGGACGCTGCTCTATATCTGGCAAAAGACCGCGGCAGAAACACCGTCGCTACCTACTCTCAAAAAATGCACGCAGATGTCATTGAAAAACGGGTTCTAGCGGCTGAGATCGAGCAGGCGATCGTGGAGGAGAGCTTTGAGCCGTTCTTCCAGCCACAGATTGATGCGAAAACTGGTGGTCTTGCTGGTTTGGAGGCGTTGGTGCGATGGCGGCATCCGACCAGAGGTGTCTTGACGCCAGATGTCTTTCTACCGGTCGCCTACCAGCTTTCTGTTGTAGATGCGATCGACAAGATCGTCCTAACGAAAGGCCTCAAAACAATCGAGAAACTGAACCGCGCGGGCCACCAACTTCCAAAAATATCCTTCAACGTAGTGGCCAAGCAACTCGAAGATCCTGCTTTGAGCGACATGACTTTGTCGTACAATCTCGCCCCGACAATCATCGCCTTCGAAGTCCTCGAAAGCGTCTTGATTGAAGAGCAATCGACCGAGTTCAAATTCCAGATCGACCGCCTAAAGGAACAAGGTTTTCATATCGAGGTCGATGATTTTGGCTCAGGACACGCGTCAATTATTGGGCTGATGCATCTTTCACCGAACGCGATGAAGATCGATCAGCGTTTGATTTTTCCTCTGACTGAACTCGGCTCTGCAAGACAAATGGTTCGCGCGATTATCGAAATTGGGAAAGCATTGGGCATCCAGGTCACCGCGGAGGGAGTTGAAAGCGAAGAACATGCCAGGATACTCGCCGCGATGGGATGTGACACTCTCCAAGGCTTTCACTATGCAAAGCCCATGGATGCACAGGATCTTGATGCATTCCTAAAGCGCCAAGGCGTTCCGCAAAGAACCGCAAATGCCATTTAAAATTGCGGAACAAAAGCCTGTCTTCAGCAGTTAGAAACCTCATCAGTTAAGCCCTTCTTCAACGTCCAATGGTCAATCTTGATCACCGATTGATGATCGAAAGCATGGAGACGCCGATGAAGTTTGCCTGGTCCCTTGGCTGTTTAGCAGCCCTGTCGATATCCCTTACAACCACCGCTTCGGCCGAACCTGGTGTTTCGGACATGGAAGTTGCTTTCGGGCAAGTTGCAGCTCTGGAAGGCCCGGCGGCGAGCCTTGGCCTCGGGATGCGTCAAGGTATCTTGGCCGCTTTCGAAGAAGCCAACCGCGCCGGTGGTGTCCACGGACGCCTTCTTACGCTTGAAAGCAGAGATGACGGATATGAACCGGAGAAGTCAGCCAGTCATGTTCGATCGATGCTCGAAGAAGGCGATTTCTTCTCGTTTATCGGGCCGGTTGGAACGCCTACAACAAAGGCAACCCAACCGCTGACAACTCAAGCGAGAATGCCGATGATAGGCCCCTTCACTGGTGCGGGTTTCCTTCGCGACGCCTCTCTCGGCAACATCTACAATGTACGCGCGACATATGCAGCAGAGACAGAGGCCTGGATTGCCTATCTGGTCGAAGGGCTGGGCAAAAACAGAGTTGCGATTCTCTATCAAGATGACAGCTTTGGCCGGGTCGGACTCGATGGCGTGACCAAAGCGTTGCAGAAACGCGGGTTGGAGCTTGTCGCCGAAGGAAAATACACCCGGAACACAACTGCGGTGAAATCTGCGCTTCTGAAGATCAGAAATTCTGACCCCGAAGCCGTGGTCATGGTCGGCGCCTACAAGCCCATTGCCGAATTCATTAAACTGTCGCGGAAGCTGAAGTTTGACCCGTTGTTCTTCAACATTTCGTTTGTTGGCTCAAAAGCACTTTCTGCGGAGCTTGGGGACCAAGGCGATGGCGTCATCATCAGCCAAGTCGTCCCATTTCCGTGGGACACCACAGTTCCATTGGTCGCACAATATCAAGCGGCCCTGAAAAGCTATGAACCAAGCGCTGAGCCGGGCTTCATATCGCTCGAAGGTTATCTCGTTGGCCGACTTGCGATCGAGGGGCTTCGCAACGCTGGAAAAACACCCACGAGAAGGGGTTTTCTTGAAGAGCTGGCAACCTTGGGAACGATTAACATGGGTGGCGTAGAGATGACTTTCGCTCCCAACGACAATCAGGGCATGGACCGTGTGTATCTGACACGGATCACAGCAGACGGCGGTTTTGAACCGATCAGTACCGATAGTGGCGGAAGCTGACGGCACCGCCAGCGCGTTGGATCTGGCGGACTGAGTATCCACTTAAAGAGCAAAGAGGTCGCAATGCTTCGCTTAACTGAAATCCGTGGAAAGCTGACATGTGTGCTTTTGGTGATTTCTGCCCTGGTGGTTTCTCTGGTAGCCGTCAGCAAGACATCTTTTCAAAGCGTGGATCAGAGCTTTAGTGAGCTTAGCGATCAGAGGATCCCTGAGATTCGCAGCGCGACGGCCCTCAGCTCCAGCGCAAGTCGCGTTACAGACGCATTTGAACGCTTAAGGTCCAGTACAACTGTCAGCTCTTTGGACGCCACTAAAAAAGACGTGGAGGCCGGGATCGCGGAGATTGAGGGCATCTCAACCTCCCTGCCCGGCCAAACCCGCCAAGAAGTCGAGGCAATCATCGCTCAATTGCGCACTGATGTGCTTGGTGTTCATCGCGCACGTACCGATCAGCTGCGCTCAACGGCTGATATCGGAAAGCTGATCCACGGCATTGTTAAGTTGGAAACCAAAGCTTCCTCGATTGTAGGTCCATTGGTCGAAGAGGCTCGAGCCGAATTGACGCTTGGGGCGAAAACGGCGCAAAAAGCTGTCAGCGAAACTCTCGAAAACCTCGTGGATGGCGGCTTCAACGATGTTCAGATCGTCCTAAACGCACGGGCTTACTTAAACATGCTTTCGGGCGTGGCCATCGCGCGGAGTTTGACGTCGGACCTCTCATTTCGGTCGATCCTTGACGATCTGGGAGATGCAGCGCTGTCAGGTATGGTGGCACTACGCCCAGAATTGGAAAGAGGCTTGATCGAACCTGAGGGCATAGAGAAGATCAATCGGTTTTTAGATCTATACAATGTTGAAAAAATTTCCGTTTTTGGCTTTGATCAAGAAGAGAGAGCCAAGCTACTGGAGCTCCGCCGCGATGTCGATTTGGTTCTCGCCGATGCCCTGGATACGCAGGTATTTGACTTGACCATCAGCGCGCAGGATTCGATCGACGCGAACGATCGCGCTCTTTCAACGCTGATGGGTAACGAGGTTGAACGGCTCCACGACCTGCTCGTTTTACTTGCATCGCTAGAACGCCTAGTAGCGATCTCAGAGCGGATCGCGCTCGCTGAAGACCGTGAAATGATCGACATCATTGGCGAAGAGGTGATCGCGGCAAGTGCAAAAGTATCGTCCGGACAAGCGCTTGTGGGTGAGGAATTCACCGAAATTCTGACGTCGATTGAGGCGATTACAAACCCCGACACCGGGATCTCAGCGCTGCGCATTCGCCAATTGCTGGCTGAGGCAGGCGCTGAGGAAGCGGTTACAACCGCCTATAGGAGCCTGGGACAGATCTCGAAGATCTCATCGGAGTTCGCAAGCTACGCGTTGGACCAAGTCGCCGGGTCGAGCGCTTCGGTTCAAAGGCAACTCCTGGCTGCAGAAAACATGCTTCTGGGGATGGCGGGAATGGCGGGTCTGATTCTTATCGGCGCGCTGTTGATGTGCCAACGGGCAATCATTAAGCCACTGCTCAATTTAACTCAGACGACGGAGCGCCTTGTCGAAGGAGACATGAGCCCGATAGATGGATTGCACAAACGTCGCGATGAGATCGGAAGGATGGGCCGTGCTTTGGCCGTCTTCCGTGAGAACTCGCTGAAGATCTCGGAACTCGCTGCTGAAAACGAGCGCCGCGAGGAAGAGGCAAAAGCGATCAGGCAAAAGATGTTCCAAACGCTGGCGATGGAGATCGGACAAGTTGTGGAACAGGCGTCGCGCGGCGACTTTACAAAACGCGTTGAGGCGACTTTCGAGGACCGCGAGATCGCAGGTCTTGCGGACGGCATCAACCTCCTGATGGACAGCACCGAGTTTGGCTTGGACGAGACACGCCGTGTCCTGCAAAGTGTTGCGGCCGCTGACCTGACGCAAAGGATGCATGGGAAATTCGAAGGCGTCTTCTTGGACCTCCGCAATGACATGGAGAAGACGACGGTCGAACTCTCCACGCTCATCCAGCGGATTCAAAGTGCAAGCCATTCATCGACCGCGCGCGCCTCAGAACTCGCCTCCGGCGCCCACGACCAAACGAGCCGGGCGGAAAGCCAAGCCGCTTCATTGGAGGAGACCGCCGCCGCGATGGAGGAAATGGCCAGTTCAGTTAAGACGACCGCGCAAAAGCTGCAGGAATCTGAAGAGCTTTCCAACGCCGTTGCCGAGAAAACCGAGGCGGGTTTCAATGCAGCCGAGACCGCGGCCTCGACCGTCAAACTCATCGAATCGAGTTCCGCAAAGATCTCTGAAATCATTTCCGTGATCGAATCAATCGCCTTCCAAACGAATCTTCTCGCGTTGAACGCCGCGGTTGAGGCGGCACGGGCGGGAGATCACGGCAAAGGATTTGCCGTGGTGGCCTCAGAAGTGCGCCAGTTGGCCCAGCGTTCGTCAGATGCTGCAGCTCAGATCACCGAACTGATCAAAGAAAGCACCGAAAACGTCAACACTGGGGTCGCGCAAGTTGAGCGGACCGGCAAGGCCCTGAGCGAGATGCGCGAGGTCGTGCAGCCGCTGCTCGCCGCGCTCTATGACATCTCCACAGCTGGACAGGAACAAGCTCGGGGGATTTCCGAAATTAATCAATCGATTGCTCACATCGACGGCGTTACACAGGAAAATTCGCTCTTTGCGACGAAGTCGATGCATGCGGCAAATCAACTGGCCGATGATGTTGGCGCACTCGCTGATGAGGTGCGTAAATTTACCATCGACCGCCCGAGCATCACGAAACGTGTCGCCTAAAGCCACCGCGCGAGCAGAGTAACACCATCGCAACTGGCAGTTCGATTTGCGCTTCGCAAGCGGCGCCTGCTCTGACATGACAGTGACATGTTTAGTCGGCCCATACGAGCGTCGCGATCGTTGTCTTGGCGCCTTCCGCGATCTGAGTCTCTCTCATGAATTCTTGGCGGATGGCGGTCCTAGTATTTGCTCTAGCTGCGATCTGCGCTTCCGTGATTGGTCTGCAGACACCCTATCAAAAAATTGAAACTGTAACTGAGCGCCTCGGCCAAACTCCTGTCACCCGCCAATGGCGACACGGCAGCGAAAAAGCGCCGACCGTTGTTATTGCGCATGGTTTTGCCGGCTCACGTCAGTTGATGCAGCCCTTTGCAGTCACGCTAGCAATGAATGGCTATCGGACGATCAGCTTTGATTTCTTGGGCCATGGTCGCAACTCGGCGCCATTGGCGGGTGATATCACTCGCGAAACTGGAGCGACCCAGGCCTTACTGGGCGAAACACAGAAGGTGGTCGCCTATGCGCGAAGCCTGCCTGGCGGGGACGGTAGGATCGCATTGCTAGGCCATTCAATGGCATCAGACATATTGGTTCGAGCGGCAAATCAGGATCCCGGCATCAGCGCGACCGTTGCCGTTTCAATGTTCTCCGAGCAAGTGACAGCTACGAGCCCTAAGAACCTTCTGATGATTGTTGGCGAGTACGAAGGCTTTCTCACCCGTGCAGCGCTTGCCAATCTTCAATCAATTGGAATCGAAGCACCTGAGGTCGGGGAGACATACCTCGCCCCAAACAGTGACAATCGACGCCGCGTGAGCGTATCAAACAGTACTGAGCATGTCAGCGTTCTCTACAGCAAGCAGAGTCTTAGGGAGGCCGTGGACTGGCTTGATTTAGTCTTTCACCGCCAGTCCGATGGATGGGTAGAGCGCCGCGCGCCTTGGCTAGGTTTACTCTTTGCGGGCGTCATCGCCTTGGGTTGGCCTTTGGCGGCTCTGCTCTCACCGATCAAAAGAGACGTCGTCGCATTTTCTTCCTCGCGTTTTGTCCTGCTAACCGGTGCGGCAGCACTGATAACGCCACTGATACTCTGGCCGATGCCAACTGCACTCCTTCCAGTTCTGGTGGCCGACTATCTGGCGCTGCACTTCCTTGTTTACGGCGCGATTGTAGCGGTCGGTTTGCGTTGGTTTGCTGCTGTTTCGGTCAGCTGGCCAAGTAAAGGAGCCGTTATCCAAACGATCGTAACAACGATCTTCGTTACCAGTGCGATTGCCTTGCCACTCGATCTCTACGTTGCGTCGTTTGTGCCAGTGACGACCGACCGGCTGGTCCTTATTGCCCTGCTCGGAGTCGGCACCGTTTGTTACTGCTTATCAGATGCCTGGCTGATCTGTTGCAACGGACGGCGTTGGTGGTGGCCCTGGGCAAGCAAAGCTGCGTTTCTCGGCTCGATTGCATTGGCGATTTCACTGAATCTATCAGAACTGTTCTTTCTCATCATCATTCTTCCCGTTATTGTTCTGTTCTTCGCCGTCTATGGGCTGTTCGGTTTGTGGCTTATGCGTTCGACCAAGCATCCGAGTGTAGGTGGCATGGCAATCGGCGTAGCGTTCGCCTGGGCGCTTGGTGTCACTTTCCCTCTTCTTGCGAGTTAGACTGAGATGAAAAATCCTTCCCCTTCGATCGCCATCATCGGCGCCGGACTGACTGGACTGGCTGTTGGGAGGGCCTTAGTCGCAGCAGGACATTCGCCAACGATTTTCGACAAGAGCCGTGGAATAGGCGGAAGAATGGCGACCCGGCGAGCCGAGGATGATCTAACATTCGATCATGGCGCTCCTTTCGTCACTGCTGCACATGAAAGCTTTCGAGCAACTTTGACAGAACTCGTGTCCCAGGATGCAGCCGCTGTTTGGGCACCAACAGGACCATGGCGTGGGCGTAAACCGTGGCACGTCGGGTGCCCGGGAATGAGCAGCCTACCACGTGCGCTAGCCCAGGATCTCGACGTTAAAACTGGCCGCGAAGTGTTTGCAATCGCTCAAGAAGCTGACGGTTGGCAGCTACAATTTACCGGTGCGCAGCCTCCTGTATCGGCAGATCTGTTGGTGGTGACCACTCCGGCCCCTCAAGCAGTCAAGCTACTTGGCGACCATCGGCTTGCTACGACGGCAAGGGACGTGAAGATGGTGCCCTGCCTGACAATGATGACCGGCTTTGATCGCCAACTTGGTCTCCTCTTCGACACCTTGAAGGCGCCGAGCCCTGAGCTCTCGTGGATTATAAGAAACGCGTCTAAGCCGGGCCGAACGCGATTGCCGGAAGCATGGGTCGTGCACGCAAGCCCAGAATGGAGCGCAGAGCACTTGGAGCTAGACAAACAGGACTTTGCCGATCTGATGTTCACCTTATTGGCCGAGACAGTAGAGGTCGATCTTCCTAAGCCTATTCACCTTTCTGGTCACCGATGGCGCTACGCATTTGCAAGCAATCCTCTGGGCGAAACGTTTTTGGCCTCGCCAGAAGATGGGCTTTTTGTCGGGGGTGACTGGTGCCTAGGCCCGTTGGCAGAAGATGCCTGGCGGAGCGGGCAAGCTCTGGCAGCCGCGATTATAGACAACCTGTAGATTTATTCCGATCTTAAGAAACTTCCGTCAAAGAACGTCGAACGATGTTCTTGGGAGATTTGGATGAGCCGACTGGGTGTGAAGTCTCGAATTTTCATAGGTTTCGGCGTCGTGCTGCTTTTGATGGCCGGGATCGCCATGATGAGCTTCCTGGCTGCTCGACAAATCAACGATGTCTTTGTTGATTACCGGTCAACCGCCCGACAAACCCTGCAGCTGAACATGTTCATCGAACATCTGCTTTCGACACGCTACGCTGCTTTGGATTTTCGGTACAAGCCATCCGCAAAGAAAGCGCGAGAAGTTCAGAGCGGTGTTAAGCTGCTATTGGAAGATAAGCCGGCGTTGCGCAAGATGTTCAAAGGCAACGAGAACATCCAGATTGAGATCGATAAACTCGGCAAAGAGTTGGAACACTATGAGGTTGCTTTTGCTCAGAACCGCCGATTGCAGAGCGAAAGCAGCCTTGCCGAGATCGTCCTGAGCGAGGCGGGCCCGCGGGCGCACCAAACGCTGTCACAGATCTTGGAAAGCGCCTACCAGGATCGAGATGCCATCGCATTGAACAAGGCAGCACAGGCGTTGGGCGCACTTAACCTCGCGCGCTATGAGTACGAGGTTTTCCTAAGGAACGGTCAGCTCCGACATTTCGATGAATCGATTAATCAGGTCACGCTTGCACAAGAAACAGTCGAAGCAATCTTCCACGGTCAGTTTGATTCTGAGAGGAAAGCAGAAGTTGCCCAAACATTGGAGGATCTGACCGAGTTCCGAATGGTGGCGGCAGAGCTAAAAGGCATTCTAGAGACGCGGGATGCCAACCAAATCCAAGAACTCAATGCAATCAGCGAACGTATCAATGACGAGTACCAGCTCATTCTGACTTACGTTGTTGATCGACAGAATCTCCTCGGAACCGAGGCGAGCGAAACAGCGGCGGGTGCAAAGAGCGCTGTCGCAATTGGAGGTCTCGCCGCCTTGCTTTTGGGGATCGTTCTGGCCGGGTTAATCGCCACCGGTGTTGCAAGATCGCTGATACGCATGACCAACAATATGGTTGCTCTCTCACAGAACAATCTCTCGATCAAAATCGAAGGCGCGGATCAAAAACATGAGCTTGGCCAGATGGCGCAGTCACTGGTCGTGTTCAAAGAAAATGCCATTCGGGTCAAAGCGATGGCAGAGGAAAAGGCGCGCAGCGATGCAGAGGCAGCGCGGGCTCGTCGCGATATGATGGCCGAGCTGCGCGGTGCTTTTGGATCTGTCGTAGATGGCGCCGTCGCTGGCGATTTCTCCCGTCGTGTCACAGATGACTTCTCCGATCCAGAGATCAACGATCTTGCTGAGAGCGTCAATCGCCTCCTTGCGACGGTAAATCAGGGCGTCGACGAAACCGGTCGCGTGTTGGCCAGCGTCGCTGGAGGTGATTTGACCGAACGAATGGAAGGGGAGTTTCGCGGCGCCTTTGCATCGCTGAAAGAGAACGTGAATCAAACCGTTACGCGGCTGTCTCAAACTATCTGTGAAATCAGCGAGATGACCCGTGATCTCAGCATAAATGCCGATGAGATCGCTCAAGGTGCAGCAACGCTCGCTGATCGTGCGGAACAGCAAGCCAGCGCCTTGGAGGAGACCACAGCGACAACCGAAGAAATGTCTGTTGCGATCAAGTCGACGGCCGAAACTTCGAGCGACGCGCGAGGTCTTGCGAACGATGCATCTGAACGAGCCGCCGGTGGCGGTCAGGTCGTCACCGATGCTGTATCGGCGATGTCTCAGATTGAAAGCAGTGCGAAAAAGATATCCGAGATTATCTCTGTCATCGACTCGATCGCTTTCCAGACGAACCTCCTGGCGCTTAACGCCGCGGTCGAAGCGGCGCGGGCCGGAGCTTCTGGTAAGGGTTTCGCAGTCGTGGCTTCAGAAGTTCGTGCGCTCGCGCAACGCTCAGCGGAGGCATCCAACGATATCAGACAGCTTATTGCGATCAGCGCAGGTCAGGTCTCTAGCGGGGTCCAGTTGGTCACCGAGACCGGCGAGGCATTGACAGGAATTGTCACCTCGATTGGTCAAGTTGAAAGCGCCATCGACGCCATTGCGACAAACAGCACAGAGCAGGCAAGTAGCGTTGATCAGATTGCTTCTGTGATCAGCCACATGGACCAAGTGACCCAGCAAAACGCCGCAATGGCGGAGGAGCGAGCACGTAATGCGCATAGCCTTGCTTCGGGTGCGCAAAGGCTCACAGAACTGATCGGCTACTTCAAAGTTGAGCAGGTTCAGGCGACAAAGCCTGTTCCGCTTGAAGCTCAGGACGCCCTCAGTGCCTAGGAGGCGTTGCTCGACCTATCAACAATCTCCTTTGAAAACCTTTGACCCGCACTGATGGCCGCTCAGGAGGATTGGAAAGCAGTTCTCCGATGACATCTGGCTGCAAAGACCTTACATCCGGGCGCTGAGCCTAGTTCTTATGTCCGGAATGAACCATCGATGACACAGATAACTCTCCACCACGGAGATCTGCCTTCAGGTCTCGATCTAGGCCCTGTCGTCGCCATTGATAGCGAGACGATGGGGCTCAACCCGTATCGGGATCGGCTCTGTTTGGTGCAACTGTCCTCCGGCGATGGAACCGTCCATTTGGTGCAAATCGCCAAAGGCCAGAATGAAGCGCCAAACCTGGTGGCTCTGCTCGCCGATGATGACATTCTGAAACTCTTCCATTTCGGAAGGTTCGACATCGCCGTTTTGGCTCACACGTTCGGTGTTACCGCTCGCCCCGTCTACTGCACCAAGATCGCCTCGAAATTGGTGCGGACTTTCACTGACCGCCACGGCCTCCGGAACCTTTGTCAGGATCTCCTCGGGGTGGACATCTCGAAACAGCAGCAGAGCTCAGATTGGGGAGCAGAGACGCTTACCGAAGCACAGATGAGCTACGCCGCTTCGGATGTTCTCTATCTTCACCAGATCCGGGCTGAACTGGATCGTCGGCTGGCCCGTGAGGGCCGCACCGAGATTGCCAGGGCTTGTTTCCAATTCCTGCCCGATCGTGCCATGCTGGATCTTGCTGGCTGGCCCGAAGTGGATATTTTCGATCACTGACGCGAGCGGATATGCAAGAGCACGATCAAGCCATGGCAGCGGGACGCCGCGTCCTCGAATTGGAAGCAACGGCCCTCGCTGAGTTTGCGCAATCGCTGACTGAAGATTTCTCGGCCGCCGTCGAACTTATGGCGAGCTCGAAGGGGCGGATTATCGTCTCCGGCATGGGAAAATCCGGCCATGTTGGTCGCAAGATCGCAGCGACACTCGCATCGACCGGCACACCAGCACAGTTTGTCCATCCGGCTGAGGCTAGCCACGGTGATCTCGGTATGATCACCGGTCAGGACGTGGCCTTAGTCCTGTCAAATTCAGGCGAGACGCGCGAGTTGGCCGATATCATCGCACATACGCGCCGTTTCAAGATACCCTTGATCGGGGTTGCGAGCCGGCCTGGCTCAACCCTTCTCAATCAGGCAGATATCGCCCTGCCCCTGCCCCAGGCGCCCGAGGCCTGTTCGGTTGGAATGGCCCCTACGACCTCCACCACATTGACGATCGCTCTGGGCGATGCGCTGGCCGTGGCCCTGATGGAGCGCCGGGACTTCACGCGCCAGGACTATGGCGTCTTTCACCCCGGCGGCACGCTTGGCGCACAGTTGGTCGACGTGGCGGCTTTGATGACAAAAGGCGACGGCGTGCCACTTATCGCCGAAGAAGCGCCAATGTCAGAAGCGCTCTTGGTCATGAGTGAAAAAGGCTTTGGTGTCGCTGGCACCGTCAATGCTGAGGGTCGGCTAACAGGAATCATCACCGACGGCGATTTGCGCCGAAACATGGACGGGCTACTTGAGCGCAGCGCCGGTGATGTTGCCACCGCAAGCCCAAGAACAATCGGGCCCGATGCATTAGCGCAAGAAGCCCTGGCAGAGATGAACTCCCGGGCACCGCAGATCACAACACTGTTCGTCCTTGATCCCTCCGGCTCCGGAAAACCCATTGGTATTCTGCACGTGCATGATTGCTTGAGAGCTGGGGTTGACGAAGGCCCACACCGCGCGGCGCGGACATGAATCGAAAGCACCGCCACAACCCAGGCAGTTTGCGCTGGTACTCTCGCCTGATCAGCTGGACAAAGATCCTGCTTCCCGTCGCGGCGATTGTTCTGATCGCGGCGATTTTCCTCGTTGGACGCGAGGGAGAAGACACCATCTTCTCTGCAGAAGAATTGGCGACCTTGGGTGCAGGTATGCAGCTGAAGAACCCTCGCTTTACCGGCACCACCGAGGATGGCGATCCGTTTGTCCTCCGGGCGGTCCGAGCGATCCCAGACGGCCCTTCGCCAGACGAGATACAGCTCGAATCCCCGAACGGGACCCTCACTATGTCAGATGGCCGCGTTTTAGACGGCAGCGCGGTATCGGGCGTTATGCTGCGCAATAGTGGCAAACTGACATTGACCGAGGACGTTACAATTACCACTTCCGACGGGTACAGAGCGGAAACCGAATTCTTGATCGTAGACATCGATGCCAAAGGAGCACACGCACCTGGGGCCGTTGAAGCGACAGGTCCTATGGGTTCGATCAACGCAGACCGGTTCCGGATGGAGAAGCAAGTCGACGACCAAGGGCAGCCCACCACTGATAACGTCTTGTACTTCGATGGGAACGTGCATGTTGTTTTCATTCCCGAGCAATCGCGATAGGCTTGCAGCGTCATCATGTTGGGGCACATGATCTGTGAGTTTGAGGAGACGCAGGTGTTGAAGACAACGTTAGGTATAGGGGGCTTGGTGCTGGCCATGTGCTTTGGTGCTCAGGTAGCACTGGCGCAAGAAGACAGCCCCTTTGGCGGCTTTAAGCATGACAACACGGCGCCGATCGACATCACATCAGATGCTCTCGAAGTTCGCCAATCCGAAAACCTCGCGATTTTCAGCGGCAATGTGATTGCTGGCCAAGGAACGATGCGGCTGACGGCCGAACGTCTCGATGTTTATTACAAGCAGCGGGGTGACAATGAGGGAACACAGCCTGCCTCGGACGATGGAACGGGTGCGATCGAGAAAATCGACGCCTTTGGCAGCGTATTCCTATGCAATGGATCTGAAACGGCGCAAGGCAACACCGGAACCTACGATGTGAAGTCGGGCACGGTTAGCATGAGGGGCGATGTTGTCCTAACCCAAGGCAGCAATGCGATACTCGGGCCGATTCTTCAAATCGACCTGAACACCGGTGTCGGACAAGTGATCGGCACAGACACTGAGAGGGTCAGGAGCCGCTTTACGCCAAGCACCGCGGAAGGTGCCGAACCGCAATCCGCGCCTTGTGGCGGAACCTGAGGTCAGTAACGTGGCGGTGCTGCAAGCGGTCAGAGAGGGACTATCGGTCCACGGGTTGGGGAAAAGCTATCGGCGCCGCCCAGTGGTGCGCGATGTCTCTATGTCGCTGAAGCGCGGCGAAGCTGTTGGCTTGCTGGGCCCGAACGGGGCGGGCAAGACGACTTGTTTCTACATGATTATTGGCATGGTCGCCTCCGATGCCGGACAAATTTATGTCGATGGCATGGATGTCTCTGCGCTGCCAATGTACCGCCGTGCAGGCCTTGGCCTTGGATACTTGCCGCAAGAGGCATCAATCTTCCGCGGTTTGAATGTTGAGGATAACATCCTAGCGGTATTGGAGTTGGTCGAACCGAACCGGATGCGGCGACAACATATGTTGGAGGCCTTGCTGGCCGAATTCTCCATCACTCACCTGCGGCGTAGCCCAGCGCAAGCGCTTTCAGGTGGGGAACGCCGACGGGTTGAAATTGCCCGTTGTTTGGCCACAAACCCAAGCTATGTCTTGCTCGATGAGCCTTTCGCCGGGATTGATCCAATCGCTGTCGGCGAGATCCGAAACCTAGTCAGACACCTCAAAGACCGAGAAATTGGTGTGCTAATAACGGATCATAACGTAAGGGAAACCTTAGAAATCATTGACCGGGCATACATCTTGCATGATGGTGCCGTCCTAATGAACGGCACACCGACAGAAGTCGTCCAAGATCCCAATGTGCGCAAAGTGTATTTGGGCGAAGGGTTTCGGATCTAGTAACACACCTCTGCCAACGTGCGTTCTGAGAATGGGAACGGTGTGACTATGGCAGTCGGGCTTCGGCTAGAGGTATCGCAAACGCAGCAGCTGGTGATGACACCCCAGCTGCAGCAGGCGATCAAGCTGTTGCAAATGTCCAATGTCGAGCTCTGTGAGTTTGTTGCGAGCGAGGTTGAAGCGAACCCTCTCCTTGTTTTGGAGCAGACGAGCGAGCGTCCATCGCCTGAACCGGCATCTGCAGACCCGCCTGAACTCGACAAGAAAGTGACGACCGAAGGTGACATGAACCTGCCCGGCGAAACCTTTGATACGGGACGTGAGAACATCCACGACGACACACCTTCTGAAGCGCCTGAACCGATGAGTGACGGCTGGTCCAGTGTTGGTGCCGCGGGACCTTCCGGCTTTGATGGTGATCTTCCTGATCTGGACGCCAGATTGGCCGAACAGACGACACTGCGCGATCATCTTTTGAAGCAACTTGGAGCAATGCGCGGCGCCGCCGACGATCTGGCAGTCGCCGCTGCGATCGTAGAAGAGCTTGACGAAAACGGATATTTTCGTACTGATATCAATAGCTTCTCAGAGCGTCTTGGCATCCTCCCGGATCAGGGAGAGCGGGCGCTCACCCTGCTGCAAAGCTGTGACCCAACCGGAATTGCGGCCACGTCGTTGGCTGAGTGCTTCGAGCTGCAACTCGTTGAACGTAACCGGCTCGACCCGATGATGGCCAACCTGCTCCAAGACTTGGAGCAGATAACCCGAATGTCGCCGCGCGCCTTAGCTCAGCGCCATGGCATCACGGACGAAGACTTGGCCGATATGCTGAGCGAACTACGCAGTCTCACCCCATACCCGGCGGATAGTTTCGTAACTGATCGACCTGAAAGTCGCATCCCCGACGTGTTTGTCAAACGCAGCCCCTGGGGTGGCTGGCAAGTGGAACTGAATAGTGAAACCTTGCCGCGGGTCCTACTGGATCGGCGATATGCATCGGAACTGAGCGAAAGTGGCGACGAGGTGAAGAGCTACCTCTCGCAGTGCCGAAACACGGCGCATTGGTTGGTCAAGAGTCTCGATCAGCGGGCACGCACGATTATGCGCGTCGCGGGAGAAATCGTGCGGCAACAAGAATCATTCTTCAATGAAGGCATCTCGGGCCTGCAGCCTCTGACGCTCAAAGTAGTCGCCGACGCCTTGGATATTCACGAATCAACAGCAAGTCGCGTGACAACAAATAAGTACATAGCGACTGAGCGTGGGATCTTTGAAATGAAATTTTTCTTCACCAATGCCGTCGGTGCAGGTGATGGGATAAGCGCCGAATCGGTTCGCCATCGCGTGAAACAATTGATCGACGCGGAGGATGCATGCGCCATTCTATCCGACGACGCAATTGTCGATATTTTACAGGCAGATGGCATCGACATCGCCCGAAGAACGGTTGCGAAGTACCGCAAGAACCTAAAGCTTGGCTCGTCGGTAGAGCGTCGCCGACAGAAGGCGCTGCTGGCACAGTAATGTAAATTTTAGGATAACTTTTCGCGATTGAGAGTTGCTGCGCGCGACTGATTTTCTGCTATATTGACAGATCTGGCCCGCCTTCATAGGTTCCGCGCCTCGCCCGAAACTGAGTCGTCTACCAGACACACAGGACAACGGGCGATAACTCCAATCGGAGGGAAGATGCAGATCAAAGTATCCGGAAAACAGATCGATGTGGGCGAAGCACTGAGCACCCATGTCGAAGACAGGCTATCCGATGCCGTAGGCAAGTATTTCGACCGCCCGGTCGATGCGAATGTTGTTTTTTCACGTGATGGACACGCGTTCCGCTGCGATGCCTCCGTGCACTTGTCGACCGGTTTGACCGCAAAGGCCCAAGGTGCGGGAACCGAAATCTACGGGGCTTTTGATCAATCGGCTGAGCGCATCGAAAAGCAGATCCGCCGCCACCATCGCAGATTGAAAAACCATCATAGCGACAAGGCGATAAGGATCGAAGCCTTCTCAGCACCGTCCTATGTGATCGAAGCCCAAGAGGAAGACGAAGACGGCACTGTCCAGGCGAATGGCGAGCCAGCAATCATCGCGGAAATGCAAACCAATATCCAACTGCTGAGTGTCAGTGATGCGGTCATGCAGATGGAGCTTGCGCATGCCCCCTTCCTTATGTTCAAGAATGCAACTAATGGACGTTTGAATGTCGTCTTCCAAAGGGATGATGGCAATATCGGTTGGATCGATCCCGCAGACAGCGCGGGCGACTAAGAAAAATCTGGAACTGGAGTGGGATAGACCCCATGGATATTTCCGACCTCATCGGACCAGAGAATGTGGTTGCTGGGCTTAAAGTTGCCAGCAGCAAGCAGGTCTTCCAAGACATCGCGGCGCGTGCTCGTGATCTTTATGATCTCGACCCCAGGCTCGTCTGCGAAGGTTTAATGGCCCGTGAGAAATTGGGCTCCACGGCAATGGGTAATGGGATTGCCATCCCGCACGCTCGTCTTGACGACATGAATAAGATCGTCGGCTTTTTCACTCAACTTGAGAAGCCGATTGACTTCGAGGCGGCAGACGGTCTTGGGGTTGATCTGATCTTTGTTCTGCTTGTTCCGGAAGAGTCCGGCACGCAGCATTTGCGCGCTCTTGCCAAGGTTTCAAGGTTGCTCCGCGACCAAGAAACCTGCGCTAAACTTCGAGCTGGGGGCGATAAGACAGCGATTTATGCGCTGCTAACGGAACAAACGGACGCCAAAGCCGCTTAGGCGGCTCGGGTTAGTGAACGCTTTTCGGCGTCAGATCATTTCTTCTGGCCAACGCGAATGCGATCTCACGATCAGCACTGAGAGCAAGCTGCTCTCCACTTTCACCGTCGTGCAAGGCGAAGATCTTTTTGTCCGATCCGCGGAATTGATCAGGCAGCTCATCGAGTTTCGCTTCCCTGATGTAGACGATTTGAGACTTCAACATAACTCTCCTCCTTGGGCCCGATCTCAGCGCCCAGACTTGATTTGGATCGATTGAACGACCGCTTCCGGCGCGCGCCGCTTCAGGTCGATATGCAGAAGCCCGCAATCCAGGGACGCATCTAGAACGTCGACGCGGTCCGCTAAAACAAAGCTCTTCTGAAACTGACGTGTCGCAATACCACGATGCAGAAACTCGCGACCATCTGAGTGTTCTTTCTGCTTCCCGCGGATCACGAGGTGCTGATCCTCGACAGTGATCGCCAGATCCTTTTCCGCGAAGCCGGCCACAGCTAACGTTATGCGATAAGCATCTTGGCCCGCTAGCTCTATATTGTAAGGAGGATATCCATCTCCGGCCTTCGCTGTGCGCTCGACCAGTTGATCAAGCTGTTCAAACCCCAGCAAAAAGGGGTGGGAGGCGAAGCTCACACGCGCCATGATCTGTGCCCTTTCACAAGCGGCATTCCAAGTTAAGCAGGCCCGTCCGACGGCACCCACATGTCAGATATGGGGTTGAATTTCACCGGTTGCAATGAGACGCCCTGACCATGGCAAAACACGCGCTCCCAACAGCCCCAACCGCCCTCGCGATCGGGGGTTTGATCACTCTCGCAGCAGCAATGGGGATCGGGCGTTTTTTGTACACACCAATACTGCCACTGATGGCTTCGGATGCTGGGCTTACGACCCAGCATGCTGGCTGGATCGCCTCAGCCAACTTCGCCGGATACCTGTTGGGCGCTTTGCTCGCGGCCTTACCCGCCTTCTCTCGATACGCCTGGATCGGGATGATCATAGCCCTCGCGGTTAGCGCACTAACCACTGGCTTGATGGCGGTTGCAGCACCGGTTTGGCTGTGGGCGCTGTGGCGCTTTATCGGTGGTGTCGCGAGCGCGTTTGTTCTTGTCTTTTGCTCGGCTTTGGTCGTCCGTCGCCTGCAAGAAACCGGGAGTAGTGCTCTTAGCGCAATCCATTTCGCAGGAGTTGGAACAGGCATCCTGATTTCTGCACTCCTCTCTGCACCCTGGCTCTTTTCTGAAGAAGACTGGCCAATGATCTGGTTGTTGGGGAGCGCAGCAACCCTGGTCGCATTAACCCTGGCGCTCTGGCTTATCCCTCGAGCGGAACCAAACCAAACTCCCCCAACATCCGACAACAGCTACGACAAACAGCTTTGGCGCATCATTCTGGCCTACGGATGCCTTGGATTTGGCTATGTGATTACCGCGACCTTCATCGTGACGATCCTGCGCGAAAGCGGTACTGGACGAGAAGGCGAAACACTTATCTGGTCGATCGTCGGGATCGCTGCCATCCCTTCAGTAGCGCTATGGACCTGGATTGCCAGGAGGATTAACGGCATTAGGGTTTATCAGCTTGCTATGGTTCTGGAAGCAATCGGTGTTGCCGTGTCGGTCCTACCAGGTTGGGCAGCCATGCTAACGGCTAGTCTGCTCCTTGGCGGCACCTTCATGGGGCTAACCGCTCTGGGCTTCCAAGAGGCCGCCAAACGGTCCTCAGGGGATGGCCGAGCGATTATGGCCATCATGACTGCCTGCTTCGGGATCGGTCAAATGATTGGGCCCGGCTTGGCTGGCTGGTTGAAGGAGCTGAGCGGCAGCTTCGCGATCCCATCTCTCATTGCCGCTGCCGTCCTGATCTTCGGCGCAGCGATCGTCAATCCAATGGCAAGACAAAAGGTTTGAACGCCACCGGGATGCGCGCGGGTGGGTGGGTTCTCGCGACCACAGACATCTCGCGCAAAGTTTTCAGGGGAGCGCGCATCCCGGTGGCTCTCAGATGGTGATCTCCGAAATCCCGCCATGGGCCGCCGACCAGGCCAAGGGCGCGTTAAGGAACTTCTCCACCTCGTCCATTGTATGCGTGTCGAAATAGTTCCCTGCGCGAGCTGCTGCGAGCACATCGCGCCAAGTCGCCAGATAGTGAAGTCGTATGTCCTGCGCCGCGAGTTTGGCCGGCACTTCTGGAAAGACATCGTAGTAGAACAGTACAATCGTGTGCTGGCAGTCAGCCCCGGCTTCTCTGATCGCATTCACGAAGTTCACTTTGGAACCCCCATCGGTCGTCAGGTCTTCGACCAGGAGCACTTTCTGACCTTCCGAAATCACGCCCTCGATCCGCGCATCGCGACCAAAGCCTTTTGGCTTCTTGCGAACATACTGCATCGGAAGCGCCAATCGCTCCGCCATCCAAGCAGCGAACGGAATGCCCGCCGTCTCTCCGCCGGCTACCGCGTCGAATGCTTCAAAACCCGCATCTTGCGCCAGTAACGAGCACGCAAAATCCATCGCTGTCGATCGGATCCTTGGGTAGGAGATCAACTTCCGACAGTCGATATAAACCGGGCTCGCGATGCCAGATGTCAGCATATAAGGCTCGTCGGCCCGGAAATGCACCGCCTGTATTTCAAGCAGCATCTTGGCCATCTGATCGGCCATCAGCGCGCGGTCGGGAAATGTCAGAGCAATCATGAACTCTCCTTGACCCGCCAATGCAGCGGGAAGCCTGGGTCGAACACAGTGACCGGCCCAGCGCCAGTGTCAATTTTGTCAGGATAAGCCACCGGCGCGTCCTCGCGGACCAATGTGATGGTTTCTGAGTTGGGCTCCATCCCGTAATAAGCCGCTCCGTGCAGCGACACGAACCCCTCAAGCTTGTCCAGGGCGCCCTCTTCCTCGAACACATGGGCGAGGCAGGCCAAGTGGTTGGGTGCCGTGAAACAGCCAGCGCAACCGCAACCGGTCTCTTTCGCCGCATCCACATGAGGCGCGCTGTCAGTACCCGAGAAAAAATGCGGATCGCCCGAGATCGCCGCATGCCTCAAAGCCTGGCGATGACGTTCGCGTTTGGCCACGGGAAGGCAGTAGTAATGTGGCCGAATTCCACCCGCGAGCATGTGGTTACGATTGATGATCAGATGGTGCGTCGTAATAGTCGCAGCTACGTTCTGGGTCGCACGGACGTACTCGGCGCCATCGGCCGTCGTGATGTGCTCGAGAATGATATGCAGCGCCGGGTGATGTTGGCGCATGGGCTCAAGTACCGTATCGATAAAGACCCTTTCGCGATCAAAAATATCGACCTCCGGATTTGTAACTTCACCGTGGATACAGAGCGGGATACCCATCTCAGCCATCCGCTCCAACACACCGCGAACCCGGTCGATCTTCGTCACACCACTGTCCGAATTTGTTGTTGCACCAGCTGGATAGAGTTTCACAGCCTTAATAATCCCCGCCTCATAGGCGGAAACAACGTCCTCGGGATCGGTCGTATCGGTCAGATAGAGTGTCATCAGGGGCTGAAACCCCGGCGCTGCGGCTAAGATACGCTCCCGGTACTGGCTGGCCTGTGCTCCGGTAACGACCGGCGGGACGAGATTAGGCATGATAATCGCACGCGCAATATCGCGTGCCGACCAGTGCACCACCCCTTCGAGCATCGCGCCGTCCCGCAAGTGTAGATGCCAGTCATCAGGCTTGCGGATGGTCAACTCGGTCATGGGCGGATCCTCAGAAATCAGTCTTCTCTCTCCTGCAATTTCGCTGGACGAGATGCAAGTGGAGTGCTGTAGCAACCTTTACAGAAATAGATCAAAAACCTCGGCATTCTCGTCTTCGCCAGCAAACCCGTCTGAGCGGAGATTCCGATGACTTGCGACAAGAAACGAGTGAAGCTGGATCAAGCTTCGCAAAGCGGCCCTCAAAACGGCAGATCCTGCGAACCGAAGCGGTCGACCGGCTTGGCCTCGTTTCATACCCCAGGTTTGGACCCTCTAACGCTCATGCCGACTGGAGATTTTGATGAGCCAGCTCTCCTCAACATCTCAACGAGAAACATGGGCGGCAAAGGTCGTTGAGTATCTGAACGTTTTGATCAGGCCCGCGCCATTAACGAAGACAGGTGGCGGGCCCGTCGTGACCGTGGCGGTTTCAGATCCTCGCGAGCCTGGAAAACCAGGTGGGTGCCAGGTGCATAAGCCCACGAGCGAATGCAGAGCCAGCTCCCGCGAGAAAAGTTAGGCCACCAGGAAACTGTCCGCTGCACGAGAAAGACAGCACCCGCCG
>JBCDAQ010000008.1:0-43776 GCA_039185285.1 Pseudomonadota bacterium
AGCACGGGCGATTGCTAGAAAGTTCCGTTGGCTCTCGCTAATCCACATGCTCGTTGGTTGGACATGTTGGTACATCTTGCTGTCGCTTGGTGCGCTGGAGCATTTTCCATCCTTTGTAACCACGTGCCTATACTTGCTCCCGCCGGCAGCAGCGATCACGTTGAGATTGCTTATTTTGCCCTGGCCTGACGGAGATGTTTGGCATGGCGAGATCCCTAACCGCTAAAACCCCTTCCTTAAGCGCCAGACCCGCACTATGGTCCGCCGCCAGACAAAAACGGAGGCACGCCGGTGAGCGACACCGACAGTTTCATTCGCGAGGTGAACGAGGAGATTGAGCGCGACCGGATGAACCGGATGCTCAAGAAGTGGGGGCCCTACATAGCGGTCCTCATCATCCTCATTGTGGGCGCAGCGGCGGCCTGGAATTGGAAACAGGAACAAGATCGCCAAGCGCGGGAGGAGATTGGACGTGTTCTCCTGAGTGCGGATCCTCTCGTCATCGAGGACAATCAAGATGCCCTGACGGGCGGAGCAGCGATATTGGGCCATTTGCGCCTAGCGGAGATAGAGGTCGCTGCGGGCAATGTCGAAGCAGCTCTTCGCCACTACAACGCAGTCGCTGAGAACCCAGAGGCTTCGCTCGCATTCGCTGATCTAGCAGCACTCAGGATCTTGCGGCTCAGAGCAGTTCAAGAGCCGCCAAAAGACCTCTTAGCGTTGATCGATCCGCTGACCGGGCCAGAGCGCCCCTATCGACTGTTGGCTTTGGAACTTCGCGCCGTCTTGCTCTTGAACGATGATCAAGTGAACGATGCGCATGCCGATCTGAGGGCCATCATGGCCGATCCAGAGCGTACTGGGAATCTTCAAGCCCGTGCGGAACAGCTTTTGCGCGCCTCTGGTGGCGCCGTTACCGAGTGAGCGCGTTGATGAGTACGACCTTTTCCCGCCCCATGCGGCTGATCTGTCTTGTCGCAGCATCACTTACTCTCACTGCTTGTGGTATTTTTGACGATGAGGAGATCCTTGAGGGAGAGCGGATCAAAATCCGCCAAACCGAGCAGGATATCGCACGCGGCAACGCGCGCCCGCTCAGTAGCCCGGTTCCACTCATCGAATGGACCCAAACCAGCGGCACAGCGAGCCACAACAGCGGGCATATCGCCGGTCCGCCGACACTCTCGATCGCTTGGCGGGCTGATGCGGGGCAGGGCAACAGCGATGAAAGCTGGATCACCTCGCCACCGATTGTGGCTGGCGGTGCAGTTGTCACCCTCGACGCGGCCTCCCAGGTTAGCGCGTTCGATGCCGCTTCAGGCTCTTTGCGCTGGGAGGTTGACCTGACCCCGGAAGAGGAAGATGGCGAGGAAGGCTTTGGCGGGGGTCTAGCGGCGGAGGGGGAGACTGTCTTCGTCAGCACTGGCTTTGGTGAGATAACAGCCCTTTCGCTTTCCGGCGGTGAGACGATCTGGCAGCAGAAGTTTTCCGCACCGTTTCGGGCGGCCCCGAGCGTTGCGAATGGAATTGTCGTCGCCGTTGCGCGGGACGATCAGGCTTACGCAATGCGCGCGGCTACGGGCGAGCTCTTGTGGAGGAACCAAGGTGTCAGTGCGGATGCAGGTATCCTTGGTGGCTCGACAGCAGCGATCGCCGGCGGACTTGTAGTCCTCCCGTATTCGTCAGGTGAGCTTTTGGCTTTGGATGTGGGGACGGGCCGCTCGGTCTGGAGCGCTGTTTTAACCGGCGGGCGTCGCGGCCTGGCCCGCTCGTCGATCACTGATATCACAGGAGATCCGACCGTCGCCGGCCCCTTCGTTTTGGCCGCGAACCAAAGTGGGCGACTGGTTGCGATCGACGGGCGCAGTGGCACACGGGTCTGGACACGGTCTCTTGGCGCAACCAAACCGCTGTGGCCGGTGGAGGATACGCTCTTCATGATGAGCGATCTTGCAGAGCTGCACCGTGTCAATCTGCGTGACGGAGCGACACTTTGGATAACGCCGCTACCAGCTTTTGAAGATGAAGAAGATTTAGAGGATCCGATCACCTACTCGGGTCCGATTGCTGTCGGCGGAAAGGTCATAGTGACCGATTCCCTAGGCAACCTGTGGTCTTTTGATCCTGTGACTGGTGAGGGGGGCATTACTCTGGATCTGCCCGATGGCGCCAGTATCGGACCGGTTTCGGCTGGCGGGGTGGTCTATGTGCTCACCGATGGGGGCGATCTAGTCGCCTTGCGCTGACAACGGAGGCTGACCGGCAATGGTGTTCGAGCTGACCGAGACCTTTACAGGCCTTCTTTCGGTTCTTGTCTCGCTCGCAGCCGCCCTTATCAGTGTGATCTTCGCACTGCGTGCGCAGCGCACGCAAAAGCTGACAAGCGATGTCGAGGTCGCCTCTTGGAGGCGTGGTTATATCGCCCAAATTCGCGTCTGGGCTGGTGAGGCCAGCGACTGCCTCGCAGATGCGGTTCACTTGGCAGAGCTGGATCCCGCGAGGACTTCCGACCCCAGCTTCTTTGACCGTCGTCAAACCATCCGTAGCCGACTTTCATCCCTTGCCGATCGCGGGCGCTGGCACTTCCCAAACTTGCAGCACGATGCTTATGGGAACGACAAACCACCTGCTTTTCGAGGCTTTCGCGATCCTCTCCTCGATGCACTTGTCGAGGGGTATGATGTGGTCACCAGCCTTAACTACCTTGAGCAAGCGGAGAACCGACAAGCAAAAGACCGCCTTGTGGAGATCAAACGCGACTTCGTGTCTGCCGTTCAGCAAATCATCGATCCGTGGGGGGAGAATGAGGAGTTTCGCCGCTTCACCCGGATCGCCGCTTTGCATCAGCGCCCAACGCGTTGAGAGCTTGCCGAAACCCTGTTGCTCGACCATAAGGCGGGCATGAGCTTCTCCGTCGCCATTATCGGCCGCCCCAATGTAGGGAAATCCACGCTTTTCAACCGGTTGGTTGGGAAACGTCTTGCTTTGGTCGATGATCAACCGGGCGTTACACGCGACATGCGCGAGGGCCAAGCGCGGATTGGCGATATGGAGTTCACGGTGATCGATACCGCGGGTCTCGAGGAAGTCACCGACGAAAGCCTTCAGGGGCGGATGCGCAAATTGACCGAGCGGGCAGTGCAGATGGCGGATGTCTGCCTCTTCATAGTCGATGCCCGTGCCGGAGTGACCCCCACCGATGAAACCCTGGCAGAACTTCTCCGCCGCAAGGGGGCCGAAGTGATTCTGGCCGCGAACAAAGCTGAAGGGCGCACCGCCGAGGCGGGGATCTACGAAGCTTTCTCGCTCGGTCTTGGTGAGCCGATCGGCGTCTCTGCCGAACATGGCGAGGGGATGGGGGAGCTTTATGCAGCGCTCGCCCCTCATGCCGAACGCTTCGCCGATCGAGATCAGGACGAGGCCTTCGATCCGGATATGGACGCCGATGAACTGGCTGAGAACCGGCCCCTCCAGATCGCTGTAGTGGGACGTCCGAACGCAGGCAAATCGACCCTGGTGAACCGGATTCTAGGTGAGGATCGCTTGCTCACCGGGCCCGAGGCCGGGATCACCCGCGATGCGATCGGGCTCGAGACCGAGTGGGAGGGGCGTCGGTTCAAAATCTTCGACACCGCAGGCCTGCGCAAAAAGGCGAAAGTGCAGCAGAAGCTCGAACGTCTATCCACCTCCGACGCGACCCGCGCGATCCGTTTTGCCGAGGTCGTCGTCGTCCTGATGGACGAGGAAAATGCGTTTGAAACTCAGGACTTGCGGATAGCGGATCTCGCGGAGCGTGAGGGAAGGGCGGTTGTCTACGCGGTGTCTAAATGGGATCTGGCCGAAGATCGCGATGCCCGCGCCCGTATGCTTCGTGAGCGAGCGAACACGCTACTGCCACAGCTCTCCGGCACACCCGTGGTTCTGCTCTCCGGCCTGACCGGGCGCGGCGTGTCCCGGCTCAAGACGGCAATCGAAGAGCAGCACCGGGTCTGGAACACGCGGATCTCCACCAGCAAGCTCAACGACTGGCTCGCGGGGATGATCACTCGCCACCCACCCCCGGCCCCAGGCGGCCGGCGGATCAAACTTCGATATATAACCCAGATCAAAACCCGCCCACCGAGTTTTCTGGTCTTTTCCCCTCGGGCTGACGAAGTGCCTGCAGCGTATCAACGCTATCTCGTCAATGGCTTGCGGGAGGATTTTAATTTCTCTGGCGTGCCGATCCGCCTTACGTTCCGCAAGGGTGAGAACCCCTATGACAAGAGCTGAAAGATTTACCGCCCTGGCAGAAGCAGCCGGCACAGGGCGCTGGCATCTCTCTTATTGCAGGCTTCCCGTCGCTTGTCTGATAGGCACGACACTAACCGAGGCGGAAGATGGCTTGGTCCGGGCAGATCTGACCATTGAGAAAGGCAAAATCGTCAAGTTGGAGTCGCCGAAAGGAAACTCAGGCGTGGACCTCGGCGGTCGGATTGTTTTGCCGGGCTTGGTCGATTGTCATACACATCTCGACAAGGGGCACATCTGGTCTCGCACCCCCAATCCTGATGGTACTTTCGCCGGCGCAATCGATGCGACCTGGACGGATCGTCAGGCGCATTGGACGCTTGAGGATATCCGCCAACGAATGGAGTTCGGTCTCCGTGCGGCCTACGCCCACGGCACCGTCGCGATGCGGACCCATCTGGATATGGGCGGTGAGAGTGGTGCGAACATCCTGTCGCTGGTGCGCGAAATCGCCGAGGAATGGGCGGGACGGATCACTCTGCAACCGGCACCGCTCCTCGGCAGCTACAATGCAGATGATCCGGAACTGTTGGAACGGATTGCGCGCGAGCTGAAACCGTTCCCCGGCGCGGCATTGGGGGCGTTCGCGCGGGCGTTTCGCGAGGATCAGCCGGATCTGCCAAAACGCCTTGAAGGGTTCATTCGAACGGCCGAAAAGCATGGGTTGGCGCTCGATTTCCATGTGGATGAGACGACCGACCCCTCGTCACGTGGTTTTGCGATAGTCGCAGAGGCCGTCCGTCAGACCGGCTTCGAGGGGCCTGTGCTGTGCGGTCATTGCTGCGCGTTATCGGGATACACCACCAACGGTTTGAGGAGAGTGCTGGAGATGGCGCAAGGCACCGGGATCAGTGTGGTCTCTCTGCCGCTCTGCAATGCCTATCTGCTTGATCGGCATAATGAAAAAACGCCACGCCTCCGTGCAGTAGCACCGGTGCATGAGATCCGCGCGGCGGGCATGAAGGTGGCCTTTGGTTCTGACAACACCCGCGATCCCTTCAACGCCTATGGCGACCTGGATCTGTGGGAGATCTACCGATTCGCGACCCTTATGCAGCATCTCGACCACCCGGTCGGCGACTGGCCCGCTTCGGTTTCACGCATCCCGGCAGAGATCATCGGCGTCGAGGCCGGGTGTATCGCGCCGGGCGCCTCAGCAGATCTGATTGTCCTCAATGCCCGCGCCTGGGATGAGGCAATTTCCCGCCCGCAATCGGATCGGATTGTCATTCGCGATGGCTTGCCAATCGATCCACCTCTGCCAGAGTATGCGGAGTTAGACGGCTTGGAGGGGCTCGATGAGTTACCCGATTGACGATCTGATCTCTGCCTTGGGCGAGATCGCCACCGAGACGCATCCCCGCCGCGTGCAGATGAAGTCGCGGGATTTTTACTGGTACTCGCCGATCTTGAAAGTGGAATTGGACGATGTCACGGCCGACCTCCTCGTCATGCCGCGCAACGAGGAAGAGGTTCTGACGGTCCTCGCCGAGTGTTTCAAACGGCGCATTCCAGTGACCCCGCGTGGATCGGGGACCGGGAACTACGGTCAGGCGATGCCGCTGGCGGGGGGCGCCTTGCTGGACCTCTCGGGGCTGAAGCAGATCAAATCCATCGCCAATGGCCGTGCCGTGGTCGAGCCGGGCGTGGTCTTATGGGAGTTGGAAAAAGCTGCACGGGAGGAGGGGCGTGAACTGCGTATGTTCCCCTCCACAGTCGAGACAGCTAGCGTCGGTGGCTTCATCGCCGGAGGTTCCGCCGGGGTTGGCTCGATCCATTGGGGTGGGCTGAAGGATCTGGGCAACATTCTTCGTCTGCGCATCGCGACTATGGAGGCCGAGCCTCAACTGATCGATCTGACGGGGCCGGATGTGATGCTCGCCCACCACGCCTATGGCACGACTGGGATCATTACAGAGATCGAGTTACCCTTGGCGCCAGCTCATAACTGGGTGGATGTACTTGTTTCTTTTGATAAATTCGACGCTGTCCTTCGTTGTGGGGAAGAACTCGGCCAGGCTGATGGTATTTTACTGCGAGAGTTGGGCGCGGTTCAGGCGCCGGTTCCGCATACCTACTTCAAGCGCCATCAGAAGTTCCTGGATGAGCAGGATCACGTCCTCTTCGCCATGGTGGCGCCGGAAAGCATCGACCCGATGCTGCATGTGGTCGGCAAGCATGGTGGGCAAGTGCGCTACCGCATGGACACGGCCACCGACGAGGAGAAGAAGGGCGTACCGCATATCTTCTCTCTCGGTTGGAACCACACGACACTAAGGGCGCTGCGCGTTGACCCCTCGATCACCTATTTGCAGGTTGGGTATCCTGGGCCGGATCCGATTGCCCGCATTCAGCGGATGATCGAAATCTTTGGCGAGGAAGTCCCCGTCCATGTCGAATTCCTGCGGGGCGGGGGGGAGATGTACTTCTCCGGCCTGCCGCTGGTGCGATTTACCACGCCTGAGCGCCTGGATGAGATCATGGCGATCCACGAGGCAGAGGGATGCCCGAACTACTCCCCCCATGTATCGACGATTGAGGAAGGCGGGGGCGGGCATTCGAACCCCGATCACGTCGTTTTCAAGCGCCGTGTCGATCCGGAAGGGCTGTTGAACCCCGGCAAGATGATCGCTTGGGAGGACCCGGATTTCGACCTTAACGGTGGTCAGCGTTACCGATACTCAGTTTCTCGGTGAATGCATGAAACCCCTCAGTCCAAGCTCGATTTATGCACCGTTTGCGCGATACGCCCACGGGGTCGAAATCGCCCCGGGCGCGCGGCTGGTGGTCTGTTCGGGCCAGTTGGGTGTCAGGAAGGATGGCTCGATCCCGTCTGATGCCGAAGGTCAGACCGAGGTCGCGCTTGCCAATGTCGAAGCGATCCTGCGAGAGGCGGGCATGGACCGCCGCCACATCGTGCGTTTCTCTGCCTTCGTCACCGGGCGTGAGCATCTGGCCGGGTACATGGCCGCGCGGGACCGGTTCATCGTGGATCTTGTCCAGCCACCGGCCTCGACGCTTATGATTGTCTCAGGCTTCGCGCGCCCGGAATTGTTGGTCGAAGTGGAAGTCATCGCGGCGGAGGAAATCTGATGCGCTATTGGTCCGACCTCACGACGACGGATTTTGAGGGGATGGATCCGGAGCTTACCATCGCGCTCCTCCCCGTTGGCGCGATCGAGCAGCATGGCCCGCATCTGCCGCTCTCCACCGATGCGGTGATTGCGGAAGAGATTGCGCGCCAAGGGGCGGAGGCTTCGGGCGCGGATGTTCTGGTTCTCCCGACCCAGGCTGTCGGCAAATCGACCGAGCATCTCGCCTATCCCGGCACGCTGACGCTGGAAACCAAAACGCTGCTCGACCTCTGGACGGAGATTGGCGAAAGCGTGGCCCGGGCAGGTGTCAGGAAGATCGTCTTTCTCAACGCCCATGGGGGTCAGCCCCAGGTCATGCAGATCGTGGCACGGGAACTGCGCGTCCGCCATGCCATGCTGGCGATCGCAGCGAACTGGTGGGATTGCGGCTTTCCCGACGATGCAATCCCTGCTGCAGAAGCAGCACACGGCATTCATGGTGGGCAGTCGGAGACATCGTTGATGCTCCATTTCCGTCCGGATCTTGTGCGCATGAATCAGGCTCAGGACTTCCGGCCCAGCACCTATGATGTCCATGCTGACAACGAGGTTCTGCGCCTGACCGGCGCGCCGGCCGTGGCCTGGATGGCGCAGGATATCCATCCGGCAGGTGTTGCGGGCAACGCGGCGGCGGCGACGGCGGAGATCGGTGCGCGGATCGCAAATGTCGCAATTCAGGGACTTGCGACGCTTTTGGAGGAGACGGCCCGCTATCCTTTGGCTAGGTTGGCGCCGCGGTGATATCTCGCGCCGCATAACCCCAAAAAAGAGGTCTTGAGTATGGATGTCGCCATCTTGATCGCGCAAACATGCCTGACCGCCTTTCTTGCAGCATGGCTGACCGTCGGCGTTCGGGACAATATCTTTCACCCGTCAATGAATGAGATCTTCACCTCGCAGGTGTTGGAACTCCAACGTATGGAGCATGAGGCTCCGATGGATTTTGCTCTGATCCAGCATCGCCGGATCCAGAGCCGGAAGATCCAGAAGTCCCTGTTCTGGTTCATCGTCTCTATGGAGTTTGTTGTCACAGTTTCTCTGTGGATCGGTGTTGCCTGGATGGCTCTGGCGGTCTTCGGGATCACCGATGAAGACACGGCCAAAGCAATCGCTATCCTTGCCGCGCTAGGCTTCACCAGCATTTGGGCCGGGATGCTGGTTGCCGGGAACCACTTCGCCTACTGGTACTTTCACGAGTGGGCCCAGAACACCCACTTCCAGCTTTCTTTCTGGGGGATTGGGGCGATGATTTTCTTGGCGACTGGCTGATCAACTCATCAGGTACTTTGCTTCCCAAGGACGTAGCGTCGGGCGAATAGCGGGGCCAAAACCCTGATCAGGTGCCCGACGCAAGCTGGGATGTAGAGCAAAGAGTGCCAGACGAGCCGGATCATTCATGACCATAAGGCTCTGTTCGGACGGCATGAAGCTCTCAGTCTCGAGCTTGCTCGATTGGATCAAGTCGTGATGATCCAGAAGAAGTTGATAGGCAGTCGCTTGGGCAGTTGGCGCTGGACGGATTGTTGTATCGTTGACCAAGTCTCGTGCTGGTACGAGCACTTCAGGTTCGCCGAATAGAAGCTCTGCGCGCCAGTCGCGGATAAGAACCCGCTGCTCAGGCATCAGGAAAAGTTCATCATGAGAACCCAGTGATCCGGCTGCCAGAGCAATTGGGGCGAGGATGCCCTTACCGCAAAACCGTTGAATTCCAATCCAACGGATTTGTCGGGCACCGCTATCGAGTGTTTCTACCAGGTCACCAGGCTTTAGCGTCTCGATGGCTTTCTCTCCGTCCGGGGTTCTAATCCGGGTGCCGTGGCAAAGGCCGGTAACACCATGGGAGATCGTGTCTCGAATGATCTCCATTGGATCATCCAGACGCAAAGTTCCCCTAGATAAGGTAATCTCTGCACCATCTGGCAGGCGAACAGACTGTTGGCCTGTTGGGAAGTCGTCGCTGGCGCCATGCGTATCGATCATCGGAGTGGCGGAGCTCAGATCGTCTCCACTAGAGACTGTACCTGAGCCGAAGCCGTCGCCAACATCGGTCGCCTGGCTCGTGTCCGAGCTACGGGGATCTTGCTCCGAAGGTTCATTTGGCAGCATTGAAGCTGTTCCACAGGAAGATTTATGTCTGAAATCCAGAATGCAACATACTCTTGAACAACAGTTTTAATCGTATCACTTTAATAACCTCGCGGCAATTGGTGCGCCGGCGATTACAATGACGATCCGGGTTAGATGATGAGTAACCACATATGCGAGATCGGCCCCCGCAATAATTGTTAGCACCGCCATCTCGGCCTGACCGCCGGGCGCGAAGGCCAAAAACGCGTCGAGCGATCCGGCGAAGCCTGCCCAAGCGACCAGACTGGCAAAAGCAAAGGCGAGCCCGGCGAGCATAAGAACATAGGCAATCCCTGCGAGAACGTCGCGGCGCAGTTCGGCCAGAGTGACGCCAGCATACTTCACACCGATCCCGGTGCCGATGAAGAACTGAGCGGCCAAGATCGCCTCGGCTGGGGGGCGGAAATGGATAACGTCCGTGAGGCTCAAGGCGGCCGTCACGATGAGTGGGCCCAAGATCGCGGCGCCGAACAGGCCCAATGCTTCGCCTGCTTTCCACCCGATGAGCGCCGCGGCGAGCATCAGGCCAAGCTCGCTCAATGGGATGCTCGCGGCAGGCGCGCCGGGCGGGTTGTCAAGGCCGACGCCCCAAACTTGGGTCAACAGGATTGGCGCTGAGACGACAATAATCAGAACCCGCGTGGCATGGATGAGCGATAATGCGCGGACATCGCCGCCAGCCTCTTGGCCAAAAAGCACCATGTCTTGGAAACCGCCCGGCATGGCCGAGTAGTACGCCGTCGCATGATCGAACCCGATAACTTTGCGAAAGAACGGGTAACCGATCAGCCCTATCAGAAGGATGAAGGGCGGTATCAGCGCGACCGACAAAGCCATTTCGGGCAAACGCCCCAGCAAAGCGGGTGTGATGGATGCGCCGACGGCAACACCGAGCACGGTTCGCATAGCTGCACTTAGCTGGCCTGCATCGCGCATTGGGACTTGCGCGAGGGCTGCGATGAGGCAGGCCGCGAGAGGTCCGAGGAGAAAGGGCAGAGGCAGGCCCAGAAACTCGAAGACAGCGACGCCCGCCGCTGAGATTGCAAAGGTCAGCGCCAGGCGCGTCATGCGACCCATTCAGAGACGGGGGCGGCGGCCTCTTGCAGTGGTTGGGTGATAATATCGACAAGTGTGGGGCCGTCATGGGTGATTGCGGATTTAAGAACTCTCACTAACTCATTGGGATCGCGCACAGTCCAAGTCTTCAAACCATAGGCGGCAGCGACCGCTGCGTGATCGGTGCGGCTGAAGTCGACCGAGAAATAACGCGCGTCAAATCCGGACTTCTGCCCCGCCTTGATCCATCCAAAGACACTGTTGGAGAAGACGATGATCGTGATCGGAAGGCCCAGTCGAGTGATTGTCTCCAACTCGCCGACCGACATGCCAAAGCTGCCATCACCGGTCGCGCAAACGACCTTGGAGTTTGGCCGCCCGATCTGGGCCCCAATCGAGGCGCCAAGCGCATAGCCCAAGGCACCATGCGCCCGGTTGGTGATGAAATGACGCCCCGCTTTGGGCCAGGCATACCAAGCCGAGAAATAGGGGCACGGTGTGCCGGGGTCGGCACAGATCACAGCGTCTTCGGGCAGGAGATGGACAAGGCTGCTGATCACGCGTTCAGGTACGATCGGTTGGTCACTTCGCGTCGCAAGATCCTGGAACGAAGGCCATTTTTGCGCGAGAGCCGTTTGAACGATAGCTTGGCCGTTGAAGCTGATCTCGGGCACGTCTTCTAGCAATCGGTTCAACGCCTCAAGGGCCAACCTCGCATCGGCAACAATGCCGACCTTTGTGTCGTAGCAGGCGCCGATTACCCTCGGGTCGTTGTCGATGTGCAGGATCGGGGTGTTTGGGGGCGGGCTACGCCAGCGCTCGGTTGTCACGGAGCCCGCGCGGCAGCCAATAAAAAGCACTAGATCTGCGGCATCCACCACCGCACGGGTCGCGGGCTGCCCGCCATTCGAACCAACCACGCCGAGGCAGTTGGGGTGGCTCTCAGCGAGAGCGCCTTGACCGCTGACGGTTGTGGCAACCGGCAGATCCAAGGCCGTGGCGAAGCGGGAAAGCGCGTCCATGCCATCCGCCAGCACCACGCCGCCGCCACAGATAACCACGGGCCGTTCGGCCGCCAGAAGCGCCTGGAGCAGGGCGGCGGACTGTGCCAGATCTGGTGCGGATGGCAGGGCAGGGAACTGACCAAATTGGGCATCGGCCCAGATCTCTTCTTCGGGCACCTCGGCTTTCTGGACATCGAAGGGCAGGCCGAGATGAGCCGAGCCGGGCTTGCCAGTCGTCATCTCCCGAAACGCTTTGCGGACCATTCGGGGCAGCAGGCCCGCCGCAGGGATCACGCCGTTTGTCTTGGTAAGCGGTCGAAACAGCGCCTCTTGATCGAGTTCTGTCAGCGGAAACCGTCCGGCAGAGGTCGTCGCAACATCGGTGGTGATTGCTAGGATGGGCACGGAGCTTTCATTCGCTTCGACCAAGCCGGGTAGGATGTACGTGGCGCCGCCGCCCGATGGCCCTTCACAGATCCCGACCTTGCCGGTGACCCGCGCATAGGCGTCCGCCATATAAGCGGCGTGGCGTTCATCGCGGGTCAGGATATGAGCCATCGGATGGTCGAGCCGGGCAAGCGCGTCATAAAACGGCAACGAGGTATCACCGCAGAGCCCGAAGATGTGTCGCACATCATGAGCGGCGAGCATCCGCACCATTGCCTCTGCTCCGGTCGAGTAATTGCTTGTCATATGCCTCCCCCTTGCAACTCAAACAGGCTCGGCGGAAAACAGGAGGCGTGTCAATCGATAGGTCTTGTGTTCGACGTCGGCCGGAGCCTGCGGTGGTTTCAGCCCTGCTCGGACGTATCGGCCATTTGAACCTGGATGTTGTAGCTGATCGAGATCCGCTCACCCGTGCCGCGATAGGGGTGCACATGGTGCTTCAGCCAGCTTGGGAAAAAGACCATGAGGCCCGGAAGCGGGTCGATGACCATCCGCCCCTCCATGACTGAGCCGCGTAGCCTGCGCATATTCACGCCTGTGCGCGGGTCGAGCAGCTCGAGCTGGGCGTTGCTGGGGATCTCTGGATCGCGGCCTGAGCAGCTGACGTAATAGACGCCGGACCAATGGGCTTCTGGATGATCATGGACTGAGTTGTAATGCCCATCGCGGGAGACATTGGCCCATGCGGTCATGGCGAGGCCGAGCTTCAGGCTGTCTTCCTCGCCGCCCGCCATCGCGACTGCCGTGAGGTCTTGGGCGAAACTGGCGATGCGCTCGCCAAATGTTTTGGCTGCCGGATGATCCCATTTCAGCAGGTCGAGGTCCGAGTGCCAGCCCCCGACATTCGAACGGGCAATCCCGTCCGAGGCGGCTTCTTTCTCCAAGATTAGCGCGCGAAGTTCATTGTTCAGCGCCTCGCTGTCAGGCCATTCGTAAGTGGCAATCGGCGTGCCGAACACCATGGCGGTGCGGCCTTGGGCCAGGTTGTCGGTCACGCTGGGCTCCGCCGGATCAATCCCTGCGACGGCGCAGCAGCGAGACGCCCGCAAGCCCCGCGACCCCGGTCAGAAGCCCGATGGCCGCCCCGGGAAGCGGGACCTCGGCGGTAACAAAGGTAACCGATATGCCCGAGCCGCCGGACGTGAATACAGACTCCCCATTTTGCAGAGTTGCCTCGACCTGAATGAAGAAATCCTCTGAGAAATCGAAACCCGCGATCGCGGCCAGCAGGTCGACTTGGAATGGATCGTTTTCGCCGTTCCCAACATTAAGGTCAGCAAATTGACCTTCATTGTTGCTCGTGAGCGTGAAGACCAAATCGGCGTTCCCATCGTTGGTTGCGGAGAACGATCTATCGTGATCAAGAAGGACACTGGTCAGTGGGTCCGCGCCGCTGAAACCCTCGAAATTCACAATTGCAGTGTCTGTGTCTGAGCCCGGTTCACCCTGGCTGGACACAAAGATCGAGTACTCAAACGGGCCTTGTGTGATGCTGGCAGCGGAGACTTCGCTGCTGGTGCCCGCAGCGATCATGGTGACGCCGGCCAAAACGCCTGCGGCGACAGTGTTGTCAATCGGAGGTGCCATCGATTCCCTGCTCCCTAGCCCAACTCTCTGCTCGATTGTTAACGCAAAAGCTACCGGAGAACTAGAAGCAAACCGTTCTTCGGAGAAGTCACACTATGAGGTCTAATGGCCCTGCCAAATGGGCGGGCGTTTGCTGAGGAAGGCTTCCATGCCTTCTTTGAAGTCAGCGCTCATGTAGCAGAGCGTTACCAGATCGGCATCTTCCGCCCGAGGCCCATCATTGCGCAGTCGGCGTAGGGCTTCTTTGGTTGCGCGCAAAGTGAGTGGCGCGTGGGATGTCATCAGAGCGGCGAGCTCTGCCGCGCGGCCGTGGACCGCCGAGGCATCGGGAAGAACTTCAGCGATCAGCCCAATCCGCTCGGCTTCGTCGGCTTGGATCAAGCGCGCGGTGAACAGAATTTCGCGCAATCGACCATAGCCAACCAGAGCCGAGAGGCGGGAGAGATTGCCGATTGAGAGACAGTTGCCGAGTGTTCGGGCGATCGGAAACCCGAATTTGAGCCGTTCATCACAGATCCTGAGGTCGCAGGCGGCAGCAATCGCAGCTCCGCCCCCGGTACAAGCGCCGGTGATGGCGGCGATGGTGGGGATCGGGCAGCGTTCGACATCACCGAGTACCTGATCCATCCGCGCTTCGTAGTCTAGCGCATCCTGATCGGTCGAGAACTCCCTGAACTGGGTCATATCCGTGCCAGCCGCGAAGGCCCGGTCGCCGGCGCCCCGGATGATGATCGCCTTGACCGAGCCATCCGCAGGTACTTCACGGCAGATGCGGGCAAGCTCGGCATACATCTCGAAGGTGAGGGCGTTGCGGCTGTCAGGTCGGTTGAAGGTGATCGTGCCGATCTCGTCGGTCAGATCATAGAGTAGATCGTCCATGGGGGCCTCCTGTCCGTCCTCTGATATGGGGCCAAGGCGCCGCTGTCCATGTTGACCGGAACGCCCGGACGACGCAGGGTCGGGCGCATGACGAGACGCCTGATCGAGACGGACACTGACATAGACGAAGGCTGTGCTTGGCTGATCGTCAAGGAGCCGCGATTCGCGCACGCGCTCGCGCAAACCGGCCGACCTCCGTTACGTCGCCGCGAAGAGGGGTTCTCGGCAATGTTGAAGGCGATCTGCGGGCAGCAGCTCTCGGTCGCTGCCGCCGAGTCGGTTTGGCAGAAACTTCACGCGCAGGAGGCGCAGCACCCCACCAATCTGCTGGCGATGGATGAGGAGGCGTTGCGCGGATGTGGGCTCTCTCGCCCGAAGATCCGCTATGCCAAGGCGCTGGCGGATGCGGATCTCGACTACGAGGGCCTCGCGAGCATGCCGGAGGAGGAGGCGATTGCGACGCTCACAGCAGTGAAGGGGATCGGGACCTGGACAGCGGAGATCTATCTGATGTTCTCAGTCGGTCGGGCAGATGTTTTCGCTCCGGGCGACCTGGCGCTGCAGGAGGCGAGCAAAGTGCTTTTCGTTCTGCCGGAACGCCCGGCCGAGAAACCCATGCGCCAAATGGCAGAAGCATGGTCGCCCTGGCGCGGCGTTGCGGCGCGGCTGCTTTGGGCCTACTACCGGGTAGCGAAAAATCGAGAAGGCATCACGGAGTAGACCATGCCCCTACTGACCGGTCCGCGGGCCGAGGCCCGTTCTGGCGAAACGAAGTCGCTTGTCATTCTTTTGCATGGATTTGGCGCAGACGGGAACGACCTCTTCGGATTGCACCAGGCTCTGGCCGAATACATGCCGGATACGGCATTTCGGGCACCAAACGCACCTGAGAAATGTTCCGTCAACCCTATGGGGTATCAGTGGTTTCCCATTCCCTGGATCGATGGCTCCAGCGAGGACGCAATGCGCGAGGGATATATTCGGGCGGCAGAGACGCTGGACACCTATCTGACGGAGACCATCGAGGAAGAAGGGGTGACCGAGGCTGAGACGGTTTTGGTCGGTTTCAGTCAGGGCACCATGATGAGTCTTGCGGTCGGTCCTCGCCGGGCGGAACAATTCGCGGGAATTGTCGGATTCTCAGGTCGCTTGATGGAGGAGGATCTGGGCCTTGCCCAAAGCCGCCCACCAATCCTGCTGATTCACGGTGATATGGACGAGGTCATCCCGGTTGCGGCGCTGCCAGCGGCCCAGGAAGGTCTCGAGGCTGCGGGTTTCGACGTGTTTACCCATGTGTCAAAAGGAATGGGGCATGGGATCGGGCCAGACGGTCTTGGTCTAGCGCTCGGGTTCATGTGCGATAAACTGGGGATTAAGCTCGAGATGGGATAGACCCGGGGGCGACTTCGCGCCCGCTACGCGGACACATCACCCACCCACCCGGGCCTTTCCCGATGACACGGGCTTCATGTGATGCGCGATCGGCGCAGATGGGGCCGTGCTGCGTCAGCAGCACTTAGACAACGGTGTATGCGGGCCTTGCTCGCATTCCTTTTGGTTCGACCCGTGGGTTGCGGATAGGTTTGTCCATAATGTGTGCATAACCTGTGGAAACTCTGTGTGTGAGTGAATCGTCATGAAGGCGTCACTTCTTTCGGGTACATCCGTCGCAGAGCAAAAAACGCCGGATTTAGAGGCTTGTCACCGAAGGGCCGCGAGATATAGTGGCCCCACAGGAGAGAGCGGCATCGACCGCCCAGGCAGGAGATCATGGACGCGACTTTCGCCACGAGTTATGTGCGACAGCCTGCAGGGCTCAGGGATCACCCGGCTTTGGTGTTGAATGCGGACTACAGGCCGCTGTCCTACTTCCCGCTCTCGCTGTGGCCTTGGCAGGAAGCTGTTAAGGCCACTTTTCTTGATAGGGTGTCGATTGTCGCCGAGTACGATCAGGTCGTGCACTCGCCCTCGATGGTGATGAAGCTGCCGTCGGTCGTTGTACTTCGCGACTATGTTAGACCCGCGCGTTATCCTGCCTTCACCCGCTTTAACTTGTTCCTGCGTGATGGGTTCCAGTGCCAATACTGTGGCGCAAAGGGTGAGATGACCTTTGACCATGTAATCCCACGCTCTCGCGGGGGGCGGACGACCTGGGAGAACGTTGTTGCGGCCTGTGGAAAATGCAATTTGAAGAAGGGAAACATGACCCTTCGCCAAGCAGGCATGCAGCTGGCTCGACCGCCACGCAGACCAGATGCAGGGGATTTACAGAATAAAGGTCGGAAGTTCCCTCCCAACCACTTGCATGAGAGTTGGTTGGATTTCCTCTACTGGGACGCGGAACTCGAAGACTAGGTGTCGTACTTTTGAGGTGTTGCAGGGAGTCTGTAGGCTGAGCGCGCTCTAGCATCCTCTCGTGTATGCGTAGGTGATCAAGAGCCGTTTTCTGGCGTCATAAAGCGCATCAATTGGCATCGTTATTGGCGAGACGTCTTCGAGCGGCGGGGGTGTTCCAACTTCGCACCACATATCGGCGGGTTGGAATGGTCGCATCACGACCTGGTGCTCAGTTACTTTCAAGATCATCCGAACCTCGTTCGTCTCAGTCATGCGCACAAGCTCCCCGTTCGAGAAGGCAGCGACGGTGGCGTTCTCGAGCTTGATCCAGCCGGTTGGTCGGCCGGGGCCGGGTAGCGCAATTTCATACCAATCATCTGTTTGCCGCAGCAGCGTTTGATGAAAGAACGGGCCGTACCCCCAATCGGAGTCGTAGATATCTGGTTCAAATGGGAACAGCGACCGCCCGCCATTTTCCAGCATAAGATACGATGCCGAAGGACCGACTCCGGGAGTATAGGTGATAACGAAAAAGCCAAAGGGTTTCGGATCGGCGGCCCCGGCATAGATCGCGATGGCTTGAGTGGTCGGAGAAAGGTTTTGCTGGATGCAGGTCGGGTCAGTGGCTGGAGAGCCACAAAGAGCGTCTAACCGGTTTAAGTTCTCTAGTCGTTCGATCGAATCCGTCTGCAAAAGACTGACGATTCTAAGCGGACCTTCATCTTCGGCTGCAAGCACGCTGTCCGTTGAAAACCAATTCAAAAGCAATAGTACGAGGAGACTTTTTACAAGATCCGTCAAAGGAAGGCTCTCTCTTATTGCGTTGTCGAACTCGAGGCTTGAGGTTGGGGTAGGCTGAAAGGCTGGTAGACAGTCCAGAACCACAAGCAAGCGAGACCGAGCGATATTACCCCGTTCCAGCCCGCGAGCGTTAGACCGAATTGCCAGACGATTTCGTCGCAACGAACAAGCGGTGTTTGGAGCATTTGGGCGAAAGCTTCGTCAGTCGACATCGAGCTGATATCGCCCGCTGTGCACGTGCTGGGCCCTTCCCACCAACCTTGCTCGACGCCGGCGTGGAAGAATCCGATTGCAGCTGTCGCCGAGGCTGCGAGTCCACCGAAGATGGCGAGGACGCCCCGAAAGCGCCAGCCAATCGTAATCGCGATCACCCCAATCAAGATTGCGGCCAAATGCGGCCAGCGCTGCCAAATGCACATGGGGCAGGGCGGCAAGCCGCCGATGAACTGTGAAATCAGCGCGCCGCCTAGCAACAGAAACGAGCCGACGCTCGCCAGCAAGATTCGTCCATAATCTGTCATAGAACGTACTTTATCGCCAAAAAGCCGCCGATCAGAAGCACAACAAAGAGAGTCGCGAAGAACGCGAGCCGTTTTTCTACAAATTCACGGATCGGAGGGCCAAACTTCCAGAGAAGACCTGCGACTAGGAAGAATTGGATACCGCGACCAACGAGCGAGGCACCGATCAACTGCCATAACGGCAGACCGGTTGTGCCCGAAAAGATCGTAACAACCTTATAGGGGAACGGGGTGATCGCGGCGATCAGCACTGCTTCGGTTCCGAACTCGTTGAACTTCTCACTGATCTCGGCGAACTTTTCCGCCTTACCGTAGAACTCCAAAACAGGTCTGCCGATCTCTTCGTAGAGGCCAAAACCGATCAGCCAACCGCCAACTCCACCAGCGACGGAGGATAGCGTGCAGACGCCTGCGATCAACCAAGCCCGATCGGGGCGCGCAAGGACCATTGGAATAACCATCACTAGAGGTGTAATTGGAAAAACCGAGCTTTCGATGAAGCTGACAAAGGCCATCCAATACATGGCGTCCGGCCTCTCAGCGAGGGCCAAGATCCAATCGTAGAGCTTGCGGATCATGAAATCCTCTCCTCCGGCAACAGGGCTCGCCTAACAAGCCAGGGGACGGGATGTAAAGGTGCTTGCATGCGGCACGATCGGCGTTTATCTCGGCGTGGTACCTAGCCCGGGTGGCGGAATTGGTAGACGCAGGGGATTCAAAATCCCACCAAAGCGATTGAAAACATATAGGTTTTTGCGCGAACACACCAAAAATCCCGCTCAACAAAATCAATGGCTTACAGGGATTTTGCGAACACCTTTTAGGGGCCAAGATGGGAATTGATAGGCGTCAGTTTCTGTCAGCTAGTGTTGCTGCTGTCGCAACTAGCGGCACCAACTTTCAAGCTGTACTTGATGCCTTAATCGAGAGGCCGGGGATCTTACAGATCTCGACGGGAACGGCGACCGAGCTTCGAGGGCTTCTTTCGAAGCTTCAAGCGATCCCGGACTTTGAAGGAGTGTTGGCTTATGTCGACAGAATGCCCGTTGAATGGCACGTCCAATATAAAACCGATCCGGGCCCAGAGCGCAAAACAGTCGATGGTCTGCGCCCAACCTTGGTAGAGGTGAGGGTGGAAAGCGATAGACCGCTGATTGAGGGCACCTTAGCCGCGCTGCGGAGGATCACCTGAGATGACGGCGATCGAGAGGATTAACCTTAGGTTGGAGCGGTAGCCTTGATTTCGCCGCGCCCGACAACCAAAGTTCAGTAATTAGGAGGATTTCATGACCCGAGCCTTGTTCGCCATTGCTTTCGCCACCCTCGTTTCCGCCTGCGCTCCACAGCAAGCCGAAAAGGTGCCAGTTTCTATTCTGCCTACAGAATTCCAGAGCCAAGACTATCCAGGTTCAGGATCAATATCTGGTCAGGCTTTTATAAAACAACGAGGCGGCGGCGTGGTGACATGTGCGGGCAACGAAGTTTTTCTAATGCCCGACACCGCAGGAAGCGATAGAATGAGGCTTCTGTTCGCGCAGGCCAAGGCGCCGATCCCAACCGTAAACGGCAAACAACCCTCTGTTGCCTACCCGAACTCTTTCAAAAAGACTCGATGCAATGCCCAGGGCTCTTTCGGCTTCAGCAATCTCGCTCCCGGCCGTTGGATCGTTTTCACGGCCGTCTATTGGTCGGTCGGAAACAATCCAGAAGGCGGGCTTCTATGGCGCGAGGTTCCAGTCATCCAAGGATCAGATGAGGAAATTGTAATGACAGGGTCCGATGCGATCCTGTCAGAGTAACCGCTTCGCTTTCTGATCACATGCCCCCCTCAAGCTCGCCACAGCCGCCAGCGACGGCAGAGAGCGCCCTGACGCCGGTCCGCTTGGCCTTCTGCTCTTGCTGAGACGAGCCAAGCCCTAGGAGGCTGTCAGCATGGACCTGACGCGCTCCTCGCGTCTCCGCACATATCGCCGTCGTCTGCACTTCCTCGGTGGCCTGCAAGCTCTCGCAGGCGGCGATCAACGGCGTCACTATCAGCATTGCCAATGTCGGATATCGCATCTTTAACCCTTTCTCTGATTTCGGATCGTGCTTCCTGGTTGGCTTCGTTCTGCTTGGCGATCTGCTTGGTTTCGCCGCGGTTCTCGCCGATCCAAAGACCGGCCTGATAAAGAAGAAAGGCGCCCACCAAGGCGCCCCCAGCAATCATTGCGAGTGTTTTGGTTTTGAGCATCAGTCGTCGTCCTTGATCACGAAGGTGTAGACGATGACCCCGATCGTGATGGCGACGCCAATCAGCCCGATGTAGACACCGATGTTTTCGGGCAGACTCCATTGTGCGGCCTTGAGTTGGCCAGCGACTTCCATAGCCGCGCCGGTAGAGACTCCTCCAACCGCTGTTTGCTTGGCTGCGGCCTTTGCTGGCTGCTTCTTCTCTTCTGGCTGGAAGCGGCTTTCGCGCCTAGGGATCGGTTTCCCCCATCTCGCTCGGCCTTCACGGCTGTCAATGTGTACGAAGGTACTGGCCCCGCGTGGATAGGTGCCGATTCCTTGGAAACCAATCGACTCGGCCGCCGCTATGAACTCCTGCGGATCGAGGTTGCTCATGCTAATGTCAAAGGCTTTAGCCTGCAGGTGCTGCGAGCTTTTTGCGCCACCGACCCGGCGATTGTGCTCGGGGGAGCGATAGGCCGAATTGACGATGAACGGGCACCCAATCTTGTTGCGCAGCTGCTGGAGCATATCCATGCTGCGCTCATCGATCTTAATTTTACCCGTGCCTCTACAGGCCATCTCGGCCGGAGAGAATGAGGGCCAGCGCCATTTGTCTTTCGGATAGGCGGAGTAGTGTTCGTACTGGGTCATCTCGAGTTCTCCTCTTCGAGGTGGTCTTACTTCCGCTCCATGAGCGTTCTTTCGAGCCTCTGCACAGCGGTCAGGATCTGATCTTGCTGCCGCCGGATGGCTTCAAACTGAGTGTTCTGGGCGCTGGCGTTGGTGTTGATCCGGCCCTCAAGTCGGGCGCGCTCGCGCTCTCCAACGACCTTTACGTCCATGATTAGCTCTTTGATTTGCGCGTCCCGATCGACGAGCCGAGCTTCCATCTGCGTGATGTATAAAGTTGCAGAGACAATCGCGATAACGAAGGCTGAGACGGTCGATAGCGACACGTCCCACGTGAATTTGGGAAGCGGCATAAGTGAAACCTTGCTGGAGAACTACGGTGTGATGGTCGGGGCAGAAACGAGCGTCACCACCCATGAATCAGCGGCCCGCTGCTTGTTCTCTTCTGCACGTCGCTCTTCGCTCGCCTGAAAAAGAGCAGACAAGTGCTCAACCGACGCCTCCAAGCGGGCGAGGCCTTCATTGTTTTCTGTCATGGGAAAGCCTTCAGGCTATGCGGGGCTATACGCCTCGGTTGAAGAGGACGATTTTAGGATCAATTAAGAAGGAATTGCAGAAACTGCCGGTTTGCAAAAAGAGATCGAATTCAACCTCAAGCGATCGCGTACCCGGTGGAATGAGCCATTCTTCGCGACTGCCCGCAACCTCATTTGAGGAGTAATCCGTCGCATTTTCGCTACGATAAGCTGTCTGAGTGATTTCGGCGCTCAGCATGTCCTTGAAGTAGGGCCTAACGCGCACCCGATCATTGCCGGTGTCTGCGGTAACCGCCATGTACCAATCAATTATGACGCTTAGGTTCCCAGCGTCTACCTCGGTCGCCCGGCTGGTTAAATCAATCGTCGCCGTGGCCTCGCCCGACCCATTGCCCACCGGGCCAATCACTACCTTTCCATCCGTAAAGGTGTTAGTCCAAGAATGACTGGCATCGATCGTTGCTGAGGCCGTTAAAACGCCCGTATAAGACCAGCCCGTAACGAAAACGCCGGGGTCTGGCGTCACGTCAACATATCTTGCAACTGACGAGATAAACTGCACGGAAACATCATCAAAACCGTGTGGCGCATCAGAGCCCGCGGTGTTATCTGCAAACAATTCTAACCGAACTGTTGTAGCTGTTGGGGCGATCGCCACAGTTCCTTCACGAAATGCCCAAGTGTTAGTCGCGTCGTCACTTAGCTCCCGCTGGTTTAAAGAAACTTCGTTCATTCCGGCGTCAAACTGGCGAAGCACTAAAGTGGCAACATCACCGGCCAGGTCTTTTCCCAAATATCCGCTATAAGAGACAAATGCCGACCCGGGCAAAACCGAAATGTCCTGATATAGAACGCCTTCGCCAGCCCTGTTAAAGCCGAAATAAGTTCCCCCACCCGGTCTTGGAAGTAGAACATTATCACCCGCTGAGGTTGCAGCCGAAGCCGAAACTGTAGCAGACCAATCGCCGCTTTGAACTGTCCAGCCAGTTAGGTCGCCGGTCTCAAAATCTGGATTTGTGACTTGGTTTGAACTATAAACAAGCTCCGGCTCCCCGCTAACATCTAAAGAAATCCCAGCCCATTCGACATCGGTTTCTGTCGCGTTTACACGAAGGAAATTTCCTGCGTTAGTTGGGAAAGGCGGATACGACGCGCCACCGCCAGAAGCGGCAAGCGCCCAAGCTGAGTCCTCAAAGCGGTATCTCTGGTCGATGTCCGCCACTGTAACCTCGTCGCCATCAACCGGCGTGATATAGATCCACGCGGAGGCAGAATAAACTGCAATGGCGTTCTCGTTCCCAACCCAGTCGCCAGTGACGCCGACACCGGGCACAATATAAACGTCGCCCTCTGTTGGAGATGCGGGCGTTGCAGTCGTCGTGATGGAAAGCGCTCTTTTACGGGTTATCGTCCAAAGTGCGTGTTTCAGCTCGCCCAGCCGGGTCAGTGGGTTTTTAATGTCAACTGTCATGCCTCAGGTTCCCAGAGTAAGTTCGTCAGTGCCAAGTGTGAGCGCGTCAGCGCCAAACGTGAGAAGGTTCGGCGTAAATGTAACTAGAATCTCGTGCCCCTGGATGCTCTCTACGATGCCACCAGCGCCGTCATCACGCTTTGATATTACCCGCACGTAAGCCGATGTTTCTCCATTAAAGCTGGCTTGCTGGACCGTTAACGGGCTTGTTGCCGAGTCAATATCCGTGATCAGAGTCCTACTCAGATCTAGCAAGCGAACCGTAACGGTCTGATTAGCTTCAGGCGTTACATCGCCAGCCGAGTCCCATGGAACAATCACCGCGTCTTCGCTAAGTCGGTTTCGTGTCGCCCATGAAACGCTGATGTCTGTTTCGCCGGTCCGATCTACCGCGCCAAAGGCAACGCCGTTGATTTGCACGTTTCCGGGCCTAGAGGGTAAGTGCGGGCGCTCGGTAGGTGTGAAGCTTTGAAGCAGTGCAGCGCTTTCCGCAAGCTCTGCGGACGTGGTGCGCGAAAGCAGCTTATAGTCGGCCTGATCGTCAAAAACCCGAGTCACTTCGTCAAGGAAGTCGACATTCTCATTCAGAACCCAAACCGGGGTGCCTACCGGCCAGTTTTTCGGCGTGGTGTCGAGAGCACCCCTAGAGAGCGTGTAACCAATCCCATCTGGCTCAGCGACCGACACCACCGCGATTTCGGAGTCGATGTCGCCAGTACCAATCTGCAAGAGGCTCCCCACCTCGATGCCCTGACCAATGGTGAAAGTGTTAAAGGCTGCAACGGTGCTTGTGGCTTCCGCAGGCAGGGCAGTAGCAAGGGTGGTGCGAGAGAGCGTCTGCCGCTCTCCGAGGTTGCCCAGCGATTCATTTCCGAGTGAGTCCGTCTCCTCGCCAAGCAGCCGATACTCTGAAATCCCGATTGTATCACTAGCGCCCAAGACCGCGACAAAGACATCAGGGGTGGCAACGTTGGTAGGATCAATGATCTCGTTCACCACCACGAAGTATGGCGCGGTCATGAAGTCAATATGCGCGAGCTCTGCGGGCACGGCGACGGGATCTTCGAAGAGACTTTCTGATGGCGCGTCAGGTGTGTTAACCGTCCGCTGGGATGGGTCCTCCAGCCATTCGATTTGCGTCAACCTAGTGCTGCCTGAGCCGCGCCGCGCCTTGGTGACGATGATTACCATGTTCTCAACGCCGATTTCTGGGTCACTGTAGAGAAGACGCTCGCCCGCAATGACGTCCCAGAGACTTCGACTGACTTCGTGCGTTCCAACGGATAAGGGCAACGAGTATTTCGGCAGATCGCGGGCGGCCAACCTCTCCGCGTTTTGGCGCGTGCGGAGCATGAAGTAATCGCGCTCGACCGGATCAGTTCTTCCCTGAGCCGCGATGTTTGCTGGATCCTCTCGAGGCTTCGTGGCTGCTGAAGTCTCGGTCTCAGGATCAGTCCACCTGACAATGACTCCATTCTTGGTTCGACGGATCGATTGCCTATTGTAAAGAAGGCGGCGCGAATTCTCTGGCGTAATGGTCCGCAGTGCCAGAGGATCGAAATCGTTCCTGATCAGCCGGAACTCGAGCAACCCGGTATTTGGATTAAGCTGAAACCGTCCGTCGCAATGCGCCTCAGTTTGAGCGATGAGTGTTTTGCGTTTTGTTCTGGCTGTGATCGCTACGGCGAGGCCAAGGCCCTCATCCTTCAGCGTCTGCGCTGAACCGAGGAAAGCCTGTTTGTCGAAGCGTGCTTCAGGGATCTTCTTCCGACCGGTCGTTGAAACCTCCCAAATAAGGTGCGAGCCATTGGCGTCATTGGCTTCTTCGTAAGGGTAAAGCGCGCGCTGGATTACTGCGTCGAAAGAGTCCTGATTGGATGATGTGACCTGAGGTACGCCATCAATAGACGTGTTATCGAAGAGCGCGAGCGAGCCGTTGTCCGACTGATCGATCGAGAGCGTGAAGATCCTGCATTCGGTATCATCGGTCGCATTAAAGGAACCACTCGACTGGTCTATCAGGTCTGCGCCTAATGTCGCCGCCGATGGGACGTTCTGGCCTTCACTGTCGCTTGAGAAGACCCAGAACCGAAATCGGATATCCGGGTCAGAAAGAGAGGCTGTAAACCAATCTAGCGATGATTGGGTTGTCGCTAGAAAGTTCGTGTCCCCAGTGGCGGGAGCCGCTAAGAATGCTATTAGCGCATCAATGTCTGACGCTGTTGCATTACTGAAGCCAAGTGTTGTCGAGCCCGTTGACATCCGAGAGATGCCAACATCAATGACCAGACCCTGACCAATTTCCGTTTTAATGCTGTTGAGTGCCGACGTGACCGCAGCGGTTTGCGTGGTGATGGCGTCCCCAGACATCGAGCCTGAGTAATCCAGCGAAAAGTAGAGGGATCGCTTTGCTCGCGTACCTCTAGGAATCGCCGAGTTTAAAGCACCGAGAGCGCGGGGCAGGTTTGTGGTCTCGACCTCAACGTCTGGAAGGATCGTTGTGTTGTACTGCCAGAGAAAGCCCGGAGTCGCCCCTGGCGCCTCGTAGAACCAGAGCGTACACAAGCCGCGAAACCCTGGCATTGTTGCGCCGGTCACGCCGAACTTTTCGGCAATGGTGTCTGGAACCAGCTGCGCCGGGCTTCTTCCCGACATGGTGACCATCCGGCCTACGGGACCGCCCTGCCTTTTTGCGCCGCCGAACAGCTCAGGATTGTTTACATTGACGTTTTGGACGCCCTCGAGAGCGCCAATGAAGATGTCCTTGCCCCGAAGCGCCACACGCCTAACCGCATCGACTGCGTAGGACACGCCGACATGGGCTGTTAGACGATATTGGGCGACGTCGATCGTCGGCGTCTTCTTACTTTTGCCCATTGCCCACGAGCCTCACGGCGCGCCACCCAAGAGCGTCGCCTTTGTCAATCATGTCAGTCGCTGAGATGCCGTTGCCGATGGCTTCGCGAAGCGTGCAAATCTTGTGGTCCGCAAGCCACTTCTCTAGGCACTCGCCGCCAGGCTTATGTGGCCGGATGCAGTGCCCCGCCTTTTTACGGATATCCCGAGGGAAGATCCGAACCCCTTCGTATTCAGCCCGCTCTTCCGGGGTGAAGTGCCGCGTCAGATCTTTGGTCACGCGGCTACCTGCACCCGAGTCGTGCTTTTGTCCCGGTAGGTCAGCCAGTGCGTCGCTTTTCGAGTAATGGTGCCATAGGTCTGGACAATGACTGTTCCCTCACCAGAGGTGGGGTTCTCGAGATCTTCAAATTCTTGCGGACGCTGCTGTGCTGGATCTTCCTGAAACAGAAGCCCGATAGCTGTCGTTGCCAGCGCGATCGCGATGTTGATCGCGATCGTGACGATGAATGGTAGCGGCATCAGAAAATGTCCTCAGATGATGGATTGAGGTTCGACAGCCACGGGTGGCCACCAAAGTTGGGAAGGTTGGTGAAAAGGTTCTGGCAGTCGCCGCCATAGCTTTGCTTGTTGCAGCCAGGGATAAGGCTGATCGACTGGCCAGGATCGAGATCTCTTACCGCTGTAGTCAGGGTGACGCTTGTCGCGGTGGCATCAGTGATGCGCCGCAACTCAATGGCGCCAGCGCTATTGGTCCATGATGCCTGGCCGGTGATGAACTTGAGAAAAGGCCGCGAACCATTCCAGCCGGATGGTAGCGTGACAATGTTGTCTGAGACAGAAACAGCCGTAGTCGTCTCTGTGAATGCGGCCTTATCGACCTTGCAAGTTTCAGGATCATAGTGGGTATGGCGGCATTCTACCGTCCATGTCTCGTCTCCAAGGTCATCGGCGAAAAATTCTGTGATTGGACTGAGCTTGAGGTTTGCGTCTCCGCCAGCCTCTTTGACTTGAAAGTCAGTAACCTCACCAAGCCAGAAGGTAGGCGCTTCAGTCTGACCAATGTGGTATTCGCGAGCCTCAACATTGACCGGCTCACTTGGGGGATACCCTACGAAGAGCTGAGCGATTTCGTCGGTGATGAGTAAGTCAAACGGGATGATCTGCCCGTCAGGCTCAAGATCGCCGCGGCTTTCAATATCGCCCGCCTGTCCAACCATCGGCTCATAGGTGTTGCCGAGAACAGTGATCTGGCGAACTGCGTTAGAGCGATAGAACGTCCCGCCTGAGTATGAGAACTCAAACAGAAGCACTGAGTTCCCATCCGCGCGAGACGCGGAGACTAGGGCGTGTGTCATGCTTGATCCAGAAGAGTGCGGAAGCCGATGCGGACCTGCGGATAGTCAGCAACGCGCCAGAGGGTTTGCAGGGTATCAGTCGCGAAACGCCATCGAGGGCACCACATGACCCGCTCGACCGTCCCAGCGCTCACGTCTGCGCCCCAAGTTCCATCGATCGTGATTGTCGCGTTGTTGCCCAGAGACGCGATGCTCTGGATCTTGTGCGCCTCGACCGTGCCGTTGTTGAACTCAACCGCGATTGCCCGCCAGACCTCGCTGGATCCAAGCGTGAGGTCCACATCGCCAACAACGTCGATCGTGTTCGAGCCCGAGGAAGCCGTCCCCAGTACGTTGAAGTCTTCCTGCCAGGTCGGCATGTAGAACTCGCCGCGCTGGCCCTTCATCCGAAGGAAGAGATCTTCGAACTCCTGATGCGCCGATCGGGAGCCAAACCGCCAGGTCAACCGCTCTAGTCTGGACGTAAACGAAACCGGCTTTCGCTCTCCCCATAAGCCAATGCTGTAGTCGATCCGAGATACGTTGGAGATGAATTCCAGATCTGCCGCTTCGAACGGCATCGGCCTCGCGGTCCATAGCTCAAAACCATCGAGAGTTTGCGGCGCTGCCGGCGGCGTGATGATTGGCTCAAACTCTGGCTTCGCATCGAAAGCAATCGAGATGTCTATGTGCGATGGAACACGCTGTTGAGTGGAAATCTGCTCCTCAAACCGCCCCGATACCAACGGCATGACAAGGACATCTGCGCCCCACGCGAGCCCATTCGTTTCGACGAATGTCAGCGTCGAGCCGGACACACCAGACATCGTCCGCGCCTCGACCCTGACGCCTTCGACGACAGCGACGCTTTCACCATTGATCATCCAGTTCCGAGTCTCAGCGGCCGTGATCTGTGTCGCGCCGGCCTCATAACTACCGCCAGCCACGGCTCTCGTGCGATCAGGAACCGCCCAATCGTCCTGATGCAGACCCATGAAGTTCCGGATGATCCTTCGAGCGTCGCTGTTCCTGGCGCTGTGTGTGTACCTCAGTGCTCTACGTGGCTCGTTGCGTAAAGCGCGGCGTTGCTCGTCGCCGTTCTGAAACGATTGGATGTCGGTAAGAAACTCTAGGCTGGCTGTTACATCCGTGTAGATCGGTGTCGGCTCAAGCCAAAGCCGCGCGGCCGAGTTAAGTGGCACTAGAAACACCTATAGAAGACCGCACCTGCTGCGGCTGGCGGGACATTGCATCTGTAAAGATCGTCAGCCCCTCGCTGTCGCTTAAGCCCTCTCTCAGAACCGCCTTAGGATCGATGTAGTTGTGAAGATTGACCACCGGGGCAAGGGCAGCGGCTTGGGGAGAGGCAACACCGAGTTCTCCGCCAGGCCCGCGGCTCAGGGGCAGGATTGCCTCTGGCCCCGCCTCGCCCGCAAGCCCTGTCCGTCCGCCCGATAGTGGGAATGTCATGGGCGAGGAGATCACCCCTCCTTGAGCGAATGGGACTACTTTGCCGCCCGAGAACGCCCCGCCCTTAGCAAAGAAAGACGGCAGCCCAGGGATAGTCGAGAACGGCGAACTTGCAGCTCCAGGCGCAGATATTCCGCCCCCAAACGAGCCTGCAACAGCCCCCCCTACGGCGTTGACGAGGGTGCCAAAGATGCCTCCTCCCCCGCTAGATCCTCCTGTAAGCTGCTGTTGGCTGATTTGGATGATTGTGCGCAGCACATCTTCGAGAATATCTCGCCAGTTCCTTGTCCCCGTGATCAAGCCAGCGATTGCATCGCCCGACGAGTTTGCCAGGTTGTCCAACTGATTAGAAAGATCCCTTTGAGCGTCGGCAGCATCCCTAGCGGCGTCGGCTGCATCGCGTTGAGCTTGCTCTCGATCACGAATGGCTTGTTCTTGCCGCTCAATCTCGACCGTCAAGTCGCCCGACATGGTGATCAGGTTCTCGCCTAGGACAAGCTCTTCAGCCGAGATGGTTGAGCCTTCACGCTTAGCTGCGTTGTGGAGCTCACGGATTAGCCTCTCACGCTCGAACTGCGCCTCAAGCTCGGCGCGCTCGATGCCCACCTTACCGACTAGCTCAATCTCTTGCTGCAGAAGGATCAAAGATTCCCTTTGGCGCGCGATTAGGTCTGTCGCTGCCGTGTCCGCGATAACGCCGCCCCCCCCGGCGCGTCGTTCACGATCTTGTCGCAAGCTACTTCTGCCAAGTTGATCGGGACGAGGTGCTGAAGCTGGTGATGGACGCGCCTCTGAGCCAACTGAGCCGTTGAATGGCCCCCCGAAACGGGGATCGTTTACATCAAGATCACCAACCCGAGGCTCCACACGAAGACCACTCGCATCCCGTCTTCCAAACTTGATCTCGTCATCTATCTGCTGATCGCGAATACCTTGATTGATCCGCTCTATGTCTTCAGCTGACTTGCTAATGTTCCGAACGCCGTCAATGACACCGAGCACAAATCGTTTGAACCTAAGGTCCATTGCGGTGACTAGCGCATCCCACTCGTCTCGGACCTCCACGGCCGACTTGATCAGGTCTTCCTCAAGGACAACCCCCAGATCTTTGGCGCGCTGCTCAAGGCGGCGAATGCCCTCAGAACCTTGCACCAAAGCGCGCGATAGCTTTGGTCCGGCCTCATCACCGAAAAGCTTCGCGATCTGCGCCGCACGTTGCGCGGGATCTGGGATTGCCGCTAAGCGATTAAGCACCTCATCCAAGGCGTCGTTTGTCGTTTCGAACCTTCCGGCCAAGACGTCGTTTGCCAATCCGAGGTCTTCGAGCGCCTGCTTTGCTGGACCTCCTCCGGTGTTGGTGAACTCACCCAAGCGACGATTAAATCGCTCAAGAGAGGCGGTCATAAAATCCGCCCCAACTCCAAGCTGATCAGCCGCGAAACGCAGGGTCTGAATTCGCTCGGTAGAGAGGTTTGTCGAGATCGCCAGCTTGTCGATTTGATCAGCCGCATCCAGTGCACTACGGGCGATCGTCGCAAGCGCAGTTGCACCAACCCCGACACCTAAAGCAACACGGCTGATCGATCGGAAGGAATCCTGAATCCGACCAAGCGACCGTTGCGAGTCCCTGACGAAATTGTTCGTCTGGCGCCTCGCTCGATCATAGCCTCGGTCGAGTTGGTCAGTGCGAGCTTCGACCTCAACAAAGGCCTCACCGAGTTTCGTTGATACCACTGGTATCCCCTCCGTGGATGCCGACGAAGAACTTAGCGAAGTCGAGACCGCTCTCGAATTTGGGCTTCACCATGTCGCCTTCAGACGCGTCCGACTTCTTGCCAGGCTCGCCATGCAGCACTTTTTCAAGCGGAACGATTTTAGTGCTTCGGTTTAGGACCGATCCGGTCCAGTGCCCCGCCACGATTGCGTCCCATTGATCTCTCTGTCGGGATGCAAATGCGTGCGAGGCGTTGCGTGTTTGATGGGGTGTAAGGCGCCAGAACTGCTCAGCGTCGCCGCCTAGTTGGATCCAAGCCCGAAAAGCCTTGCCCAGAAGGAGCGTCTCTTCGGGCTCACCTTGGGGTCCGCGGTGGACTCTTCCGGCTCCTCTGCTGGATCACCTGGCCCAACCATCGCGTAGCGCAGCGCCAAGCTTAGGTCGTTCAAGACAGGCTGCACGGGTGGAGATCGGTCCATCCACCAAGCCGCGGGGAAGTCAGAACCCGCTTCGAGCACCTTCGCAATCGTCTCAATGTCGCCTTTAACGATCGCCTGCTGAAGCTCTTGCTCCCATTGCGAACCGAAGGCGCCATAGAGCCGCGCGAGCGACCCCCAGTTGAACCGAAGGATGACGTCTGCGCCGTCAACCTGCGTGGTGACCTCTCCGAGATGAGGTGCCGTCATCAGGCAAACGTCGGAGCAACTGTAGTGAAGGTCGGCGCACCCGAAATCCGAAGAGTACACTGAGCACGGATCACATCCTCTCCCGCGCCAGCCGGCGTCACGTTCGATACAAACGCATCAAGCAGGACGTAGCTGACAACCGAAGATGTCCCGATGCTCGGCGGGATCTCGATGACGAACTTTTCTGTTCCTCGCACCTGAGCAAGCGCGAGAAGACCTGTGGATGCGTCGTGCTGTGGATCGCCAACATCCAACTTGAGGGTGAAGTTCACGCCACCAGGATCAAGGCGACCCCCGAGGTATTTCTTGACGGTGTCCGAGATGTCCGAGACGTCGATCTCTGCGCTGGTGAAGCTGAAGAGCTGCCCAAACTCGTCGATGCCGCCGATATAGGTGTACGTGTCAGGGCTCTCTGAAGTCCTTACGGCAAGCTTTAGGCCAAAGGTTTCGGTAGGATCCGCCATTGCTATGCCTCCATGATGACGATGCGGAAAGTAATGAACCGACCAGTGAGCGTGTCATCGGTCGGGGCGACGCCTTCTCCGGCGAAGATGGTCATGACGTGCCGGCCGCCCGGAACAGTCAAATTCTGTCGATGCATGGCGGAGTAGACCGCCTCTTTCAGGGCCTCGACTGGCGCCGAGGATCCTGTGTCGTCTGCTATGCAGATCACGTCTCGCGTGACGTCTCGACCGAACTCATCGAGGTTGTCGAAGGTCGTTCCTGCCGTATCGCCTGGGCTCCAGAGGTAGGGTCGCGGAGCGTCTCCGGGGACTGTCGTGTTGGTGAAGATTGCAGGGGCGCCATTGTAGGCCGCAAGCAAGGCCACCACGCCTGCATCCGCGGCGAGGCGGTTGTAGACCGCATCTGTGATGTTCATCAGTCCCGTCCGATAATCCGGAGTATCTGGCGGCCGAAGCTCTTCAAGACTGGCCTCAGGAATGGCCGAGGAGGTTGGTTGACGTTCCGGCCATTCGCGTCTCGCCCTGAGAAGCCGAGCTCAAGCCGGCGGGCATACTCAACGTTGGTCCCGTACCGACCCACGATCTTGCCCGGTAGATTGACCACTTCCGTTGCGATCGACTGAAACAACCGACCACTTACCTTGCGGGGCGGCTCGCCTGGGCGAGAAGGGTTCTCACCACTCGGGTTTCCTCTGTTCAGCGAGATCTGAACCTTGCCCTTAGAGAACAGCATCGCTTGGGCCATGTTCTGCTTCAGCTGCTCTTCAATCTCCAACTTGGACTGGCGAGCGCGCCACTCTTTAATTGGCATCAGTAAACGTGGTTCTTTCTTGATCCGAGATCGATGTCGGCGCCTTGGAAGTTCAGCTGCCCGGTTTCTGTTCGCTTGAGGGGCTTCTCGGGTTCGGATCGGCGTTCTCTCACCTCGCAGAACTCATACAATCGAATCCCTAGAAAGACCGGCCAACCGGCTCCTGTGCGAACGGACTCAAAGAGAACCCGGTGGTAGTGGTAATGAGCGAAGCCAAAACCAAAAGCGATTCCCAAGTACAGCCACTCAGTCACGAGATCTCCTCTCCAATGCACTGCTTGCGTCGTCCGCTCGACGTGGTGGGAACCGCATCAATACGGATCACCGCAGCACCGTTAATCACTCGATCGTTCACCCGGATGTCCGTCGAGGCGTCACAGGAAACGCGATAGGCGATCCGCTGCGTGTCCCTGCCTTGCTGAATCAGCTCCGCAGCGCTGATCGGCGTTACCCTGCAGGTCACATGCCCAACGGTTGAGAAGGTCTCGGTGAATCCGCCTTGGCCGTCAGGCACGCGTGTAGCGCGCTGCAACGGCAACGTCCTGTTGTAGAGCCCGGTCATGGAGTCCTCAGTTCAGATCTGGCCTGAATCTGTTCAGTTTCTCCCGCGCTTGCATCGGGATTTCATCTTCGCCTCGATGAAGGCTGCGAAGAATATCAATGCAGGCGCTGCGAACCTCTCCTGGGGCGGATTGCGGCCCTCCGATGTAGACCACACGCCAGCGGGCAACATTTACGCCTGCCATCTCGTTGCCCTCGAAAGAAACGGGGATGGGCTTGATTGGAAGCCAAGTTTTACCCTCTGGAAGCCGAGTAATCAGGCCCTCATGCGAAGCAAGCCGATAGGTCTCGAAATCAACCTGCGAACCGTCGATACGATCGAGAATTGCGTCGACGCGTTCGACCGGCGCTCTCTTTAGCTGAAGGGTGCAGCCGCCCCCCATGTGATCCTCTGTCATCAGAGTCTTGCCAAAGGCCCGGCCCGCATAGATTTCAGCCGTCACCGACGCTTGATGAATTGCCCCCGCCAATCCTTTGGCCGTTGGGTCCATCCCGAGGGCTCTCGCACCCTCATGGAGAGATATGATCATCAGCGGGGTCAAATTGGCGAGGCTCCATACTTGGCGATGATCGATCTCACGCGCTCTGGCAAGCCCTCGACTCCCGCGGCCTTCACATAGGAGTAATCACCGTCCTTCTCGGACTGCATGCCAGCGCTCACCGTCAGAAAGTGATTGATCATGTCCGCAAATGCAATCTCAACATCGGCCGGAACCGTAGCATATCCCGCCTGGTACGTGACCTTCCATCTGCGAATGCTTGTCGAGCGAGGCTCGAACGGCGCGGCGCGGTAGTCCCAGGCCCGACCAAGAGGCAACCGATGCAGTAGACCAGCCTCGCCATCGAGAAGGTATCCACTCGGATCTACAGTGGAACTGGAAACGATGTCTTCAACCGTGGTCACCGACACGACTGGCCTGATCATGAGGGGCAGGGACTCGACCCCGCCGTAGTGGGTCTCGATCTCAGTCACCACTGAAAAGGATCGGCGCGCTTCCTGCTCAAGCTTCGCAGTGACTGGGTCGAGCAAAGCGTCAATTCTGGAGTCACTACTGCTGTCCCCGATCCCGATAAGCTGTTTTACCTGCGCGAGAGTTGCGATCGCCATCTGGTAGCCTCAATGAGTTAGAGGGGCGCTTGCCCCTCCGTTTGATCACTTGGCAGGCTTCTCGACCTTGCCTTCTGGCGCCTTGGGCTCTTTCGGGTCTTGGGGCGTCTCGGTCTTCTCGTCCATGCCATCACCATTAGGCTCGACGGGCGGGGCGATTGGTTCAATCGGCTCCTGAGGCCCTTCCTTCGGCTCCTCTGGCTTCTCATAGGGCTCGGCAGTACCAGCCTCGATCATTGAGGCTTCTTCCTCCTTCGGAAAGCCTGCGACATCTCCGGGGAAGTAGTTGCCCTTGTAGATTTTCTTAATCTTCACAGCCATTTCGATCTCCAATCCTAAAAGGCGAGAGAGGCCAGCTAAGGCCTCTCTCAGTTTCGTTGGGGCGGGGTTACGCGCCCCAGGTGACCGCCGTCAGAACCGACCAGGCGATCGTGTGGCGAAGCGCGATGTCAGTGCGAACAACTGACTTGACCAGAACCTCGTCCGTGTCGACGCCCGAGCGCAAAGAGCCCGTGCTGTCGAGGAAGGCGACGTTCTCAAGAACCTCGATCGAGAAGTTGGTCGCGTCCGCGATCATCAGCGATGGAACGTGGCCGAAGTAGACTTCGGACTCGTCTGTGCCACCCCCAAGGTTATCAGGAATGTTGTTCGTGACACGTACACGGTAGGTGTACATGCGCGGATCTGCATTCCGAAGCTCGGGGAAGATCAGGTTCCCGTTGGCATCCCGAAGGTTCATCAGGAACAAGTACGAGCGGGTGGACATAAGCCACGCACCTGTCTCCGAGTTTACAGAGCGGTTGTTGCCCAGCACCGCCTGCATTGCTTTGCGCAGATCGTCCTCGACGTTGGTTGCGTTTACCGTTGCGTTTGCTGCAATCGCGTTAGCACCGGCCAATTGGAACCGGATACCAGTCGGATTATCGCTGGCAGCCGCACCACGAATGTAAGCGGCGTCTGTGCCCTGAGCCATGGCCCCTATAACATCGTCAGATACGGCCTGCTCAATGTCGGGCGAAGAGTGCATCACCAGTTCCTTGGTTACGGGAACTTTGATGATTCCTTTCCGCCAGTTGAGCGTGACGTTGCCAGTCACCTGTTGCGTCGCATTCGTGCCCGTAGCCTCTGCTGCCCAGGTGATGCCAGCGCCCGTGTCAAAACGCGGAATGCTGATCGTACCAGTTGGGTTAGGAACGATGCGAGGACCAAGCGAGCGGATCACAGACGCCGGACGAAGCGCCTCAATGACCTCGGCGGCTACCGTGTCTTGCACGAAGCTACCACCCGCCGTATCGGCACCGGTTTCGAGCAGTGCCTTTGTCACCGGGCTTTCATCGCCATAGAGCGCTTTGGAGTGTTGAACGGCCCGCTCTCGATCGCCCTTGCCCTTTGCGATCATCGCAATAACGCCACCAAAGACGTTGCTTGCCTCACGCTTGCGGGTTTGGTTGGCCGGGGCAAAGAGGCCTGCGGCCTTGTTTTCGGCTGGTTTCAGGGAATCGTTGAGCGCGGATTTCACAGTGTCAGCGAGCATCGCTTTAAAGCCGTCGTCGGCTTTGATTGCGTCCGCGAGTTCACGGACGTTATCGTTTTCCTGCTGTTCAGACATTTCTGCCTCCTTCTCTCTTGCAGGTTTACGAGTTCTGCCCGCGAGCAAGTCGCAGGGCTTCGGAAACGACGGATGGAACCGTATCTTTGACCGCGAGCGAGATGGCTTCGCGGTAAAGCTCTGGGTCGGGTGCTTGAGGCTGTGGCGTAGGCTCAGGCTCTGGTGTCACCACCTTGTCGAGGCGCTTCTGAGCCGCCTCAAGTTCACCCCGGGCGAGATCGAGGGTCCGCTCGGCAATGCAAAAGGTCGACCTCGCCAGTGCGAGCGCTTCCTCTGCTTCCGCGCGTTCCTGATCCAGTTGCTCTTCGGAGGCCTCTAGCTCTTCTTCAGCATTGACCACGGGTGCCTCAGGGGCGTCATGCCCATGGCCTTGCTCGTCCATGACGGTGATCGTTCCGTCATCATTGGTAACCACTCCGTGAGCATGCAGAGGATCACCGGCCTCGGCGGTCTGGTCGTCTCCGACCACGACGTCGTGCGTGTGGTTGTCTTCACCGCCAGGACCAGAGGTGATCGTGTCGCCACGGTCCTTGATGACCTCTCGATTTGGCTCTTTGTCTTCGGATGCTGGGGCATTGTACCCAGACAAAGTGATACGGTTCTTAAAACTGAGATCCGCTATCACTTCCGATAGATCATAGCGGTTGGAGACAAGATCGCCCTTCGTCACCGTGATCGGGTGCTCTATGACCTCGTTTGCTGAGGCCTTCTCTCGCAGCTTCTCGAGATTTTTCTGTGCCAGCCGGTCCTGAGCGACTGGGTGCATCTTGCCTTTCAGTTGAACATAGGTCTTTGCGAGAAGCTCTTCGGCCTCCGAAAAACGCCCTGTGTCTAGCGCTTCCTCAATATGTTCAATGCAAGGATCAACATCGATGCCGGCGCCCTTCGCCTCTACCAGAGCTTCTGGATTGGACGGGATAGGAACCGCTGAAAACTCCCAAAGTGTCTGTCGAGTGAATCGGAAGCCGTTGCGCTCGCCCTCGATCATGGGCAGCGGCTCCATCTCCATCGGCATGAAGCCTGCGGAGACAGCATTCAGGAACCCGCCTTCATAAAGTCGGAAAACGGTATCAGCGAAAGCGTAGGTCTCTGCATCGGCAAACTTGGCCGTCGCCCGGAGTGCACCGTCCTCGATCGTGATGTTTGAAGCTCTGGCGATGGGGGGTTTTCCGCTGTCGTGCGCGAATAGGACAACGGGGTTCTCGCGGTACTGGTCAAGCACCCATCCGCCAGGCTCGACCACGTCACCATCACGGTCTTTGGCCGCGGTCGAAACGATGAAGTCGATCTCCCGCGTCTCGCGGTTGATATTCCGCTCCTTCGGGATGAACAGCTTGCGCACACCCCCTTCGCCCTGCCAAGCGTGACGCTCGACAGCCTGAAACTCTGCCTCACTCATGGTTTTTTCCTTGGTTGGTTAGCGGCCTTGGACGCCGCTTGTCAGTGCAGCGATTGCCGCCTGCGCTTGGGCCTCGAAGGCCGCGTTTGCCTGCTGCTCAAGAACCCGCTCATGAGGCAAGAGGCGTCGATCAAACATTTTCCAGATCTGGACTGCTCGCTCTTCTGGGATCTCGATCACGGGGATAACGGTGCATCGGCAATTTATGTCTTCAGCCGCGACACCGAAGTCGCCTGGGTACTGCGCCGTCGCACCGGAAGGGCTTGTAAAACTTTCCAGAACGCCGACGACTTGACCGTCCATAGACCGGTGCGTGTCCCGTGTGTTCTCATCCCTAGTTGCCAGCCAGCGCTGCTCCTCGATGCCTGCCTGCTTGTGGGCCTCGGTGGTCCCGAAGTTCGCTGCTCGAAGTATCTCCGTCCTTGAGATTGTCCGGGCCCGCGCCTTGCCAGCGTCGAACACTGACGCCTGAATGCGCTTCACGAGATTGTCTGTGCTTTCCCCGGCTGTGACACCCTCGGTCAGGGTCTTGCGGAGCTTCTTACGAGTGGTCTCCGTGATGATCTCCGAGCGCTCTAGTGCAGTCCGTGTCAGAAAGTCCGCAACGCCTGGGTCAGCAAGATCAAAAGCAATATCGACATCCAACTCGAGCCCGGCATTCCTTGCGAACTCTTCCGCAGCACCTGCAACAGACGCCCTCAGAATGCTCTCGAATAGGCCGGGGCCAACTGCATCGACTGCTGCATCAATATCGCTGTCTGACGCCTTGGTTACGATATGCGCGCTGCGCTCCTCGACGTCCTGAGACTCGTCCTCGTCGTCTCCCGCCACCCGCTCTGGGGTGAGACTTCCAAGTTCCTCTAGGTACTGCGTCGTGAACCCGGTCGGGAAAACCTGCCCCCGTCCATCTGGGAGCGGATCCATGCCCGCAAGTTCACGATGCTCGTCGATCGTGAAAGCGTCAGGGCGTTGCTGGAAAATCTTTGAGCGGAACTCCTCGTCACGGTCGACGGGGTCTTCAAAGAAAGCCTCGATCGATTCCCCGTACTGCGGCGCGACTTGGTCGTTATATGTGCTCGCCTGATCAACAAGGATTGGCTTCACAACGTGCTTGGAGAAAATGAACTCTGCGGTTTCTGCCGTTGCGCGGTTGGTGTTTTCCATGATGCCGGCGATCTCTGGAGGGACGCCGAAGACGTGGATGATGATATTGCGTTCCCACTCTCTCATACCAAGCAGTTGAAGCTCTTGGAACGTCGGAGTGACAGGGGTCACGTTGAGGGGTTGAGATGAGATAAAGGGTCGGCCTGTGTTTGTTGGGCCACCGAAGCGTTGATTCCAAATGGATTCGATCCGAGCCACGTCTTCTTTCTGAAACGGTGCATCCTTCGTTCCTGAGATGACCATGTCAGGGCGCGCTCGATTGAGCAGGGCTGAGCTCATGAACTGTGCCGCAGCTTCATCTGCTGTAAGTTCGTCTGCCAGTGAGCGACCGACGCCTGAACCGCGACCATACGGGTCATATGCATCCGGATCCTTGTGCCAGATCACGTCATCCACGTGAAACCGCTGGGGCGTTCCGCCATTACGAGGAACTACGTCAAAGTAGGGCCGGCCGGGCAGGGGGGTCTCGCTAAGCCAGTGGGGCGGCACCGGCCAGCGGCGAACCGGTTTTCCCATAATGTTTCGATCCATCACCGAGAACATCTCTCCAGCGATCAGGTGGTGGATCACGCCAATCTTGCGGCATTGAAGCCCTGTTAGGCCTGGAACTCCTCTATTCAGCATCAGAGCCATTGGGTGGTTGTCGATCTCGATCGACTCGCCCATGAAGGTGGATGTTTTTACCGACCATTTTGCCGAAGCGACAGCGCCAGCAATCTTGGAAGCAACCGCCTTCAAAACTGGTGACTTCCTATATGCGATCAGTAGTTCGCGCGTGCCTCTCTGGGGAGGGTTCCGAGTGCTACCGCTAACGATCGAGAAGCCATTGGTCTGCATCAAGGGCTCGCGGCGCTCTAAAGGCTCCTGCCGTGGCGAATGTCCCAAGATGCGTTGAAGAAGGCTCATTTAGTCACCAGAATTCATGCTGTTTGCCGCCAGTCAGTTCGTTGAACGCGTCCGCCGATGCGTCGACCTGATCGTCGTATTTTCCGCGCGGGAACTGCGAGAGCTCGTTAATGAAGGCCTCGTTCCATCCTGCTTTGAGCAGATAGACCCGACCCACTTCGCACTGCGAGGCAAAGGGCGATGCTCGAGTTTCTTTGTCGCCCGTAGGCAGCACGAAGCGGAGCGTGTTACCCGCAAGATAGGCTGCGAAATCATCCTTTTGCGCAACGCCGGCCTGTCCTGGGTCTTGTGGGATCCGAATTGGCACTGGCCCGCGTTCATTGTCGGACTCGGCGGTGGCCTTGATCTTCTCTTTGACTGTGCCGGGGCGCTTGCGAAATCGAACCACGTTGACCACCACATATCCGAGGCCGTCTTCTCGCTCCCCCATCAGGACGCCAACGGTCCAGTCGCCATCGACGGAACCAGCAAGATCCCAAGCCCTGATCCATTTCTTGATGGGCGGAAGGCTGTCGATGATCTGGAAGTCATCTCTCTGGAAGAGACCACCCGACCGCGGGGCAGGGCGCTGTTGTAGTTGACCCGCCTCCACATAGCTGCCCTCGGGGGCGATATTGGTGTAGCCCTTCTCGGTGAACCGGTCTTTCCATAAAAGCTCACCAGCTTCTGTTCTGGGATCTTGGAAGCCGATCGATGAGCGAATTGGGAAGGGGTGATCCGGTTCATATCGAGCTGGCAAGCAAAGGTGGTCCCAACCCGTTTCGCTCGCCAGAATGTGCCCCGCCAGATCGTCTTCATTCAGGCGCTGCATGATCACCACAAAGACGCCGGTCTCCTGATCGTTGAGGCGCGACTTCATCGACTCCTCATACCAGTCGATGCAATTTTTCAGAGACGCTTTGGAACGTGCCTCGTCGGCGGAAAGGGCATCATCGATCACGATGACGTCGCCACCCTCACCCGTAGCGCCCGATCCATTGACTGTTGCGATCAGCCGCTCGCCGTTCTTGTTGTTCTCGAACCGTGCCTTGGTGTTCTGATCGTCACGTAGCTGGATTCCGTAGTTCTTCTTGTACCACGAGGACTCAATGATGCGTCGCGCCCGAACATTGTCGCGGGTTGAGAGGGTCGCTTTGTAGCTCGCAAAGAGAAACACACGCCCTGGGTTCTCTATCCAATCCCACGTGGGCCAGAAGACGTTGCAGGTCAGCGACTTCATATGTCGCGGTGGCTCGTTTATGATGAGCCGCTTTATCTGTCCGGATGATACCGCGGCGAGATGTTCGTTCTTTGCGTCGATATGCCAGCCGTGAACATAGTCTCTGTTCTCGACAAACCGCCATGCCTGCCTTGTGAAGAGCCCGAGATCGTCCTTGGCACGCTTTGCAAGCTCCGCTTCCAGCTGCTCAAGGTACGGACTTCTCGGCCTTCCGATGTAACTCATGGTAGGTTTCGAGCTCTTCGTTCGTGAAGTTTGAGAAGTCGTGAGTCACAGGGATTGGCTCACCCTCCGGCCCCGATATCTCTTGGCCCGTCGTGTACCCGCGGCTCTTCCCTTTGTGCCGGAGGTAGAAGAAGATCGCCTTGGGGTCTTCCTTGTCGAGAAGCTTAAGAAGCTTGCCCTCTACATCATCCAAGGTTTCTTGGTCGACTTCGCGCGCGGCCGACATCACGTCGGGGTTTTCAGCGATGTACTTGTCGACGGTGTTTCTGCTGCAGTTGAGAATTCTCGCGGCCGCAGCCTTGATGCCTCGGGCCTGTCGTAGGGCCGCAATCATCTCATCAGGCGTGAACTTCCGTTGACCCGTCCTATGATGGTCGGGATCCGGTTCTGCGTGAGTGCTCATTTTTTGTCTGAGGCTTCCTTGTCAGAGATTCATTCGTGCGGCCGCGCAGTCATTCAAGAACTGATAAGGCATAGACGCTTGCTCGGCCTTTGCGAGGCAGATGTTCTTGATGCTCGGGGGCAGATCTAGTGCACGCCATTTGTCTCGTGCATCGACTTCCACATCCAAGCAGAACTGCTCTAAAGTTACGCTGTCTGAGTATGTATCCGCGCAATTCTTGGCGATGTCATACTCTGGATCCTGGGCCGAGAATGCCGCAGGGGCCATCAGGATAAGGGGTAGGGCTATCATTCTCATACCACCATAGATAGCTGCCCACAGTTGGCACGCAAGGTGGTGGGTTTAATCGGCGCCCTCTTGAGCTCGCTCGATAATTAGGAAGCTCCCGACTGCGATCGTATCGACAAGATCCGCGTCAGCATCGTCTGTCATCCTGATCTCCCATCGATACGTGGTTGCGTCTCGCTCGGTCGCCAGCGGTGGAATGGTGATATCGATTGTTCCTTGCGCCGCGTCGACCACCTGAGGGTTGTTTGTGAATAGTTCTGTCTCACCCTGTGAGATTGCCATGCGGAACTGCTTGTTTGTGAGTACCTCGACTACACCCCCGCGCGTTATTGTACCCCTGACCCGCTTACCATCTCCTCGGGTGATCTTCAGGTTTTGCGTGGGCGCAGAGAGGTCTAGCTCAACAGCCATCTAGGATCAGTTCCTCTGATGTTATTTCGAAACCAAGTGAGCCTGCGTCGAGATTCGGATTTACTTTCTGATCCCGCAATTCAGACGACATCTCTGCGGCCTCCACACCGGCTTCGAGCCTTTGCTCTGGTAGCTGCATATCAAGCTCGCCAGAAAGCACGACCGTCTCACCACCCGTTGATGGAGACACGAGCCGCCCAAGCGTTAGTCTGGCCAGCGTGCTCATGGTTGCCTGGTCAATGTGCTCGTTGTTTCGCCGTCCCCTGATATATCAAGGGCAATATCGCCTGCGATTTCCTGTGTTGCTGTCACAGTGACCGGGTTGACTGAATCAAGGCCGCGCAACCGGTGAAGCTCTTCTAGTCTTTGGTCTTGTATCGGCGTCATAGCCGAGCCCGTCGCAATACCTTGTGCCGCAACCGATGCTGAAACGAAAACAGTTGCAGAGGCTGTCAGCGCTTTGACTGCAACGACGCCATCGTCGCTAAACAAGTTGCCCAGAATGGTCAGCTGATGATCGTAGTCCGCCGCTCTGATCTTCCATCCGTTGGTTAGGATCAAGGTAGCACCGGTAAACAGCCCAGTTGCCCCGATAGGCGTTCCGCCCTCTACCGCAAAGGCGGGCAGGAACCCAGCCCCATCCCCTAGCGCAACCCAACGCTTCCAAGCGCTATAGATGTCCCTCCCGACTTCGGCCGTTGTGTCTCCCGTACTCAATGGTTCCGAAATGATCTTGGTTGCCCCATCAAAGAGGAAGTCAGGCATCCTCGCCTCCTCATGGGTTTAGATACTGACGGTCAATACGCTGCTGGATCGGTAGCGTGATGTCGCCAGAGCTGGTGTCTACCGCTGAAAGCCGTTGGTTGAGCTCAGTGAGAGAGTGGATGACAATATCAACGGCGTTGACCTGAACGCTGACCGCAAAGTTGCCACCGACGCTGCTCTCAACACCGCCAATTTCGTTCTGTGTACCAGCTTCGTAGACGCGAACCTCTGTGCCATCAACCAATCCTGTCAAAGACAGCAACGCTGGGTTGATGACATTAAAAGTGCCACCAGCGGTCGCTGCCCCCTTTGCCGAGTCAAAGTTTGATCCGTTCAGGTTTGTCCAGTTTAACTGGCCGACGCCTTGCCACTCGACATGAAGGGTCACGCGCTCGTCAAAAGTCACGTTGTCTGCATCTAACGAAAGATCACTGCCATCTGATGGGGCCTCAATCCTTATTGCTATCGGAGCGTCGGGGCGCAGAGTATTGGCGATGGCGTCAAGAGACGCCTGCATGTTGGCGCCGGTGTCCGATGAGATGATAACATCTGGTATGGCCCCACGCTCAAAAAGCTCTTGGATGTCAGACTCATCAAGGCTGGTTGACCAAGTTACCCAGTTGGAAAAGAGACAATCTTCGTTGAGATTGAATAGAACGTCTGTGCCGGCGACCTCTAAGCTTCCTCCAGGACCGCCCCACGAAACATCGCCGCTATGAGCGTCGAGATCTGTTGCTGTCAAAGGGTTGCCTGAGGTGACACTTTGCAACTTCCCATCAATGTAAAGTCGGAACTCTTTTGTTAGTTCAGTGTAAGAGAAGCGAAAGCCAACGTGATAGGGCCTGTTCGCACTGAGTTTAAAGTCTGAGAACGCCTGCACATTGTCATCGCCGGTATCGGCCATTTGAGCGATCAAGACGTTCCCTTGCCCCGTAAAGAACGCGAGGTTGTTGATCCCCCCGCCTTCCTCATAAAGGCATGCAAAACCTGCCTGGACAGTCCGAAGATTGATCCAACCACCCATGAACCGGTTTGTCGTGGTTGCGCCGTTCATCAGATTAGAGTTCGGGCTTTCGCGCCTCGAATTGCCAGCAAGCCAGCAGTGTGTCGTGTCTTCGCTTATTACATCCGTTATGAAAGCGCCGCCCCCATTCACAGGGGATACGGTCATGTTGTTCCCGTTGATCACATCGTCGTAGCTATTGTTCAAAGGCCAGTGATGATCCGGAGCTAGATCTGCGATTACGGCTTGATACGGTCGCAATCCCACAGCAATCAATCTAACTGCGACGTCGCCGCTGTCATTCTCAAGGGCGAGTGCGCTCAAACGCTCCATGGCGTGGGAC
>JBCDAQ010000009.1:0-43406 GCA_039185285.1 Pseudomonadota bacterium
CAAGATTGCGGTGGTCTCCATTTCGGCCAATTCGGTGTCCGAGGCTTCTGCGCCGTCGATCAGCATCAACGTGTTGGGGTCGTTCTCCAGGTGCGACGAGGTCGTCAGCCAGATCGGCTGGCTGGCTGCGTCCCCCTCGGCTCCGTGGGGGAGGAAGCTCTCATCGCGATAGGTCCAAAGGCGCGTATCCAGCGCGGAGATCCGTTCCGCCGCTGTCCCTCGAACCGTCACGCGCCAGCCGCGCTCGAGACTACGCTCGAGCATGACCGGCAACATATCTTCTAGTGGCCGTTCGGTTAGGTGGTAGAAACGAACGTCTCCCACCTATCCCTCGCGACCCTTGATCAGTTCGTTCAGCGCAGCGACGCCCCAGCCGGTCGCCCCCTTAGGCGCCAGCTCGTTTCCGCCTTTGGCGACGGTCACCCCTGCGATGTCGAGGTGGATCCACGGCATGTCGTCTTGGATGAAGACCTCGAGGAAAGCGGCAGCGGTGCAGGACCCGCCATCTCGTCCGCCCGTATTTTTAATGTCGGCGAGCCGCGACTTGATCTGGTCGTGATACTCCTTACCCAGCGGCATCCGCCACGCCTGGTCACCAGTGGCTTCACAGGCAGCTTCAAGTTCGGAGGCGAACTTATCGTCGTTGCAGAAATATCCGGCCTTGGTCTTAGAGAGCGCGACGATAATCGCCCCTGTCAAAGTGGCTAGATCGATCACAGCGCTCGGCTTGAAGGTTTCTTGCGTGTACCAAAGTGCATCGGCAAGAACCAATCGACCTTCTGCGTCGGTGTTGATGATCTCAATCGTTGTCCCCTTCATGGATTTGACGATGTCGCCCGGGCGCTGGGCCCGCGCGTCGGGCATATTCTCAACCAGACCGACGACACCGACGACATTGAGTTTTGCGCGGCGCAAAGCGAGCGTGCGCATGACGCCCGAGACGACGCCGGCGCCCCCCATATCCATCGTCATATCTTCCATGCCACCAGCCGGTTTCAGTGAAATCCCGCCGGTATCGAAGATCACCCCTTTGCCGACGATCGCGAGAGGGGCTTCGTCGCCCCCGCCCATCCACTTCATCACGACCAGCTTCGACTCGTTGTCCGAGCCCTGGCCGACACCCAAGAGCGCGCGCGCACCGATCGCGGAGAGTTCCGGCTCCCCCAGAATGTCAACCTCGAGCCCCAGTTCCTGCATGGCGGCCAGACGTGCCGCAAACTCATCGGTCGTCAGGCGATTGGCGGGTTCATTGACCAAATCCCGGGTGAAGAAAATCCCCTCGGCCAGCGACGCAAAGTCCCCGGACGCAGCCGCGAGGGCTTCCGGCGCATCGCTGACAACCGTGATTGCGGTTTCTTTGGGCGCATCTTCGTCTTCAGGCGCGCTTTTATACTCGCTGAAATCATAGAGCTTGAGCGTCGCGGCACAGATCATTTCAGCGGTGATCTGCGGATCTCCGGGCCCGTCGGCGACAATCCAGGCAGACGATTTGGCGATTTGGCCCGCGATGGCAGAACCTGTCTTGCGCGCAATGGGGCGATCAGGCTTGTCCCCGAGGCTCGCGAGAACCACCTTTCGCGCCATAATGCCATTCGGAAACTCAAACTTTGCGACCACGCCCGGTTTATCTTTGAAATCGGGGGCAGAGATTGCCCGGCTCAACGCGCCGCCGGTTGCCGTGTCGAGGGTCGTCGCAGAGGGGCCGAGTTTGCCGTCGGCATCCAAAAAAACAACGACGACCCCGTCGAGTGTGGCAAGCTCGGTATCTGCTTTTGCGGCGAAATTGATCGGGGTAAGTGTCGTGCTCATCATGGATCTCCTGCAATGGGCCCCCTGCCTAACGCGGAATCTGTTGCCTCGCCAAGGGGCGAGAGGCCATAACGCGGCAGCATGGCGCGGCAAAAGCCCCGCCTTCGGACAAGGAGTGACGGTTGAAGCGGCTTGATAGCTATATCTTCGCCCAGATCATCTGGCCGTTCTTCTTCTTTGTTCTGGTCTTTACCGGGGTGATCTGGCTCGCCCTCTCGCTCAGGGTGATCGACACGGTCGTGTCTTCAGGACAAAGCGCGATGGTATTCCTCGAGTTCGCGATGTTGCTGCTGCCGAAAGTTTTGGTAGTGGTCATCCCCGTCTCAGCGTTCGCCGCCGCGCTCTACGCCTCGAACAGGCTCCATTCCGAGAGTGAGGTCCAGGTGATGTTTGCGTCCGGCATCTCTGGGGTTCGCCTGCTGCGTCCGGTTTTGGTTTTCGGCATCCTCGCGATGGGCGGCATGCTAGCCATGACAACGATCGTGGCCCCGATGGCGCAACGCGCGATGCTGGACCGTGTGAGCGAGATCCGTGGCGATGTTGCTGCGGCGTTCCTGCGTCCTGGCGCCTTTGTCACGCCTGAGCCCAACCTTACAATCTATCTTCGAGATATGGGACGGCCTGGTGAGATGCTCGGGGTTTTTGTTCATGACCAACGTGAACCTGACAAGGACGTCACCTATTCTGCGGAACGCGCCTATTTCCTAGAGGATGACACCGGCCAGCGGCTCGTGATGTTCGAAGGCGTCGCGCAAAGCCTTGCCAAAGACGATCAGGAAGTGCTGTCGATCCTCCGATTTGAGCAGCTCGGCTATGACTTGAACTCGCTCTCGTCCTCTGGCGGACAAAGACAAAGAAAACCGTCAGAGATGTCGATCGGTGAATTGTTGGCGATCGAAGAAGGGGATACGCGCGGGCGGACATTGGGCGATTATCGGGCTGAGGCGCATGAGGCGCTGTCAGCGCCGCTTTATCTCTTGGCCCTGCCCTTTCTTGGCCTGGCTTTCGTGGTCGGCAATCAGCAGCGTCGCTTCGGCCTAACAGGGCGGATTGCCATCGCTGTGATTGCGGGCGTTGGGCTTAGAATGGTGGGACTGGCACTGAAGAGTGCGACGGCGAGTGTCGCGGCACTCTGGCCGATGATGTATCTCCCTCCATTGATCGGCATCGTGATTGCTGTGTGGATGCTGTCGAGCTCTGGCATTTCTCTGCGCCAAAGAATGTTGAGGCGGTTCTCGTGAAGTGGACGCTCAGCCTCTACGTCGCCAAGGTCTTCATGACCTTTGTTTGCTTCGCGTTTCTTTCTGTCTTCGCGCTGATCATGTTGGTCGATCTTGTGGAATTGATGCGGGCGAACCGTTTGGGCGCTGCAAGTTTCACAGATCTCGTTGGGATGGCCGCTTTGCATGCACCATCGGTGTCGATCAAGGCGGCCCCTTTTACGATCCTGCTCGCGTCGATGGTTTCCTTTGCCACATTGGCTCATCGCTCAGAATTGGTCGTCACCCGTGCGGCGGGGGTGTCGGCGCTCAGGATCATCACGCCGGCCTTGATGATGGCGATCGTCGTTGGGGTGTTCGCGTTCAGTGTCTACAATCCGCTCGCCTCGGCTTTTGCTGCACGGTACGAGCTGTTGCAGGAGCGCTATTTCGATAAAGGGTCCTCGGCCCTCACAATCTCGAGCGGTACGATATGGCTTCGCCAGGGCGATGAAACCGGTCAAACCGTTCTCAGAGCGGAACGGGCGACCGCGACGATTGATCGGTTGTGGTCTGTCAGTGTTTTTCAGTTCGACACATCTGATCACCTCTACCGCCGGATCGAGGCGCGGGCAGCCCATCTCGAAGATCGTAACTGGCGGTTGACCGGTGTTTCGGAGTGGATGATCCCAGCCGTTGTTGGGTCAGGCGAGAATGTCGAGGCTCAACCCATCGCAGAGACAAGCGAAGAGATCCGGATACCGACGGATCTCACACGCGAACGGATTGCAGAGAGCTTTGCCGCGCCAGAGACGATTTCGTTCTGGGCGCTTCCGGGCTTTATCTCTTTGCTCGAGAGTTCGGGGTTCTCATCCGACCGGCACTGGATGCATTTTATCGGCCTCTTGGCGACACCCTTGGTTTTTGTCGCAATGGTCTTGATCGGGGCCGCCTTCTCGATGCGTCATGCGCGGTTTGGCGGGCTGGGAACCATGGCGCTTGGCTGCGTTCTCACGGGCTTTGGGTACTTCTTTTTGTCGGATGTAACCACGGCCCTTGGGGCCTCAGGGGCAGTGCCGGTGATGCTGGCTGGATGGGCGCCTCCCTTTGCTGCTGTTCTGCTCGCTCTGGGCTTGCTGCTTCATCTCGAAGACGGCTAAGATGCGCGCGAACTCGGCCATGAGCGAGCCGGGATTTGTGCGGGGGTTTGAACGGCATATGGGACGCAGCGTGCTCTGGACGGCCATCGTCACGGTCCTGGCTATCTTTATTGGTGCGCACTCGATCTATGCGCAGGATGTGGACTTTGACGAGGATCAACCTGTTGCGCTGATCGCGGATGATGTCACCTATGACAGCCAATCGGGCGTACTGACCGCGACGGGAAATGTCGAAGTCTACTTCGGCGAGCGTACGCTGACGGCAGACCAGATCACCTACAATGAGAAGACCGGGCGCATCGCCGCCGTCGGCGATATCGTTTTGCGCGATCCCGAGGGGACGACAGTCTTTGGTGATGTGGTTGATCTGGATGCTGAGTTGACGGACGGCTTGATCGAAGGGGCTCAGTCCATCCTGGGAGATCAGGGCAAACTTGCGGCTGTTGAGGCTCGCCGCTTTGAGGAGCGTTACAATGTTCTCTCAAAAGCCGTCTACAGCCCGTGCGACGTTTGCACGGACGAACCAACCCCGCTTTGGCGGATCAGAGCGCGGCGCATCATTCATGACGAGGAAGAAAAGCAAGTCCACTATGAAAGCGCCTGGTTTGACCTCCTGGGTGTTCCGTTGTTTTGGACCCCATACTTTCGCCACCCTGACCCAACCGTGGATCGGGCCAGCGGGTTTTTGACACCATCGGTTAGAAACTCGAGCAATTACGGTTTCGGCCTTCTAACGCCCTACTACATCGTGATCGACGATCAATCCGATCTGACGATTGAACCGTTCTTTACGAGCAGCGAAGGAACCGTCGGTATCGCCGAGTATCGGCATGCGTTTTCGTTCGGGAAACTCTCTTTTCTTGGCTCTATCGTCCAGACGGACTTCACCGGTGAGAGTGAAATCCAAGGCCATATCGATACCCGTGCCGAGTTCTTTGCCCCACATGACTTCAAGCTCGGCTGGAACGTCAGAGCTGTCAGTGATGATGCTTATCTTCGGTTCTTTGATTTTTCGTCAGAAGACACGCTCGAGTCTGATTTGTTTGCGGAGAGATATAAAGAAAACAGCTTCATCGATGTTCGCGTCGTGCGGTTTCAATCCCTGAGAAACAATGAACCCGCTGGCCAGATTCCGCTGGCCCTGCCCGACATTGACGCTCGCTATGAATTCGCTGATCCGTATCTCGGTGGAGAGTTTGGATTGAATGCGTCATCGCGCAGGTTGATCAGGACCAATGGGAAGGACACGACCCGCGTCTCCTTTGGCGCTGATTGGGAGCGTCAAACGATCCTGCCCTTTGGCCTTGCGGTCACCGGTTTTGCCGAGGTCAATGGTGATTTTTTCTCGGTCAGTGACGATCCGGACTTCGCTGATAATGAGTCGCTCCGCTTGTCGCCTTTGGCAGGTGTTGAGCTGCGCTACCCTCTCATCTGGGAAACAGAGAGTGCTGGAACGCATTTCATCGAGCCAATCGCGCAAGCCATCGTCGCACCCTATGGCGGAAACGATCCCGCTGATGTCCAGAATGAGGATAGCCTCGTTACTGAGTTTGATGAGATCAATCTCTTCGACCGAACACGATTCAGTGGGCGAGACGGCTTCGAGGAAGGACCTAGGCTCAATCTCGGAGTGAAGTATGCCTTTGAGACAGATGGCGGTTTCGAGTTTAACACGACCGGTGGGCGCGTTCTGCGGTTCAACGATGCCGATGAGTTTTCCTCTGGCACCGGATTAGTCGAGGCCCAGTCAGATTGGGTTGTCGGTTGGCAGGCGAGGTACGACCCCTACTTCACGGTCGGACACAGGATGCGGCTCGCCGATGATGGAAGCCTGAGCCGGAACGACGTCTCCGGCAGAGTCGGCTATGGCAGGTTTAACCTTGGCGCGCAGTATACCTTCCTCGAGGCTGATCCGGATATCGGACAAGATGATGATCGCGAAGAGGTATCTTTGGGCGGCTCTTTCCGGCTTTCTCCAAACTGGAGGATCCGGGGATCGATGCGGCGTGATCTTGAGCTTGATGAGTTCGTCAGTATTGCATCTGGGATCACTTACGCTAATGAATGCTGCGAAGTCGATGTGCTCGTGTCGCGTAGCTTTACAAACTCGGCCAATGTGCCAGCCTCGACGTCAGTCGGCGTTCAAATCAGATTGCTCACACTTGGAACATCTGATCCTGGACTTTTTGATTTCGTCGAGACACGCGACCCTATAGACAGCATCTCGACGAGCCCCGATCGCTGATCCTTGTTGGATCGCTGGAGAACAGAGCAATGAAAGTTTTCAGTTCAGTCTGGTTGTTTTTTTGTGTGCTGATCGCGTTGACTGCCCCTGCCGCTGCTCAGCAGACAGCTTTCAAACCCGTCGCGGTGGTCAATGAATCTGTGATTACAGGGTATGATCTTGCCCAGCGCGCTCAGCTTCTGGCGATCATGGAAGCACGCGGGCGCCCGCCTGAGCAACTCAGACGCCAAGCCTTGGAAACCTTGATCGTTGATCGCTTGAAGGTGCAGGCTGGAACCGCCGTTGGTCTGTCGCCCACCGAAGAGGTTGTAACCCTGGGATTTGAACTCTTCGCCCAGCAAAACGGCCGGGAACCCGACGAGTTGCGCGCACAATTGAACGGCGATGGGATTAGCAATCAGGCGATCGATGACTTCGTGGCGGCCGAAACGATCTGGCGCGAGGTCGTCCGGGCGCGTTTTCTGACCCGCGCAGAGCCTTCAGAATCCCGAATTGAAGAAGAACTTCGTCTCAGCGCAAACCTCACCAACACAAGCTATCGGCTCAAGGAAATCGGTATCCGCCTAACGGGTGATCCGTCGCAGGATCGGGCGAAGCGTGAGGGCGTTATTGAGCTCTACAATTCCCTACAGCGCGGCGGAGACTTCGATACAGCGGTGCGCGAAATTTCAGAAACCCCGAGCGCGGCTCGGGGCGGCGATTTGGGCTGGGTCCCTGGTTCGCGCCTCTCCGCCGAGATGGTTCGCGATTTGAACCGGCTCGAAATCGGCCAGGTGACCAGACCAGTAGCTGTCCAAGGTGGCGTCGCAATCTTGCAACTTGTTGCCCGTAGGGCGGAAGGTGAGCAGAACGAGATCACCGCGTCTGAACAAGAACGCGAACAGGTGCGCCAACGCCTCCTAAGCGAGGAAGTTAACCGCTTGGCGGAAGGCTTCTTACAAGAGATCCGCCGCGATGCATTGATCGAGATCCGCTGACATGGTGGGCGAGCGGCCCATCGCGCTCAGCATGGGGGATCCCGCCGGAATTGGCCCGGAAATTGCGGCGAAGCTGTGGTTGCAGCGGGCCGACCTGCCGCCTTTCCTCTTCGTCGGAGCCGCGAGTTCTCTGCCGAGCAGTGTACCAGTTCAGAGGGTCACCAATCCTAAAGATGCCGTTGCCGCTTTTGCGTCGGTTCTTCCGTTACTTGATCTGCCCCTACCCGGTGCCCCGACACCGGGACGGCCATCAGCTGAAAACGCGCCGGTGACCGTCGAGGCGATCCGGCTCGGGGCCGAACTCGCCGCCTCAGGGCAATGCAGAGCGCTGGTGACAAACCCGATTAACAAGAAAGCCCTCTATGAAGGTGCAGGGTTCGGCTTTCCTGGCCACACGGAGTTTCTGGCCGATCTAGCTGATGTGCCGCGGTCGGTGATGATGCTGGCGGGACCGAGCCTGAAGGTCGTGCCGGTCACGATCCACATCCCGCTGAAAGATGTGCCATCACAACTGACCAAAGTCGAAATTGTTCAAACCGTTCGGATCGCGAACAACGCGTTGAAGAGTGACTTTGGCATTGATCAACCTCGTATAGCGATCGCGGGCTTAAACCCACATGCTGGAGAAGGTGGCGCGATGGGTGTTGAGGAGATCGATACGATCTCTCCGGCCATCGAACTGCTCCGGTCAGAAGGCATATCGGCCATCGGCCCCCTCCCCGCTGATACGATGTTTCATGCGAAAGCACGGGCGCGCTACGATCTCGCAGTGACCATGTATCATGATCAAGGTTTGACCCCGCTCAAAGCGTTGGACTTCGACCAAGGGGTAAATGTCACGCTTGGCCTGCCATTCATCCGGACCTCGCCAGATCACGGGACGGCCTATGACATTGCTGGCAAAGATCTTGCCGATGCGACCAGCCTCAGGGCCGCGCTGCTTCTTGCGGATCAAATGGCGGCAACTAGAGCACGCCGATGAGTTTGGCCCCAGATGGATTGCCGCCACTACGCGAAGTCATTGCACGCCATGGGCTGACGGCCAAAAAGTCATTGGGGCAGAACTTCCTCTTCGATCTCAACCTCACCGGCCGGATTGCACGAGCTTCGGGCCTGCTTGAGGGAGCAACGGTCGTCGAAGTTGGCCCTGGCCCCGGTGGTCTGACCCGGGCGCTGCTCTTTGAAGGCGCAGGCCATGTTATCGCGATTGAGCGCGATCAAAGATGCCTATCTGCCTTAGAGGAAGTCAGCGCGCATTACCCGGGCAAGCTCTCGATCATTCCAGGCGATGCGCTTGAGGTGGATCTCAAACCGCATCTTGGCGCGAGCCCTAGGATTGTCGCCAATTTACCCTATAACGTGGGAACCGAGCTTCTGGTGCGTTGGTTGACGCCGCCAGATTGGCCGCCCTGGTGGCAAAGTCTGACCTTGATGTTTCAGCGCGAAGTGGCCGAGCGGATCACGGCCTCCCCAGGCACAAAAGCCTATGGCCGCCTTTCCATCTTGGCTCAGTGGAGGAGCCGTGCGCGACTGTTGTTTGATGTTAACCCAAACGCTTTCACACCACCGCCCAAAGTGACATCGTCGGTTGTTCACATCGTGCCTGAGCGTGCGCCAGATGGCATCGACCCGAAACTACTTGAGAAACTCGTCGCCGCAGCTTTTTCCCAGCGCCGAAAAATGCTGCGTCAGTCTTTGAAATCAGCGATTGCTGAGCCTGAGCCGATTCTCGAAGCCGCAGGCATCGCGCCAACAAGGCGCGCCGAGACGGTAACTGTGAACGAGTTTCTCAACCTCACTAGGATCGTGAAGCAGGCTTAGGCCTCAGGTTGAGGGGCTGACACCTCTTGCGGCTCTTCTTCCGCGTTCCTGCGACGATTATTGCGCCTCGGTTTCGCCGGTGCGTCTGACGAGATATCGTCTTCGAGCAATGTACCATTGCTGTGTTCAGCGCTCGCATCAATCGTCGTTAATCCGCTCACCTCAGCCGGTTGAGACTTAGGTTGGGCTTCTGGTTCGGCCGCCATGCCATTTTCAACACTTGGCTGCTCTGCGTCCTCATGCGCGTCAGGCTGCTCATCGCGGCGCTGCTCTGGCTGAGGTTGCGATGCCTGCGCTTGGATCAAAATTCGCTGATAGTGCTCAGCGTGCTGGAGAAAGTTTTCAGCGATAACGCGGTCGCCCGAGGTTTGGGCATCACGCGCCAGCGTCAAATACTTCTCGATGATCTGCTGAGGCGTCCCACGCACCTTGCCTTCGGGCCCAGTGCTCTCATAAACCCGGTTAGCCGAGTTGCCGTTGTTTTTACCTCGGCCGCGGCCGCGGGACCGGTTGTTCTTCTGCGGTGATCTCATTTTGTCCTGATCGCTACTGTTTTCGAGCGTCACCCGGTCAACACACCGGGCATTGTGCAATCGCTCCACCAAAAAACGCTAATTGGCGCTTCTGGGGTGTTCTCGCTTTTGCGTTTTTGCCGCTCCCTCCAACCATCGAACCCATTCGATGGAAGCGACACAGTTAGTTATAAGCATTTGGTTCGGGTGGACAAGCCGTAAACCGCGTTTGTCAAGAATTCGTTGCTTTTCGAGCCACCACAACCCTGTCCCGCCCGTCGAAATCACGTACAATTCTCAAATCACGCAATCCGGATTTCTCTATAATTATCTGAACACTATCCGCCTGAGATGAACCAATCTCGAGCATAAGGCTGCCGCCCGGCTTCAAGGCACCAATTGAGGGGCCAACAAGCGCTCGATAAGCGTCGAGACCGTCATTTCCGGGCGAAAGTGCCTTTCTTGGCTCATGGTGCAACTCTGGCTGCAAGTCATGCATCTCGGCTTCGCTCAGGTAGGGTGGATTAGAGACGACCAGGTCGAACGGGCCCGTTGGCATCTCGGACCAATCGCCCTGAACAAATGTCGCCCGAGGTGAGACCCCTAACCGAGTTGCGTTTTCAGCGGCGACCTCGAGTGCCGATCGGCTGATGTCCAAACCGATACCCGATGCGTCCGGCAGGTCTGCGAGGAGGCTGATCAGGATACACCCGCTCCCCGTTCCCAGGTCCAAGATCCGCTTTGGATGGGTGCGCAGCGCTTCCGCAACTAAGACTTCCGTCTCTGGCCGTGGATCCAGAACATCGGGGGTGACCTTGAAGAGCCGCCCCCAAAACTCTCTTGTCCCGGTGATGTGGGAGACGGGCTGTCGTGCAGTTCGCTCCAGGATCGCTTGGTTGAAACGATCAAGCTCATCGAGTTTAGGGCTGTCTGTGAGACCTGCTTGAAGTCCTGCACCGGTAAGCCCCGCCGCCCAGCGATAGAGAAGTCGTGCATCACGCTCTGCGCTGGGAACACCGGCCCGTTTGAGCTGGATGATTGCGTCGGCGATGGCGTCCGCTCGGGTTGTCACGCCTCCATCTCGGCGAGTTTCTCAGCCTGATCGGCGGCAATTAACGCATCGATGACTTCATCCAAATCGCCTTGGACAACTTGATCGAGCCGGTAGAGCGTGAGGTTAATGCGATGGTCGGTCACGCGTCCTTGCGGGAAGTTGTACGTCCGGATCCGTTCGGAGCGATCCCCGGAACCCACTTGCCCCTTTCGATCTGCAGCACGCTCTTGATCCGCTTTCTGACGCTCCAAATCGTAGAGCCGTGTGCGAAGAACCTCCATTGCCCGCGCGCGGTTCTGATGTTGGGATTTCTCTGAACTGGTGACCACAATTCCCGTTGGGATATGGGTGATCCGCACCGCGCTATCGGTTGTGTTGACATGCTGACCTCCGGCGCCGGAGGCCCGCATTGTATCGATCCGGATATCGTTGGTTGGAATGTCGATATCGATCTCTTGCGCTTCGGGTAGAACGGCCACGGTCGCCGCAGAGGTGTGGATCCGCCCTTGGCTTTCTGTCTCAGGCACCCGCTGTACCCGGTGGACGCCGCTCTCGAACTTCAAACGGGCAAAAACCGCATCGCCCCGGATCGCAATCACGACTTCTTTGAAACCACCAAGCTCTGCCGGGGTTTCCTCCAAGGTTTCGATTGTCCATCCCTGCTGCTCGGCGTAGCGGACATACATCCGATAGAGATCGCCTGCGAACAGAGCTGCCTCATCGCCACCGGTGCCGGGGCGGATCTCGAGAATAGCTGGTCGTTGGTCTGCAGCATCTCGAGGAATGAGGGCACGTTTTACGGCTTCGATCCGCTCTGGGCGCACGGCTTCAAGCTCTGCAATCTCCTCCTGAGCCAGGGCTTCCATATCGGGTTCGGCCAGCAGCTCGCGTGCCTCAGCCAATGCCTGCTCAGCACCTTGCCAATCACGGATCACCTCGACGACATCCTTCAAAGCCGCATAGTCGCGGGCAACGTTTACAATCTCAGTCGGGTCGGAAATCTCGTTCATTTTGGCTTCGAGAAAAGCAAAACGTTCCAAGATCTCGATCAGGCGCGTCTCAGGTATCATCCGGAGCACCTGCCAATTGATGACAAAGACGTCAAGACAGTCCCCGTTTCCAGGTTCCCGCTTTCGTTGTTTTGGCCGAAAACCGCGTGTAAAATTTCTGGCATGTGGAAACGAATCATCATTGCTGGCGGAGCGTATTTGGCCGCGGCATCTTTTGCCCAGGCTGATGAGGCGAAAAACGCCCAGGTTTTTGTGCCACCTCCGGCGAAGGAAGGCTATTCGTACCCGGATTGCTTCTGCACAGACAGCGAAGGCGAACGCGTCGAGTTAGGTCAGCATGTTTGCTTGGAGATCGGCTCACGTAGAGTTTGGGCGCTGTGCGATATGTCCGTGAATAACCCGACCTGGCGTCACGATGACGGTCTGTGCCCCTCTGTCTGAGCTTTATTCAGGCAGAGAGACGAGCACATAGATAAACTTAGCGAGATCCGACATATCGAACGAGCCGAATGCTTCTTGGATATCGGTGAATATCACTTCACTTAGGAAAATCTGCGACAGTGCGCGATCTGTCTCAAGCCGTAATCTCCGCTCACCTGCGGGCATTGCCAAAGAGTACGGCTCATAGGTGAACTGTTCCGGTGCTACCGTGATTGGGATCAACCGATCTTCGGCCTTTAGGACCGAGAGTTGGTAGAGAAGAAGCCCATGATCACCGAAATAGATGTCGATCTCACCTCGGCCCAACGCCTCTAGCCCTTCGCGGTGAGAACTAAACTGACGCACGATCGATCCGGCAGGCTCTGCAAGGCGCGTGGCTAGAGTGACCGAGGTGGTCCCCTGAAGGGCACCGACGGGTTGGCCCGACAACTCAGCCACATCTTGGACCCCATCACGGCGCAGCGCTGCACTCGCGCCGTCCATGAAATACGGAATGGAGAAGTCGAGAAGTTCGCGGCGAGACAGGGTTTGAGTCATCGGTCCGCAGTGCAGATCAACCTCTTCGTTCAAAAGGGCTTCGAACCGCGTTTCTGAATTGACGAAGATGTACTCAATATCGAGCTTCTCGAGGTCCAGTTTTGTCTGAAGAATCCGGGCAACCCGCTGACACAGGCGGACTGCCAGGCCCGCTGGAAGGCCCCGTTCATCTTTGTAGGAGAATGGAGGAGACGCCAAGCGGACGCCCAATCGGATCGCTTCTCGGTTGGCTATCAAATCCAAAGCATCGGCCGAACCGGACCTTGGCACGAGTACCGTCAATGTGAGTGCCGCTACAAACAGGGCCAGCCGCATCGTGCGCTCCGATCAAACTTATGTGAGACAGTAGCGTTCACACAAGTCAGGAGCAACGTTCGATCAAAGGCCTGAGAGCCACTCTTCAACGCGCTTCCGATTTACGCCCCAATCGCTGTATCCGTATTGTGAGCGCGAGAAGATGATCAGGCTGGCCCCGCCCTCAACCGCGACAGCTTTGACCGAGATGTAGTCGGTAAAGCCGACCAGCGGGGTCCGTTGAACGAAGGTCCGATAGTCTCTGTCGCCAAAGGTCAGCTCAGTCACTCTGGGCGATGCTAGGGCGATAGCCGAGAACTGGGCTAATAGCTCTGCAGGCGTGCGGTCGAACACCGCCGCTTCCACATCGATTTTTGCTGTCGTAGAGCCCGAGGGAGCAGAAACGAAACTGTTTGGAGAAGTCGATCGTGTCGCAGTCGTCGGGTCTATGTGCCATCTCTCAGCATCGACGGGCATGAAGTTGACCCACAACCACGCGACGACGCCCAGCGTTACAATCAGCGCAAGGCCATAGCCGAGGATTTTAATCATTCGGCGGCGACCTCAGCCGCTTTTTCCGCCGCGCGCTGAGCTTCAAGCTCTTCGGCCTTCTTCTCGACCAGCTCAACAATATGCTCGATCATCGAGTCGTTGTCTTTCTTGTGGTCCTGCTTGCCGCCGAGATAGACCATCCCGTGGCCCGCGCCGCCTCCAGTCCAGCCAACATCGGTCATCAGCGCCTCGCCCGGGCCATTGACGACGCAACCGATGATGGAAAGGCTCATCGGAGTTTTGATGTGCTCCAGACGCTCCTCGAGGATCTCAACTGTCTTGATCACATCGAAGCCTTGGCGCGCACAGGACGGGCAGGAGATGATGTTGACGCCGCGGTGGCGTAGGCCAAGCGATTTCAGGATCTCAAACCCGACCTTGATTTCTTGTACCGGATCGGCCGAAAGACTGACCCGCATCGTATCGCCAATCCCCATCCAAAGGAGGTTACCCAGGCCGATCGCCGACTTGATGGTGCCTGAAACAAACCCGCCAGCCTCAGTTATCCCAAGATGGATTGGCGCATCACAAGCCTCGGCCAACCCTTGATAGGCAGCAGCCGACAGGAACACGTCGGAGGCTTTGACTGAGATTTTGAACTCGTGGAAATCATTATCCTGAAGGATCTTCATGTGATCCATGCCCGACTCGATCATCGCTTCAGGGCAAGGTTCGCCATACTTCTCCAGAAGATCCTTCTCCAGTGATCCGGCATTGACGCCGATCCGCATAGAGCATCCATAATCCCGAGCCGCCTTGATGACTTCTTTGACACGCTTCTCGTTACCGATATTGCCTGGATTGATCCTGAGGCAGGCCGCGCCCGCTTCCGCCGCCTCAATTCCACGTTTGTAGTGGAAGTGGATGTCGGCAACGATCGGGACCTCTGCGTACTTGCAGATCTCCTTCATCGCTTTGGCCGAGTCTTCATCAGGCACTGATACACGAACGATGTCGGCGCCAGCCTCGACACATTCCTCGATCTGTTTCAACGTTGCTTTCGCATCCGTCGTCAGCGTGTTCGTCATGGTTTGAACACTGATTGGTGCATCTCCACCGACGGGGACGTTGCCAACCATGATCTTGCGGCTTTCCCGGCGATAGATATTGCGCCATGGACGAATATGATTGAGCGACATCATTAGTCTCCTGACTGGGCTAGCCAGTATGTAAATCGTGGTCTGCCCTCTGTCGAGGGAAGAGCGTTCTAGCCGACGGTAAAGCTAAAGAGATGTACCAGCACGGTCACTCGAGGTTCGCAGCGGCGGTTTGCTCGCGAGATGGGGCGGCGGTTTGCTCAACCGTCTCTGCATCTGCTTCTGGGAACCGGGCTCTGATGGCTTCGGCCTTAAGCGGCAATCCTTTGATCACACGGCCAGGTTCGCCAATCGGTCCATAGGCAATCCCGTTCACCTTTATATAGACGCCGCCGGCATTGCCCGCACGGATGGTCGGGGACGCCACGCTTTCAGGCACTTCGAAGCTTTGACCAGGGCCCAGAATGCCCTGGAACAGTACGACATCGGGGTCGTCAACGATCCGGATCCAGGCTTCTTGCGTTGCGTGAACGGCAATCCCGTTGTCGATCTCAACCTCGGGGAGCTCCGGTTCCAGCTCAGGCGTGGCCCGTGCCGCTTCGGCTTTGATCGCATCATCAGCCGAATCGATGAAAGGAGCAGGAAGCGCAATCGTTGGCAGCGGTTCAGGTTCAGCGAACACGCCGTAGTTCTGCGGATCGATCGCCGAAATCGGACCGTCCCGGCGCGCTAGTGAGAAGTTAGCCTGCACCTCTGGGCGCCGCTGTCCGGCCAGAGCACCTTGGCCCTCATAGTCAGAGGCCGCCGGGGCGCGGAACGATTGATCGGTCGTTGGTGAAACAATCTCAGGCGCCTCAGCAACAATATCGGGGGCTTCGATCTCAGGCGCGAAGTCAACCCTCTGGATGTCTTGAAGGACTGAAAAACCACCGTACCCCAGACCGCCAAGCGTCGCGATGAGAGCGAAAGACGAAAAAACAGTGCCCAGCGAGATCGACAGGTTCATTCGCGGAGCGGTTGGAGGGGCGGCAAAGCGTGATGCCGAAATCTCAGCACCGATTGGTGCTGTCAAAGGATCCGGAGCGGATTTCTTCTTTTTTCCACCGCTCGCCGTGATGGCGGTCTGAGACTGGAAGCCCGCCTCTTCGCAAAACTGCGTGTAGCACCGATTTGGGTCGAGTTTCAGGTATCGTGCGTAGCTTCGCACATAACCTGGAATAACGCTTTGATTGGGGAACCGGGCAACATCGCAGTCTTCGATTGCTGTGATCACAACCGCTTTGATGCGTAGATCGTTCTCGACATCTTCCAGGGACTTCCCAAGCGACGCGCGTTCCCCGCGCATCTCATCGCCGAGTGTTATTTCGTATGCATCGAAACCCCGAAGTGTCATCGGGATGCTCCTGCTCTGATCGGCCTCGTTCCGCGATTTAAGTACGCGATTACCTTATTGTCACTGCACTATCGCAAAAGCGACCCCGGATTTCAACGCCAGCCATAAATCTGGCAGGCAAATCAGACTCCGACACAAAATCGGGTCAAGAATGCGGCGATCCGCCTCAAACCAACCAAATTTCAGCACGGATCGGATGAAAATTAGGTGAATCAGGGGGAAGCAGCGAGTTCTGGTCGAGTTTTATGCACTTAATTCCTGGCAATCGCGGTTTCTCGAGGCGGGGCGTTGTGAATTTTTGAGATCGCGCTAGTTCCTCGACGAATCGGTTTGCCTTCAAGGATCGCTGGGAATGACATCCACGCTTGCATACATCGCGCCCCTAGGGGTTGCGATGATTGGATTTCTGATCATCTGGCCGTTGAGTGTGGTCCGGCGCGATGCGAGTTTGGTCGACATCTGGTGGGGCCCCGGCTTCTTCGCTCAGGCGGGTGTTGCCTTCTATCTCGCTGGTTCATTTGACCTTCGGCAGGTTCTTCTCTTGGCTCTTATCGGGCTCTGGGCAATGCGCTTGGGATTCGTTCTAATCCGTCGGCGCATTAGGGAGGGTCACGAGGACCCGCGCTACACATCTCTTCGTCAAGCATGGGATCCCGGCTTCTGGTGGAAGAGCCTGTTCGTCGTGTTCCTGCTTCAAAGTGTGATCCAATGGGCCATTATGCTTGGGCCAATCACAGCAATCCTGGCGGATACCGCCAAGATTGGCCTCCTCGCGGTCTGCGGCCTTGTGTTGGCGCTCGTCGGCTTCCTAATCGAAACAAAAGCAGATGCCGAATTGGATGGCTTCAAGCGTACTTCGCCTGAAGGGTCTCTCTGCGAAACAGGCATGCGTGCCCATGTGCGTCACCCAAACTACTCCGGTGAGATCTTGTTCTGGGTTGGGATTGGATTGATCATCGCGGAGGTCAGTTTCCTGGCCGCATTGATCTCGCCCCTGCTGATTACGCTTTTCCTGACAAAAGTCTCAGGCGCACCGATGCTAGATGAGCGTCTCGAAGCGACGCGATCAGAATACGCCGCTTACAAAGCACGGGTGCCAGGGTTTATACCACGTCTCAGGAAAAATCTTTCGGTAGCATAAGCTTAGTAGATGTATCTAATCTCTTCCGTCCAATAGCGTTCGACCGATCTGAGGTCTGCGTTCATCCCATCAATACCTTCCGGGCGTAGTCGCTCGGAACTTGCCAGATCCTCCGCATGTCTGGCGAAGAGATCCGCAATCACCTCATGAACGGCAATGCCTTTGTCAGTGAGGCGAACTCTGACGGAGCGGCGATCCACCTCCGACCGTTGATGATCGATGTACCCGAGCTCAACAAGTTTCTTGAGGTTGTAGGAGACGTTGGAGCCTTGATAATAACCGCGGTTCTTTAACTCCCCGGCGGTCATCGTCTTGCGGCCAATATTGAAAACAAGAAGCGCTTGAACCGCATTGATGTCGAATTGGCGCAGACGCTCGAACTCGTCCTTGATCACATCGAGAAGCAATCGGTGGAGCCGTTCGACCAGCGACAGGGTTTCAAGATATCCCGAGAGAAGATTCGGCCCTGCTTCGTCATTATAGACGGGGCTGACCATCACACTGTTGCTCATACCAAGCTCCTCACAATTTACGTCGGGCGCAACTGTGGGGATAATCTCAAAACAAGAAGTTAATCGGCGCGAGTTTAGATTAACTTTTTTGCAGATTCATGAAATCTCGTGAAAGCGTTGAATTTGTTCGATGATTTCAGTGTGCTGAATGGGTTTCTCTTGGGCGCCTGATACCCAGAGATAGAGATCATTGTCATTCTCCGCCATCAGCTTCTCCAGCGCGAGCAGATTGGCTTCGCTCAAACTGGCTGCCTGAGAATCAACAAATCCCCCCAAGATGAGGTCCATTTCCTTGGTGCCGCGATGCCAGGCGCGCATCCGCAGACGCTTCAGGCGTGGGTCGGTCAACACTGGTGTCATCTCTGGTGCTCCTCTTCCTGCTCAGGCCAAAGCCAGCATGCCCCGATCACGCCAGCGCTGTCTCCGAGACGATTGCGCGCAATCCTCGTTCGGAAACTGTCCGAGAAGATTTGGGGCCGCATTGCCTCAGGCAGATCATGATAGAGATGGTCTAGGTTCGACAAGCCTCCACCGAGAACAATCATTTCGGGATCGACGATATTCACCACGACTGAAAGGGATCGGGCCAATCGATCTGTATGGAGCGCGAAAGTCTTTTGCGCCTCGGGATCCTTCGCCAAGGCGTGCTCGAGGAGTTCAGCAGGATCGAGGCTCTCACCGGTTCGCCGGGTATGATCGGCTGAGAGACCGGGGCCAGAACACCAAGTCTCAACACAGCCAAATCGGCCGCAGTAACACGCTGGTCCGGGCTGCTCGGCTTGTGTGGGTCGTGGCAAAGGCGTGTGGCCCCACTCACCTGCGATGCTGTTAGGCCCACTGAGCAGATGACCATTGACGACAAAGCCACCGCCGACTCCGGTGCCTAAGATCACACCGAATACCGAAGCGGCGCCCTGCCCTGCCCCAGCCATTGCTTCGGCAAGCGCAAAGCAATCCGCGTCATTCGCAAGGCGCACGCGCCGCCCAGTCCCCTCTACCAGATCCTCCTCAAACGGTTTGCCGTTCAGCACCACCGAGTTTGAGTTCCTCAAAAGGCCGGATTCTGGGCCGATCGAGCCAGGCGTGCCGATTCCGATAGGCATCCGACGGTCTGGATCAAGGTGGTCGGCTAAATCGCGTACGGTGGCAATAGTTGCTCGGTAATCGCCTTGGGGCGTCTCAACCCTGCGCCGAGCGCAGACTTTGCTTTGCCGATCCAGAAGAACGCCTTCGATCTTGGTGCCGCCAAGATCTATCCCGAGGCGCATCGTTTACCCCGAGAGATGATCGACAGAAGCGCCTAGAGCTTCGGCGACCCGCTCCCCCAGTCCGTCACTGGGTGGCATCAATGGCAAACGGATATTCTCCCATCGAGCGTCGCCAAGGCGATACGCCAGCAGCGCTTTCATCGCCGGGATCAGGCCCGCATCCTGGATCGTTTTCCTCGTCGACTTCACGGAGGCATCGAGCGCTGCAGTATCCTGTCCCGCTCCCACGGCATCTAACAGCCGCCGGATCTCACCAACATTGATATTGCAAGTGGCGGAGATGCACCCAACGCCTCCAGCAGTCAGGCCCTGGGTTAGGAACACTTCTGAACCTGGGAAGACGGAGAGGTTAGGGGCCGCGTCAATCACAGCTTGCGTATTGCTCCAATCGCCTGAGCTGTCCTTGTAGCCCACAACGGTATCGGGAAAATCTCGGTTCAGGCGGGCGGCGAGGCTCGGGGAGATGCCGACACCGGCGTGAGACGGAATGTGGTAGAGCACCAGCTTGAGATCACGAGGATCTACAGTCGAAATCAGATGAGCGAAATAGCCCGCCAGCCCGTCTTCACTCGCCCCCGTATAGAAAAATGGCGGGAGCGTCATCGCACCTGTACAGCCAAGATCGCGGGCATGTGCTGTCAGCCGAGCCGTTTCCTCCAACGCGCAGAGCCCCGTGCCCGGAACAATTGATGACGCAGGAATACCTGCTTCGACCAACAGCTCAACTGCCCGCATTCGCTCGGTCAGCGGTACGCTGAGCGCTTCGCCAGTGGTTCCGAACGGCGACAGAAAGTGTCCACCCTGCTCAAGGATCCATTTCGCGTGGCCAACCCAAAGGTCTTCTGCGATTGATCCATCTGCCTCGAATGGGGTGAGGAGCGGCGTCACCACGCCTGAAAGCTGTGCCATTGGTAACCTCGTCGCGATGTCAGCTAATCTCCTGCCGATCGCGGAGGCGTTTTTCAAGTCGGGACATGCGTTCAGCTATCTTCAGATGCATCAACCGCAGATCGCGAAGCTCCTCGACAAGGCCGTTCATCTCTTCGTTTCCGTCGGGGCTGGAGAATGGCGCGCCTTCGCCTTCACCCGTCATCAGCCAGATGATCGAGACGTTCAGCAAGCCCGCGAGCATCTGGACGCGGTTCGCTCTCGGCTCGGAACGGTCATCCTCCCAATTTTGGATCGTTGCCGTCTTCAGGCCAATGCGCCGAGCTAGCTGCGCCTGTGACATCCCTTGGCGTTCGCGCGCGAGAGAAAGGCGGTCGCCAAAGGTCGCTGATTGATCCGTGTAGTCGTCCATCTCATTTCTCCAGCGCTTTGCCACTTTGGGGTCAGGCTTAGCAAGAACCGGGTGTCGCGCCATGCCCGGTCTGCGTTACGGGAGTGGCCTACACCGTGTAAGGAAGCTGTGCCATGACCGGACGTTCGATTGCTCAAAGCGACATGACATCACGTGCCTGGATCGAGCTTACGCTACTGGCGGTCATCTGGGGCGCCTCTTTCTTCTCTATCGCCATTGCGCTGCAAGAGATGGGGCCTGTCACGGCTGTCCTGCATCGCGTCTTTTGGGCGGCTTTGGTTCTTTGGGTGGTTGTCTCTTGGCTTGGGTTGGCCGTGCCGAAAGATCCCCGGATCTGGGGAGCGTTTTTGATCATGGGGCTTCTCAACAATGTCATTCCTTTCACTCTGATGAGTTGGGGGCAAACTCAGATTGAAACGGGCCTTGTGTCGATCTTCAACGCAACTACAGCCCTCTTTGGCGTCTTGATTGCAGCCATGGTGTTTAGAGATGAACGTCTGAACCTGAGAAAACTGACGGGGATAGGCCTGGGCGTCTTTGGGGTCGCGGTCATCTCGGGCGTCAGTGATCTCTTTAGCCTGGATCTGCGCTCTCTCGGTCAACTCGCCGTTCTCGCAGGGGCTTTGTCCTACGGGCTCGCCAGTAGTTGGGCGAAGCTGACCCTAAAAGGACATCATCCGGTCGTTGCAGCTGCTGGCATGCTAACAGGCTCCTCGATCGTGATGATCCCGGTCACTTTCGCGCTGGAGGGCGTGCCGAGCCTAAACCTCAGCTTCGAAGTTTGGACCGCGATTACCTATTATGCACTGCTTGCGACGGCGGGCGCCTACCTTCTCTACTATCGGGTTCTGGCAATGGCCGGCGCGGGCAACCTGATGCTCTGCACCCTGATGATTCCGCCGATTGCGATCCTTCTAGGCTGGATGTTTCTAGGAGAGCAGCTTGAGATGGAGAGTCTTCTCGGCTTTCTCCTGATCAGCCTCGGCCTTGTGGTAATCGACGGGCGGATCCTTCGCACTATCCGCCCGACCACCACCGCGCCTTAGGCTGCAACCGGATCGATCTCAGGCACCAGCTGCGACAGCTTTACGCGCAGATCGCGCCCATCGGTCGGTGCGCCGCAACACGGGATCGCATCCGCGTAGCCGCCAGGCAGGTTGGGCCAAACACTTCCCTCAACACCCCGAATATGAAAGAGCTTCGCTCCCCGCTGGGAAAGCGACTCCCGAATACGCCTACCGGGCTCTGGATATGTCTCGTTCAGAACGACAATCCCATCAGGCAGATGGGGGAGGTACTTCTCCAGCGCGCCTTTTCGAGCCACATCGACAAGCATCATCGGTGAATTCGCTCTGAAAACGGAGTAGTCAATATTGCCGAGCTTTTGATCCAAGATGCGATAGGGAATGCCGAGACGCTCCATCCGCATTGCGACCTGTGCCCCAACTAATCCCGCGCCACCAAGCAAAATTGCGATCGTTGCCTCGTTATCGCCAAAATTCTGCTTTCGTAATTCTAGGAAGGATTTGAGAACGACATCGGCGGCAACGCTGGACGTATCCTCAAAGAAAGTTTCGCCACGTTTGGCCGCAGTTGAAGGAAGGATCCCAGCCATTCGAACGGATTTCAGTCCGAGGTTGTCTGCCAACTGTTCCATCCGACGCATCAGTTGCGAAAAGTTGTTGGCGTTTCTCGGCGCCAGAAAGTCCGCTTCCGTCATCAACGAGCCGAAGACCAATCCACGGCCCCCACCATAATCCATTACGCCAATAGGGCACGGAACCCAGCGAGCGTAGTTCTCGAACCAGGCTGGTGCGTAAGTCCTCGCGTAAGCAGAACTCGCCGGGTACACAAAGAACAATGTGTCAAACCAGCCTAGCCTACGATTTAAGAACCCAAACAGTTTGTAGGGCACGCTACTGTAACTAAGAACCGCTAACGGCAACAACACAACTGACAACAAAAAACGCCTCAGAGCGAAGGTCATCACTATCTCTCCAATGCAAGCAGAGACATTGACAACCCTGAGGCGGCGACCTCAGGGCCGCTCCCTTCCACGTGGCTAACAATAAAGACGACAATCAGTTAATCCAAGTGCAACATGGCGGTCATTTCGTAACGTAATCAAATAATTGAGGTCTGAATTGTGGATTCGGCCGAAATATTTCACAATTCGCAACTTATCTTACCGGCAGTTTCGAAAAATTGAGCTAATGAGACAGGTTGAGAAAACAGGCATGTTGCTGAAAAGTCGCTCTCGACGTCCCTCGTGCAACGCGCTAACACTCTGCATCGCGCCACCCATGCGTTGCCGGACCTAAGATTGAATTTTGCCTCGATCGGGAAGGGCGCGCACCCCATTTGCGCTGAGACCCTACGGAGCTACCTCATGTCCTTCTTGTCAACGACGCTCGACCGCGTGAAACCCTCTGCGACTGTCGCCATTTCGACCAAAGCTCGTGAGCTTAAGGCCGCTGGTAAAGATGTTATCGGCCTCGGCGCCGGGGAGCCCGATTTCGATACACCCGACAACATCAAAGCAGCCGCAAAGCGTGCGATCGATGCGGGAAAGACAAAGTACACCGCTCCAGACGGCATGCCGGAGCTGAAAGAGGCAATTTGTGCGAAGTTCAAGCGAGAGAATGGGCTGGATTACACGCCTGCCCAGGTCTCCGTTGGCACGGGTGGCAAACAGGTGCTCTATAACGCGCTGATGGCCACGCTGAACCCAGGCGATGAAGTCCTCATTCCGGCGCCCTACTGGGTGAGTTACCCGGACATGGTTTTGCTGGGCGGTGGCACGCCCGTGATCATCGAGACGTCAGTTGACACCGGCTTCAAAATGACCGGTGAGATGCTCGAGGCCGCGATCACCGATAAAACCAAGTGGCTGATCTTCAACTCCCCCTCGAACCCGTCCGGCGCCGGCTACACGCACACGGATATGAAAGCGCTGACCGATGTGCTTCTTAAACATCCACATGTCTGGGTGCTGACCGACGATATGTACGAGCATATCGTCTACCCACCCTTCGAGTTCTGCACCCCAGCGGAGGTCGAACCTCAGCTTTATGAGCGTACGTTGACTGTGAACGGCGTCTCAAAAGCTTATTCGATGACCGGTTGGCGGATCGGATATGCCGCTGGGCCAGAGAAGCTGATCGCCGCGATGCGTAAAGTGCAAAGTCAGTCGACGACGAACCCCTCTTCGATCAGTCAATGGGCCGCAGTTGAAGCTTTGAGCGGGACGCAGGACTTCATTCCAGAAAACGCCAAACTGTTCCATGGGCGCCGCGATCTAATCGTTTCGATGCTGAACCAAGCAAGTGGCATTACATGCCCAACGCCCGAAGGTGCCTTCTACGTCTATCCCTCGATCGCCGGTTGCATTGGAAAGACAGCTCCTTCCGGTAAGACCATTGAAACGGATGAGGATTTTGTCACCGAACTTTTGGAGGCCGAAGGGGTTGCTGTGGTTCATGGCGGTGCCTTTGGAACCAGCCCAGCCTTCCGGGCGAGCTACGCAACCTCGAACGAGCTGCTCGAGGAAGCTTGCAACAGAATCCAGCGTTTTTGCGGTAACTTGAAATAAAATGGGACAGTACTGGCCACGTCCCCGCCTTTTACGGTTCCCATAACTCAAATATGTAGGAAGATAGAGAGGTGGAAACACCTCTCTCATGGGGATCAAGGCCAGTACGGCATGAAGCTATATTTCCGTAAGCGTAAGCAGGGTGCGTTTGCTTTTCGTTTGGATGTAGAGAACCGGCAGCGGCGTCTCGAGATGGTCCATATTGCGACCATCAACGATGATGGCGAGATTATTCCTCAGTCCATCGCAGCGCCAACGGAGGCCGAATTCAAGGAAATCGAGAGCTGGGTTGCTGAACAAGCTGAGCATTTTCCAGAAACAGAGGCTGATCGTGCAATCCGGGACATCAATTTGATTGCACACTGGATCACGACCGAGGCCGGGGACGATGAGATACTCACTTCGTCTGACCCGATCCTCTTGGCGATGCATGACCTGCGCCAAGTCATCGTCCGCAGGCTCTCACTCGTCGGCAGCAAACAATCCACCGGCACTGATTGATACGACAGCTCGCAAGAGCTGGGCTATTTTTGCAAACGGTCTCTGGCGAGCCTTGCCAAGGAGGTCAGTAGGAAGATGACCAACGCGCAGCAAACGATTGTCGGAGCAGAAGGCGTATCCGCAAGGTAAGAAACGCGCAAACCACCAACCGCGGCAATGCAACCCAGAAACGCTGCGAGAACAGCCATCTTCTCCGGCGTTTGAACCAAGGGACGGGCTGCGGCCGCTGGAAGGATCAGCATCGCGGTGATCAAAAGCGCGCCCAAAACCTTAAGCGCGATTCCAACCACCAAGGCCAGCATCAGCGCGAGGATCAGGCGCTCTCTCCATGGATTTACGCCGCTTGCAAATGCCAGATCCGGGTTCAGTGTTGAAGCGAGCAGACCAGACCAACGCCACACCAAAATGCCGATCACGATGGCGCTGCCGATCCAAATGGTCAAAAGGTCCTGGCGATTAACCGCCAGAATCTCACCAAACAACAGCGCTTCGACATCCAAGTTCCGGCTCGCCAAAACTGAGACGATCACAAGGCCCAGCGCCAAACCCCCATGCGACAAGACCCCTAGCAACGTATCGGCGGCAATGACCCGTTCGCTCAATTGCGCAACCGAGATCGCCACGACGAGACAGATCGCGATGACGCCTATCATAATCGGCAGAGAAAAAGCGATCGAGAGTGCCACGCCCAGAATCGCAGCATGCGCAGTCGCATCGCCAAAATACGCCATACGTCGCCAAACTACGAAACACCCCAGAGGTCCCGTCGCGAGGGCGACACCAAAACCCGCAAAGGTCGCACGCCAAAGAAAGTCATCGAGCATCAAGAGGTGCTGTCCTGAGCCCGCGGCGAAAGAGCGTCGTGGTTGTGATCATGTACATGTTGGTAAAGCGCGAACGCCCCTTTGGTGCCCGCTCCGAACAGTCGGCGGTACTCAGGCGCGTTCGTCACAACTTCGGGCGTTCCCTCACAGCAAATATGACCGTTCAAGCAAATCACCCGGTCCGTCGCACTCATAACCACATGCAGGTCGTGACTGATCATCAGAACCCCGCAACCGAGTTCACGCCTCATTTCATCTATGAGCGTGTAGAAGCTCGCAGATGCTGGCTGATCAAGCCCTTGGGTCGCCTCGTCTAATACCAGAAGATTTGGTCGAGAAAGAAGCGCCCGCGCCAGCATGACGCGCTGAAATTGACCGCCGGAGAGTTCTGACATCTGTCTGTCGGCCATATTGTCCATCCGAACACGCGTCAGGGCCTCAGCCGTTGCTTTTCGAGTAACCCGACCAGGCAGGTTGAGAAACCGTGCAACGGTGATCGGCAAACTTGGATCGATGTGGAGCCTTTGCGGCATATAACCGACACGCAAATCTGGGCGGCGTGTGATCCGTCCTTCGGCGATCGGCACCGCCCCGATCAGCGCACGCGCCAATGTCGACTTGCCAGACCCGTTTGGGCCAACAATCGTGATGATCTCGCGCTCACCGACATCGACATTTATGTCTGTAAGAACGCGCCGCCCTGCCAGGTCGACTCGCATTCCTTCCGCGGAAACTAAGCTCATGTTTTAGGTGCGCAGTCCGGGCAAAGTCCTTGAACCTCCACGAAAACGTTCTCAACGGAGAAGCCGATCTCAGCAGCACTGTCTTGGAGTTTGCTGATTTCCGACGGCCCTTGTGTCTCGGCAACTGCGTGGCATTCGCGGCAGACCACGAAAGCTGCTTCATGGTCATCCTCGGGGTGCATGCAGGCGACAAAAGCGTTCAGCCTTTCGAGCTTGTGAACAAATCCGTGCTTCTCAAGGAATTCCAACGCGCGATACGCGATGGGCGGCTGAGCTTTCATCCCCTCTGCCTCCAAGCGTTTTAGCAGGTCATATGCCCCGAGTGCGCGATGCTCCTCCAATAAGATCTCCAGAACCCGTCGCCGCACAGGTGTGAAGCGAAAGCTAGATTCCTTGCTGCGCTCCTCGGCGTAAGAGATCACACGCTCGACACAAGCATTGTGGTCGTGTTCACGCATAGGGCCTCCGTTGAAGCTCATCTGATTTCAAAACTACCCGCTTGTTAACACGTCGGTGTCGTTCTGTGCGAGCGTAACATTATAACAGATCAGCTCTCGTCTAACGGATCTGCAAAGCGCCACCCGCCCTTCTAAGTCAATCAGTCGCCTTCACACCATCTAAAAGAGCAGCGTTGATGCAATACCCTTTGGCGCTTCAATACGCGGCTTGAAACCCACATAGATCTCAGCAAGAAGGACCCTGCGACATCGGAGGACTGCTATGACCTACAAAACACTGGACGATCTAGATCTTGCCGGACGCCGCGTTTTGATCAGAGTAGACCTGAATACACCGATTAAGAACGGCGCCGTTAGCGATGACACGCGGGTAAAAGCAGTTATTCCAACCATCAAAGATGTTCTTGCAAAGGGGGGGCGACCACTCCTCCTGTCACATTTTGGCCGTCCGAAAGGTGAAGTCGTTCCCAACATGTCGCTGAAGGTTGTCATGCCGGTCTTGCAAGAACTGTTGGAGAACCCCGTCGTCTTTGTCAGCGATTGTATCGGACCGATTGTTGATAACCTTATTGAAACAGCAGCCGATGACGCCGTCATCTTGATGGAGAACACGCGCTTTCACGCAGGGGAAGAGCGTAACGACCCGTCCTTCGCCGCAAACCTCGCGCGGATCGGTGATGTTTATGTCAACGACGCGTTTTCAGCAGCACATCGCGCGCATGCATCCACTGAAGGGATCGCGCATCTTCTACCATCAGCGGCCGGGCGATTGATGGCACGTGAGCTTTCGGCCTTACAATCCGCGCTTGGCCGACCAGAAAGACCGGTTATCGCGATTGTTGGCGGTGCGAAAGTCTCAACCAAGCTTGCGCTGCTCGGCAACCTCTTGATGAAAACGGATCAGATCATCATTGGCGGTGGTATGGCGAATACGTTCCTTGCGGCCAAAGGGTTATCTGTGGGCAAGTCTTTGTGCGAGCGGGAGATGACCGCAACCGCGCGCGAGATTATGTACCGTGCCGACGAAGCCAATTGCGAGATTGTGCTGCCAAGCGACATCGTCGTCGCCCGAGATTTTGCGGCAAATGCTGAGCATGAGGTGGTCCCTGCCGACGCATGTCCCGATGACGCCATGATCTTGGACGCAGGCCCGGACGCGGTGGCGGACATTTCCGCACGGTTTGAGGCCGCCAAAACGCTGGTTTGGAACGGCCCTCTCGGGGCATTTGAGTTGGAACCATTTAATGCCGCCACCGACGCGACGGCCCTTAAAGCCGCAGAATTAACCGAAGCCGGAACGCTGCTGACCGTCGCCGGGGGCGGAGACACAGTCGCTGCATTGAATGCCTCCGGCGCGGCGCCACATTTTAGCTATGTGTCGACCGCTGGCGGCGCTTTCCTCGAATGGCTCGAAGGCAAAACTCTGCCCGGTGTCGCCGCTCTCCAGTCCGAGACCTAATTTCAGCGCGACTTATGACGACCAGAGCCAAATCATAAACGGCAATGTAACCACGTAAAGCACTCCGATAAGCGGGATCAGATCCCTGCCCTTCTGCTCGCTCACCGTCAGAGCGACCGAAAGGGCTGCGATCTTGATCAGCAACAAGGAGATCAGGTGGATGGGCGCGATACTCGAGAGAGAGGTCATTCGTCACTCCATAAATTATAGTTACTACATTTATTCAAGTCACTTGGAATTGCAAGCGATTTCGCTTAGGTCTGGATTATGGATTTCGAAGGCGGACCAGACTGCCCCATCGCGGGCGCGCTCCGAGTGATCGGCGATCACTGGACCCTGTTGATCATACGTGATCTGTTCATCCTTGGGCCCAGCAAGTTCTCCGAGCTCGAGAAGTCGGTCGAGGGCATCAACGTGACAACCTTGTCAAAACGGCTCAAAGCGCTCGAGCATGCAGGTCTGGTTGAGCGCCATATCTATTCCGAGCGTCCGCCAAGAGCGGACTACCGCCTGACCCAGCGTGGCCGGGATCTCAAGCCGGTGCTACTTGCCATCACAGACTGGGCCAGAGTGCATTCTTCTGAAGCGATCGAAAAGCACTACCCCCGTAAACGGGCCTGATCTGGCCGGTTCAATGCGTTCAAGCGCTTGACCGTTCCCAACCTGTCAGAGTAGGTCGGAGCGGATTTTATTCTGCTTGCCAAGAGGTGCCCGATGAAAGCGACCCGGACCGTCCAACGTATTCTCAGCAACTATGAATCCGACAATCCGGGTGTGAAAGGCAAACTTTGCCAGATGCTGATGACCGGCAAGCTGGGCGGAACAGGCAAAATGATCATCCTGCCGGTGGACCAAGGTTTCGAGCACGGTCCCGCGCGAAGCTTTGCCCCGAACCCACCAGCCTACGATCCGCATTATCACTATCAGTTGGCTATCGATGCAGGCCTGAACGCATACGCCGCACCGCTTGGTATGCTCGAGGCTGGCGCGGACACTTTCGCAGGCCAGATCCCGACCATCCTCAAGGTGAACTCGGCAAACTCGCTGATCCCATCGGAAGCGCCCAAGGATCAGGCGATCACGGCCTCGGTCGATGACGCGCTCCGCCTCGGTTGTGCGGCGATTGGTTTCACCGTCTATCCCGGCTCGTCATGCGGCCTCGACATGTTCGAGGAAGTCGCCGAGATGCGTAACGAGGCCGCCGCCGCTGGCCTCGCCACTGTCATCTGGTCCTATCCACGCGGTGAAGCATTGTCCAAAGACGGTGAAACCGCGATCGATATCGGGGCCTATGCAACGCAGATCGCAGCTCTCCTTGGCGCGCATGTGATCAAGGTGAAACTCTCGACCGATCATCTTGAGCTGAAAGAAGCCAAGAAGGTCTACGAAGACGAGAACATCCCGATCTCCACCCTGACTGAACGCGTTGCCGACTGCGTGAAGGCCGCTTTCAACGGGCGGAGGATCATTGTCTTCTCTGGCGGCTCCAAGAAAGGCACCGACTCGGTCTATGACGACGCCCGTGCGATCCGCGACGGCGGCGGCAACGGCTCAATCATCGGCCGCAACACCTTCCAGCGCCCGCGCGAAGATGCCATCGCTATGCTCAACAAGCTGACTGACATCTACAAAGGCAAGGCCTGACTTGAGCAAGACAGAGGAGCGTCATGCCAGACGCTCCACAATCATCTGTTGGTTGGTCCTTCTTGCTTTTGTTGGCATCGAGGCTGCAGTTTTACGCGGGTATCTGCTCCGCGGCCCACTGATCGATGCCTTCGCCGTCCGGGATTTGACTGATGGAGCTGGATCCCTCCAGACCCCTAGTTGGGATAGTCTCAGCTACCAGTTTTTACACGCGCACCCATTCCACGCGACTGCGAATATCACCCTCTTTCTCTTGATCGCCCCATCCCTTTGCCGAAAGATCGGCGGGCTTCGGTGGTTGATCATCTACGTTCTCTCCGGCGTAGCTGGCGCCCTCATTCATGCGGCACCCCCAGGCACCGGAGGTCTTCTGGTCGGCGCTTCCGGCGCCATTTACGGCCTCCTGGGCGCTGGCAAATGGTGGGAGGCTTTGTATCTGATCAGATCAGGCGGACCGTGGAGCCGCTATTTGACGTCCATTTTTTTCTTTGCAGGTTTGAACGTGGTAATGGTGATGGTATCAGGCGGTGCAGCTGCATGGATGGCCCATCTCGGCGGCGCCCTTGCCGGAGCCTTCCTCGCCATGTTTTTGATGCCCAAAGGGCCTGACGGACGGATGATCATTTGAAAACGGAGAAGGACATCATCAAGCGCGTCAACCTTCGACCACAGCATGGGCTCGGCGCATGACCGCTCGGCTAGCCGCAGTGCTGCTCTGGCTCGCGCTTTCAATGCTTTCGGCGTCCGCGTCTGCCGAGGATGATCTCGAAACCTTCTCGATCATGGCGGGTCCGGAAAGCCAAGAAGCTCCTAGCCTGCAGCCGGGGGACCTGGCTGACCTGTTTGTCCACGATATTATTTGGGCCTCGCCGGTTGTCTTAGATGCTCGGGTTGAGGATATAAGCTGGACGAATGGCAAGAAGGTGCTCACCTTCGCCCTAACTCGGCTGGAGGCGACGATGCTTGGCTACGCGCTGAAACGGGGGAAGATACTTCTAGAGCGCAGCCCAGGAACGCTCCGGGATCGTCCTGACTTTTCTGCATTGCTCGAAGAACAACGCCCTAAAAGGTTCATGGGAGCGCCCCTCATCAACCCCGTGATACACCGAGAAGTGCCTCTGAAGGGATCCCAATGAACGCCAAGGAGATCATTCGAGTTCTCGATCTCCAGCCGCACCCGGAAGGCGGCTGGTATCGCGAGACCTGGCGCGCCGAGGCGCCTGAGGGTGAGCGCGCCGCAGGCACCTCGATCTACTACCTGCTCGAGGCGGGCGATTTCTCCCACTGGCATCGGGTCGATGCGACCGAGATCTGGCACTGGTATTCGGGTGGGCCGCTCTCGCTGACCCTTTCGCCCAACGGCCATGATGCAGAGGCGATGTTGCTCGGCCCCGAGATCGCCGCCGGCCAACGCCCGCAGCGGATCGTTCCCGCCGGTTGGTGGCAGACCGCGACCTCCATGGGCGCTTACACGCTCGTTGGCTGTACCGTCTCCCCGGGCTTCGAGTTCGAAGGCTTCGAGATGGCCCCGCCCGATTGGCGCCCCACCCCGCGAACCGCGTAACGAGCAAGTGCCCATGTCAGATCCTGCCCCAGCCCGCCTCTACCTCGTCACACCGGACCAGTTCGAGCCAGAGGCATTTGCCCATGATCTGGCGAAGCTCTTCGACAAGGTCCCGGTCGCCTGCCTTCGCCTGGATCTCGGCGGCGCGCCCGAGGATGACTGGCGCCATGCTGCCAATCACCTGCTCCCGGTCTGTCACGAGGCGGATATCGCCCTGGTGATTGCCGAGCACTACCGCATGGTCCAACCACTCGGCCTCGACGGCGTGCATCTGCGCCGAGGGGTCACGCCCGTGCGCTCAGTCCGAAAAGACCTTGGCGGCGATGCGATCATCGGTGCTGAGGCGGGTGCATCGAAACACACAGGAATGACACTGGCCGAGTCCGGCGCTGACTATGTCACCCTCGGCCCCGTCGCTGAAACAGGTGCTCTCGGCGGAGATGAGATCGCGGGCCAGGACCTCTTTCAATGGTGGTCCGAGATGATCGAAACTCCGGTGGTCGCCGAAGGTGGGGTCGATCTGGAAACCGCCCGCCGCCTCGCCCCCCATGCCGATTTCCTGGTCCCAGACCGCACCCTGTGGCATCGCCCCGAAGAGCTGATACCAACGCTCACAAAAATGACGGCCCTTTTGGTTGAGTGATCGAGATCTGCATCCGATAAAAGCGAAGCAACCCGGCAAGAGAGATGTCACCTAATCTCAATCTCGCGATGCGGTTTGACGAGCCAACGGCTCACATGCAGTTTCAAAGACGCAAGTGTCGCGCCAGAAAAACCGTTTTTTTGCAGAACCTCATGAGCCCGAGCATGAGAGCAGACCATGATGATCGCGCTGATCATGCACGAAACGACAGTTCAAATGACTTAATCGCTCCGCGCGGCAGAAAGTGGTCGTTCTGCGACCTTACATGGCCTCGAATCTCTCAAGGCATTCTGTCATCGCCCTTGATTCAAAAACAAATCCTTCATCGAGACCTTCAATATCCAATTCAACAAAACAAACCAGCAAAGGCATCGTGAGATCTACGGCGTCTCCATTAAACTTAGTGTATCTTCCATTTACACTCTCGATATAGTCAGAAAATTTATAGATTCTCCGTCGCATCATCTCAAGCGAGATACGTGAAAATTCGGAATACAGTTGGAATCGAGTCGATATAGAATCTGCACTATTGACCCATTTTTCTGAATGTATTTCAGAGAGCTTCCAAATAGAGTCGTTTGAGTAGAAATTTTCTTTTGTATTTTGTCTAATTTTCATAATTTTATGAATTATCTTTATATCCGTGAAATCTCTGTTATTCGCATCTCTAGTGGCTAGTACAATATCCGTTGAGTCTTCCAGTAGAAGCCTCTGCAATCTGCCTTCTTCAGTGCAGCCGTATTTCTCAGTATTTAAACCCAAGAAAATATCCTCGTTCGAAGCGCAATCGGTGATCATTACCAGCCCAGCTAATATTGGCAGGGCGAGAGCACCGCTGATTAGAAAAATCCGATTTGTCCTCATAAAAAACCTCTGTTCGAGACCTGGGCCCGACAAAACCTTATTGAAAGGGCTGCTCGGTCTTGATCGACCTTGTGAACATCATAGAGCCGATAGTCATCAATCCAAAAAATCAACTCCTACGAGACTGAGCACCCAAGGGTATCGACCCAGCCGAATCTGCTCAGGTTAACCTGCTAATTTGCATGCCTCCGTCGGTGTCTTCATGTCCGGTACCTGGTGCGGGCGCTGATGGTTGTATAGCTGGATCCAATCACCGATCGCGTGGTTTGCATGCGCCAGGCTTTCAAACCGCTGACGATGTACGCATTGCTCCTTCAGTGATCGGATTAGCCGTTCCATCATCCCGTTCTGCTGCGGGCAGTGCGGGGAGGTTGAAGAGGCCGAAGACACTGGGCTCGAAACCGAGGGCGGCCAGCCGGATGTAGCCGAGCAGCGGCAGAGTGATGAGGCATCCGTAGAGAAGCAGGTGAACACTCATCGCCAAGTACGTTTTGCCGCTTCTCAGCGGAGGAGCCAACTGACCAGGCAGCAACAGGCGAAGTGCGAGGCGGCTCAGCGTTAAGGCGAGAATTGCCGTGCCGAACGAGATGTGCGCTTGAACCGCCCACTCCGCCATCACTGGTCGCGGCTCATAAACAAGGAAGTTGATTGCGGCGAGTGTGAACTGAATAAGGACGAGCCCAGCCGTCGACCAGTGGACCAGTCTCAGGGCAAGCCCATGACGGTCGCCTGTCAATGCGCCGCTTCAATCCGATAGGCAGATGCTGCGCAAGGCTTGCGTCCGCCTCGATCACAAAAGCTCTTTGAAAGGCCGTTGGACCTGGCGGCATCAAGCGCGTGGCGGGTGAAAGTGAAATCCGTCTCCGCGGCGCTCGCATGACATGACAGGCAAGACGCCTGTGGACGGGTCGACAGATCAACCTCGCCCAGGCCGTTGAATGATCCATACTGCCACCGTCCTGCGACCTTCTGCTTGTGAAAGACCGTGCTCAATTCTCCGGGCGCGTGAAAAGTCTCCATCAAGATCCGAGTTCCATCTGGCAGGGGGTCGCAAGACTTTGCTAGCTCGAGAGCTTCCGGCGACGTCAACATCCGTCGATAGGTCCCGTCAGAACGATCAACCAGCGCGTAGACGACGAGTTCTTCTCCGTATCTCGTCGTTTGCTCAAGTGATGCCGACAGAGAGATGCTTCCAATCGCCAGACCGATTACACCTGAGAGAGCGGCGATCCGATGCAGCATGAGGGAATCTGTCAATCCGCCAGCAGGTCCGTGCGTCTCAACTCGATTGCCTCAAGGAAAGCAGGCGCATCGATGTTGGCAATGGCGATCCGCCCAACTGCCGGCCGGCGAAAATCGATCCGATCGATCCGCGCGATGAGATCCGCGTTGTTTTCGGGCGTGCCCTCGGTGTTGACCTTCATCATGTCAGGATAGATCGGGGCGACAGATCCCCAATCGGCATAGGCCGTCAGGCCGACATTCAGGACATGTGGCAGATCGGGCCGGATCATTTGATCGGCTACTGTCCAGTCATCGACCCCTTCAGCCCGGTGGAGCAACGTGAAGAGCTCCCCGTGCCGCGCAACCCGCAACTCAACCCAACCTGTCGGCGACGGTTTGATCTTGAGCGTCGAGAGCGAGTTGGTCGTTGTCTTTATCTCGAACTGAGGCTCTCCCGCCGGTGCTGATGTACCGATCGAGAAGAAAAGCCAATTCTCCCGGCCCGGCGCCCAAGTCGCTGCGGTGAAATCACGCGGCGCCCGAATGAACACGCCCGCAAGCGAAAACAATGTCTGGGGCAGGTCGGCGGTTGTCCCGCTCACGTTGATCCTTGTCGTGACGATGAAGTCTCCAGCAATGCGCTGGTAGAGATGGCCGCCATGCAACTCCTCAAACCAGCCGCCAGAGATCGGTTCGAGCACCAGGTGTCCATCTTCGACGCGCGGCTCTTGCCACTTTTGCGAGAAGCCTTCGGGGGCATGTTCGGACCAACCCGCCAGGGCATCGGGCGTATCAAATCCGGTCGAAAACTCAGCGAGCTCATCCGCGTTAGCCGTGCCGCAGGCCAGGATCACCAGGGTCGTTAAAAGTGTGCGTTTCATGTCTGTATCCTTCCAGTTAGTCATTGACTACGATGAGGGAGTGAGCGCCCGGGCCGGTCGGGATGGAGAAGCCGGTCGGGACCAGGCGCGGATCGAGACCTGGCTGACGCTTGACCTGCCAAAATTCCAGTGCACTCGCACGCTGTTCCGGCCCGTCGTACTCAAAGATACCCGCGACCAAGTGGCTATCATCAGCATCGAAGGCGACGCCCTCCGGCAGAATCCCTTCCATCTCCCAATCACCGAGATGTCGCAGGTGACCAGTCGCGAGATCGAAAGCGACGAGGCTAAGCGATGACAGCGAATGGCCAGGCGCGTCTGGCGCGATCCAAGTCTGGCCGATGTTCAAGGTCGCAATCAGGTCGCCGGTGTTTGAGAAGGCGATACTCTCGGCGTGACGAGGCACCTCAACACCGCTGACGATCGTGTGCCGAGGTTCTTGCGCCTCAAGATCGCCGAGCCTGACAGATGTGAGTTGCGAGCGCGGCGCGTTCACATAGAACCCCTCAACGTCTGGCCCCCATTTCAAGTCGTTCGTAATGAAGAACTGGCCATCCCGCGAGAACTTGCCAGACATTGGCCACTTGGTTGTGATGACCGGGTTGCCCCATTGCGAGATGCCACTGACCCCGCCGTCAGGGGTACGCTCTACTCGATAGAACCGAACCTGGTTGCGGAGGGCGAAAGTCACAGCGACGATGTCGGCGCTCGGATGCCATTCAGCATGGTGCGGCAGCATTCCCTGATCTGGAAGCTCGGGGATCTCGACCAGGTTCTCAAAAGCAAACTGTTTGGGCTCGCCAAAAGAGCCGTCAGCGAAGCTTACGAAGGTAAGCGGTGTCTCAGGTGTCTTGGTGGCCAGGACGAGAGTTCTTCCATCCGGACTGACCGACACACCCATTGGACGGTTCCCGACCTCAACCGAACCACTCACCCGGGGCGCCGCCAAATCGGTAACATCGATTGCACGAAGTGTCGTGCCAGCATGTAGATCACTGAGCGTCGTGTCACCGGGCTCTTGGGTGGTATGCGTCTCCGCGACAAAGACAGTGTTGCCATCCAATCCCGCAGCAATCGAATAGACGGGATTGATGACGGTGTTAGAAACCTCCAGGCGCGATGTGAGGTCTTGTGCGGTCAAAGGCAAGCCAACGATCGCGAGTTCGTCCGGCCCACGGGGTGCACCCAGCCGACCATCGATGTAGGCATAGGCGCGCATATCACCATCTGAGATTGCCGCAATGTATCGTCCATCGAAACTCGGCGGCTCTTGGGCCTGGACGGCCCCCGAGAAGGCTAATGTCATCAGAGTTGCACGTATTGCTCGCTTCATTTGGGCCTCGTCCAGCGATTGAAATCGAAGAACAGATTGATACCGTGCGGGCCGAGTGCAATGCTGATATCTGATAAGTTTGATAACTCACGGTTATAAAATGCCTGACTTGCTGGACCACGCAGCTGCCGTCGCGCTGTCTGAGGAATGCAACTTTGGAAGAGCAGCACGCCGCTTGGGCATCTCCCAACCGGCATTGACGGCTCGCCTCAGGAGGCTCGAGGCAGCGATCGGGGCGCGGCTCTTCGATCGGGACCGAAGCGGAGTGCGAGTTACCCCGGCAGGCGCTGCATTTGTCGATGGTGCGCGCAAGACCCTCGATGCAGCAGATGCCACAATCGAAGCGGCTCGAGCCGCCCAGGATGGGTTTGGCGAGATGCTGCGGCTTGGCTTCACTCAGATTGCCGCGCAACAGGTGATGATGCCAATCCTCGATAGGTTCCGTCACGCCAACCCCGATGCTCGGTTGAGTTTGATTGAAGGCACAACGGCGTCTCTGGAGCGTGATCTCGAGCAAGGCGCTGCAGATGTCGCGTTCCTCCATCCGCCATTGCACGCGTCCGGGCTCAGAAGCCGGGAACTGGCTCGAGTGCCCCTTGAAACCCGCAGGCTTCACCCGGACGGAGAAGGCCGTCCGCCAGTCGGCGTGCCACGGCACAAAGCGCCTGTGCTCATGAGTGAACTCGACCATCTCCTGGAGAAAATGGCTCTCCGCACAGAACCGGTTGCCCCTGTCGAAGCGGACACGCTGATTGGCTCACTGGTACTTTCCGCGGCGGGTTACGGCGATGCGATAGTCGTCTCCGGGTTTCCCGAGTTCGGGTTTGCAGCGGTCGATAATCCAACAGATACAAAGCTCAGCCTGGGGACCAGCGTCGCCTGGCGGAGCTTGGATAGAAGATCGATCGTTAAAGAGTTCCTGGCTCAAGCGGAACTTGTCATCGGACAAAATGAATAGCGACCTGGCACGCCGAGGCATCAGAAAAAGACACCAGCGTGAAGCCTGACCATCGGCTTGGGTTTCTGAAACCTATTTTGCAAAACCACATGAGATGCCGCGACGAACAGCTTTGTGTTTTCAGCAGTTCATCGGCATAATAAGAAACGATTTTACCACCGGAAACTCTCGTGATGCGTTGGAAGTTCAGCTCCGCCTTCAAGGCAGCAAGACGCACTTTGCTCTTCGGAACGGCATCTGGTTTCTCGCTTCAGTCAAAATCCTTCGACGAGTTTGCGAATGCTGCGAGTGACTAAAAACCACACGATGCAGACGTTCGAGCCAATGACATCAATAACGGCTTCTCTATTCGGGCATTTGGGTCAGGTTCATTTCAAACTGACAGTATCTCGTACCCGCAGAGGTATGTGCTCTTTGTAAACTCAAAGTTCTCGGTAAAGAACTTCTTGTAAGTTCCATGCATGGACATGGGGCACATGACCAGCTTGTTGTAACCCACAGCTAAAGGCCAAAGGGTTGGCCTTCCGCGAAGATACATGGTCACTCCATCGATCACCCCCAGCCAGTGACTGTTCAAAATATCATCAACGATCACAAACCCAAATCTATTCACGACGCTTGCTGCAATCCGAATGTCCGAGATTGTGTGTTCCGCAGTATGGCCACCATCAACTGAAACGATTTTGAACCTCTCGGCCGCCTTGTGTATTAGCCTCGCTGGCTCAAGAGTTGTGGAGTCGGCTGCTTCGATGATCACGTTTGAGCCGCGGTGGCGATCGAATTGCTTAAGGTTCTGAGTAAAGATCTCTCGGTCGCCACGTCCGCTGTAGTCAATGTTGAGGTATTGTTCTTCAAAGAGGTCCACGGCAATCGACTTTGCTGCCGTCGGGTCGACAGTTGCGTTGAGTGCCACGAAGAACTTGCCGTGATGCACGCCAATTTCAAGAACTCCACCGGGCACCGGACGCGATCCAGAATGCAAAGCACGGTTAATAAGCTTGACGAAATCGAACGCCCCATCATTCACCCAGCCCGAAACGTCGTCTGACCTCCGGTAGTCGTCAATCCACTTATTGGAGACCTCGATATGATCGTCTGCCACCTTACCTCACGTATTTTTATTTTTCTCGTCCTCGTTCAGCCGACGATACCGTACAATTTTCTGCCGGTCCACTTTGACATGGCGCTACAACGCGAGTAGCTCAATTGCTGTATGAGATGGTCAGGCGCTGAGCACTGTGTCTGGCGGAACAACTAAATGAACTGACTTTATTTTGGACTACTCAAATGGATGACCCCTTCACAGGTGAATCTGCAGCCAACGCGCTTCGCGGAGAACGAAGCCGCGGCCTTTCAGCCGAGGCGATCGCAGTTGATGTTCATCATAGCCCCGGCAGAGCAGTGGCTCGGATTATCAAGTTAACGGTGCTGAGGTGGCTCCAGCGCAATGGGGTGGTGTTCAAGGAGGGATCGAGAACCGCAAATTGGCTTGCGAAACGTGACCGTGCGTTGGTTGAGCTTGCTTCTGACATGACGCGCACAGAAGATAGGTCGACATCGACAACTTCCGAGCAGCAGCAAGAGCCGGTTTCTGAGCAGCCGAAAGAGCCCGTAATAGCCGAGCGGTTGGACGAACCAAAGGCGTCCGGGGAGCGGGAACCGACGTCAACTATTGGGCCAAGCGCATTCCAGCGAACGTTGTTCATCGACGCACGGCATCCCGACCCAACCAACGACAGTGGTTCAATCGACACTGTCAACTACATCTCATGGTTGAGAGAGCTCGGGCAAGAAGTGGACTTCATTTCTGACATTGAGTTTCATGACACCTCTGCCGAAGCCGAGCATGTCCGACGATTGGGAGCACGCGTAATCGACCAAGATGAAGCTAAAAATGTCCGTGCGTTTCTGGATGATCATGCTGGAGAGTACGGCACGTTGTTTCTGTCACGGGTAAACAGTGGAGGCCGACATTTTGAGGCAGCGAGGGCGGCGAACCCACAAGCGGCGATCATCTTCAACACTGTCGATCTGCATCATGTTCGCGAAGACCGGCAGTCCAGAATGGCAGGAGATGTCCCGGGTGTTTTCGATGCAGCTCGCACTCGCGAACGGGAACTTTACTTGATCCGCGGGTCCGACCTCACCATTGTCGTGTCAGCTGTCGAACGTGAGCAGATGGAGATTGCTGTTCCGGGCGCCAATATTGAAAGTATGCCGCTTTACAGGGATGGTTTGGCTGAACCATTGACTTTCCACGAACGTGATGGGGTTGGATTTGTAGGCAGCTTTGAGCACGAGCCGAATGTGGACGCTGTTCGTTTTCTCCTTTCGCACGTCTGGCCGGTGATCAGAGAACGCGACCAGAGCATTAGTCTCGAGATTGTGGGTCGAGCACTACCTGATGACCTCGCCCTGAATTTACCAGACAGTGTGAGTTATCTCGGCCATGTCGATGATCTTGAGAAGTGGTTAGAACGGCGCCGTCTCACTGTGGCGCCACTGCGGTATGGTGCTGGTGCCAAGGGCAAAGTGGCGACGAGTGTTGCGAACTGTGTACCTGTGGTCGGAACTTCAGTTGCGTTCGAAGGCATGGAGCTTCCGGAAGGAGCGCGGATCAGCGCTGACGCCGCCACTGAGATTGCCGCAGCGGTAGTTCGGCTCCATAATCACGAGTCCCTTTGGTCAGAGATGTCTGAACATTGCGCACAGTATGGAATTGCCACCCTGTCCACGAGGGCAGGTGCCGAGAGATTTAAGAGAATGTTCAGTCTCGTCTTTGCACGAGTTCATGGAGATCGTTTCTCAGCCGGGAATATTGGCGAAGAGAATAGGGAAATAGCGTGATCTTTTTTACAATAGGCTCAAGGAACTTCAGCGCTCAAGCTCAGGTCCTGCATAGTAGTTTAAGGGATTTTTATCCTGATCTTAAGTTCTATTTTGTAATTTGCGACGAAATCGGCAGTTTTGATCGAAATTTATTTGATTTTGAGTGCATCTTCGTTGAAGAAATTGGCATACAAAAAATCGAAGATATGCAGAAAAAATACAACATCACGGAGCTCAATACATCTATCAAGCCGTTTGCGTTTAATTTAATAAATGAGATACACCCAGGTGAACCGATAGTCTACTTTGACCCAGATATTTTGATCGTCTCAAGACTGCATGAACTCGAGGAGGCGATAGAGGCGGGCGCCAACTGCGTCCTGACCCCGCACCTACTAGAGCCCACTGAGTGGGCGGAAATGAACGAGACCAGAATCCTTCAATTTGGCGCATACAACCTCGGATTCATAATGCTCCGAGGGACGCCTGATGTTGTCCGGATCAACACTTGGTGGGCACGCAGACTCGAGAAAGACTGTGTGATCGATTTGGAGCGAGGCTTGTTTGTCGATCAGAAGTGGGCGGACTTGTTTCCAAGCTTCATTGATCGCACACATGTTCTTCGACATCCCGGGTATAACGTTGCTTACTGGAACTTGGCTGCAAGAAGCGTAACGCAGCAGAGCGACGGAACTTGGAGTGTAAACGGAGCGCCGCTTCGTTTTGTTCACTTTAGCGGCAGCAGAATCTCTGCTGACCCTATTTTCTCGCGGCACAGCACACAGTTCAAGAAAGGGGGATTGCGCGACCTCGATGCCTTGTTTGATCAATACGTCGAGCAAGTAATCACGTCTGGTAATGAGTACTACAAGAGGTATCCCTACAGTTTTAACTGGGATGGCGCAAAATGTCAGAACATTCATACGCCGAAGCCTGTCGAGGACGAAGAGAGCATTAGTAGTACCGCGAGAGTTGTGGACGAGGTGAAGCCTCATCTTCCGTTTCTTGAATTGAAGGCCACACATCGAGCACATCTCGCGAGCGCGGAGTTTGCTGCCAGAGCGCTGCGTCGGAGAGAGATTGAAGAGCAGGGGCTACGACAACACACGGATTTTGGATTAGTTGAAGGGCATTGCGCGGTATGCGGGTCCAGTCGGGGGTTTCGAGAGGTCCCAGCAGCAGGTGAAGTGAAGCAAGGTCACCTGGTTGACTGGAGCAGCCGTCTCATTTGCAACGGGTGCGGTTTGGATGCAAAAGCCCGAGGGCTTATTCATTTTGCATTCCAGCAATTCAGCATTTCAGAGTCGACTAGGATCGCCGTGGACACCGTGACAGATGAGGCTTTAGCCGTCTTGCGCGAGCGCTGTCCCGAACTCGTCCGGCTTCAGCCCGCCCAGCTCTCAATTGTTGCTGAGGATGTCATAGAGACGAAACACCCAGCGGCCTTTGCTCCGCATCTCAACGACAAGCAATCGTTCGACCTGCTTATACTAACGAACGCATCATCAACTGCCACTTCGTTTGAGAACTCGGAGGCTCAAGTTGCCGGTAGGATCAGCCCGCAGGGCACAATCGTGTTTGTGCCCCCATTCGATAGTTGGACGCTAGCCCACACTGACTATGCAAATCCACACCCAACCGGAACTGGTTCTGACGGCATGGAGTCGCCGACCGGCAAGGACATGACCATCCGTGAGATGCAGTCAAAGCTGCTAATACATGATGCGCCCCCGGACGAGAGTGGGAGCACCCAATCTAGCTTGCCAGTTCTTAGGCACTATGCGTATTGGTCGAAGAACTTCGCTTACTTTGGAGCTCAAAACTTCGTATCTACGCTAAGTTTTGAAACACAACTGCCCTAAGAGAGCCGGATATGGAGAAGATTGATAACATCGTGGTGCACCTGGGGCACGCCAAGACTGGAACTACAACGATCCAGAACAATCTTTTTAAAAACAAAGAGACGATAATATCCAAATACAAATGCTTGTACCCCGGCGACGAGCCCAATCATTATCACCTGCAAACTGCATTTTCGACAACACCAGCTGACCTGGTACAAGTTCAGCGGAGAGGGGTTTCGAATCATGTCGACGCAGCGGCGATTGGCCGTGATTTCTTAGAGGGTTTTTTGGATGAAATAAGAGAGTATTCACCACAGCGAGCCATCATTTCTAGTGAATACTTTGCCTCCATGAAGCATGAGGAACTCATAAAAATGGATGAGTTCCTGTCCAGCATTTCGGATAACGTGAGATACGTGCTGTATCTCAGAGATCCTTGGTCGGGGTCTACGAGCAGTATTCAGCAGGAGGTCATGACGGGTCGAGTCAAGGGCTCTACAAACTTCTATTATGCAGGAAACATCGGGGTAGCTCGTCATTTCCATGAGATATTCGACGAAAGGCTGGAAATATATCCCTATGTTAGTAGTGGTGCCGAGCGTACAGATAGTTATTCACACTTCCTGCGATTGGTTGATATCGACCAGGCCGATGTGATTTCGTCTTCCACGAAAGATAATATGGCAGTTGACTACATCACAGCTTGCATACTTTCAGAATTGAACTTGATCGATTCCCCAATTTCTGAGAATGGGGCGTACGAAGTAGGTCCGGCGCGGGACGCGGTGCGCTCTGCCTTGATAGGTGCATCTTCGGGTAAACGATACTTCCCTTCGAACAGAGCGATAAACGCGATTTCGGCAGGGGCCGCCGCTGACCTTGATTGGTTGTCAAGTTGCCGCCCAGATATCCATAGGGTGTTTTTGGATGTACTGGAGAACGCAGACCATTCTGAAGGGATTACGGGCATCGGAATAGAAGAGGTATCCAGCGCTGAGGCTACTCACCAGCTCTACGTTGTGTGCAAACAGTTGGCAGAAACCGTAGCATGGGTTCGACGGAAGCAGCCCCCACAATCGAAGGACGTGGGTCAGGGTCATAGTTCTTCGGAATCTGCATGGCGGGGCATTTCAATTCGATTGAGTTACCTTCTCCATCAGGGTTTAGGTCAGCTCCCGATTGCGACTGACCAATTCCGCCGCAGATTTGCAAGAGCAGCGGAGCGAAGGCGGATGGATTTCTAAAGAGCCATTGTCCGCTATCTTATGAGGTTGACTTGAGACAAGCTGGAAGCAGCAGCCTTTAGCTCATGATTTTCGAAACCTTCGCGGGACACGAGTGACGCCGTGTGCCGCGCCAACCCTCAAGTTCAGGGGGCCGTATAGTGTTCGACTAACCGCCGCCTCTACCGCCTCGCCTTGGATGATCGCGTGACGAGTGCGCTCCCGCGCTTTGGGATCCATCGCTTGATGTCGTCTGCCGCTGTCTAGAGCGGAACCCGATCTGCTTGAATCGCGAGGGATTCCCATCGGCCCTGTTTTCTGGTTCATAATTCTGACCGGAGGAGGAGGCCGGTCAGGATGTCGACGGCTCTTTCTCTTGATCTTCGAGCGCGTGTCCTTACTGCTTTGAATGCCGGAGCATCACACCGGGTGGCGGCTGAGCGGTTCGGCGTCAGCGCTGCCAGCGTGAGCCGTTGGCGATCCCTTTCGAGGCGCCAGGGCGATCTACGCCCGGCCCACTGGGCGGCGACCGGCGTTCTGCCCGGATCGAGGCGCATGCG
>JBCDAQ010000010.1:0-42229 GCA_039185285.1 Pseudomonadota bacterium
ATCGACAGTGTCATAGGCTGCCGCGACATGCACTACGTCAGACAAAGCAACGTTCCCTAAAAGCAGATTTGCGACTACGGAAACATCGCGTGCCACCAGAGCCATAGCCACAGGAATTAGTGGCGTGCCTCCTCCCTATATTATAAGGACATGGCTCCACAACGAACTTTGCCCCCCATATGTCCCCGAACGAGTTTTACGGCGGCCATTAGGACCAAGAGAACTGGCGTAAAATCTTGAGATTATTGGTAGCGGAGGAGGGACTTGAACCCCCGACACGCGGATTATGATTTTTCTTCGGTTTGCACATTGCGCACAGCAGGGCATAAAAAATTGAGTTCTGGGCCTTCACTCTGACTTTTCAGGCACAAGAACAAACAAGGAAAACCAACGTTTCTTTTCATGGTTTTTTTCACGATCCCCCGCTCGTTTGATTGTCACAATCTGTCAAAAGTTTGTTTCCGTGTGAGTCATCTTGTGCCTTCCTGTGCCATCTTGTACCTCTCTGGCTGTGGGAATTATGCCCCGGTTACTCGTTTACAAGGAGTGCAAGAAGTGCAGGACAGAATCGCCAACATATGGGATGGGGTCGGCATCTCCATCGGTGAGGTCACACGCTCGATCGAAGCCGCTAAGGGCGAGAGCGCATTCATCTTCGCAGTCGGCCAGCGGATCGATACCGGACATGGCAACCGAGAAATTGACCGGGCCGTCTCATCGATAGATCAAACCGTTGATGATCTCGAAGACGCGCTGACTCGCATAAGAGCGGCGGCCGACCACCTACGTGAAGCACGTCACCACATTGCCTGTCTGGATACGGTGAGCCGTGAGGAGTGGTGTGATGACTGACCGGCCAATCGACTTTCTAGGTCCAATGATCCGCGCGCTTCAAGAGGGCAGGAAGACGCATGCCGGGCGGATTTTGAGGCCGCCGCCCGGCAGGTCATCAGCGATCTGGTTATCAACTAGACCGTGACGGGCAAAAATAATGGTCAGCCCATTAGCTAGCAACCGTGAGGCTCGCGAGATCGAAGACCGACTCGCACCGCTCGGCGATCTCATCATCGCTTCCGGGGATTGCGTGCGCATACACTCGCAGCGTGAGCGCGACATCGGAATGTCCAAGCCTCCGGCTCACGCGGTGCACGGGCTCCCCGTCCGCGAGCAACTCCGTCGCGTGGGTATGGCGGAGCCCGTGCAGGTTTCCGTCGATCGCGAACTCTTCGCACCGCTCGCGGAAGCGCGCGGTGAGCGCGCCTGGCCTCATGTAGTCGAGCGTCTTGAGATCGGGGAAGACAATCCGCGGCATTGGCGCATCGGCAAGTCTCGCGACCCGTCGAAGCTCCTCACGCCATGTGGCAAGCACCGCGACCACCGAAGCGCCAAACGCGATCTCGCGCTTTGATGAGGCGGTCTTTGGCGGTGTGATCTCGGGCTCCTTGGTCATTTGTTCCCAATGCAGGTTGCGTCGCACCCGGAGCCTCCGGGCATCAAGATCGATGTCGGACCAGTGCAGCCCAAGAAGCTCGCCCCGACGCATTCCCGTCGCATAGGCAAGGAAGTATGTCGCGAAGAGATCGGGGCGCGAGGCGCGGAAGCTCCGGATTATGGTATCGACATCCTGACGCAACATCGCCTTCCCGGTCGCGTCTTCATCGAAGGATGCGCGGCGCTCGACCTTTGGGCCTTTGACGCCGATCATCGGATCGCTCGCTAGCTCACCAGCCGTGACGGCCGCCTTGAGCGCGACACCGCACACGGCGAGTGTCTGGCGGATAGATGAGGCGGCGAGCCCACTCGAATCGAGCGCCACGATCATGTTCTTGAAGTCCCGCGGCCGGAGATCGTTGATCGGCTTCGATCCGAGCTTCGGTGGAATGCGTTTGACCGCCGTCCGGTATCCGCGAAGGGTCGAGGAGCGCACGTGCCCCCCTACCTCTTGCTCATGGAGATAGCGCTTGAGGAATCCGGCGAGCGTGTCGGTATCGAGATCAGCGAACTCACCGCCTAGAATGGCGATCTCGATCTCTTTCTTTCGCCGGAGCGCGGCCTTCGCATCGCCGGTAAAGGTCTCCGCCTTACCCCAAATGATCCGGCCGTCTTCGCCTCTCCCGAAGTATGGCCTGATGCTGTAAACACCTGGCCGCTTCTCTCTTAGGTAGACGCTAGGCTCATCGCGCGTACTCATTCGGCGGGCTCTACATCGTCTCCGGTTTGAGCCTCTTCAATTATCGATCGCACTGACGCGTGAAGCTTGGCCAGAACTTCGAGATCACCGCGGAGTTGATCGCTAAGCGCGACGGCCGCGTCGGACTTGGGATCATCAATGCCCTTCATAACTTCCGACCATGACGCGGCTCCGGATCGCAACTGCCCGATGACCGTATCGATTGTGTCACATAGCTGGCTGACGACGCGGAGTTCCCTGGGCGAGCCGCTCGCGCCGGGCCGAGAGCCCTTAACGATGCGCGAAAGAAGCTCGTTCTGCTTCCTTATGCCCTGACGCTCTGCCGCATCGACAATCTCTTGATGTAGCTCCGTCGGAATACGAAGTCTTATTTGCTCCCAATTTCTCGACACGCTTTTTCCCTCGTGCATAGACATGTTTGTACTCATCATCACTCGTTCCTTCACAACAACGCATTCAAGCAAGAAGAGAGTTAGCACAAGAAGGCACAACAATCCACTTTGTGAGGAGAATTTGTGCCAGCGAGTGACGCACTTCAATCGCTAGCTAAGAAAAAAAGGACCACAGGCGAAGAGGTTAACTATGTTTTCCGTGTACCGTGCGCCCTCTTGTTATGTCACACACAGGCACATTTAGTGACATCACGCGACAAATCGCGAATCACTGAATGAGCATGGGGTGATAATGTCAGAAGAAAAGAGCGCGATCGAAAAGGATGGTGACGACTTCCTGTCCGTCCCTGAGGTGGCACGGAAGATGGGCGTTCATCGCAACACCGTACTGAACTACATCAAGAAGGGCGCGGTCCCCTCGACGCGCCTGGGAAGGAAAATTCTCATCCCTCGCACGTTCATCCAAAAGATGAAGGCGGAGGCGGGCGAATGATCTTCGCGGGCATCGATCCTGGCGTGAGTGGCGCTATCGCGCTCATCAACCCTGACACCCGATTCCTCGAAGTGCACGATATGCCTACGCGCGACGTCCGCCAGAACGGCAAGAACCGGAAGCGCGTCGATCCCCTCGCCCTCCTCGATCTCCTTGAGTCGTGCGGCGATGATCCTATCCGACACCTCGCGCTAGAGAAGGTGTGGGGGATGCAACGCGACACGCCGACGACGGCTTTCGGGCTTGGCGAGGCTTTCGCAATCGCCTCGACGATCGCTCTAGTCGCGAAGGTGCCGCACACTCTTGTCGCTCCTCAGACATGGAAGCGCGAGTTTGCCCTCGCTGGCGGCGGCAAAGAAGGCAAGGCCGCGGCGCGAGATCACGCGATCCGGCTACTCCCCGATCACGCCGACAAGTTCAAAGCCGTGTCGAAAGACGGCCGCGTCGATGCCGCGCTTCTTGCGATCTACTCGGCGCGCAAATTGGGCGGAGCCGCGATCTGATTGTTTCCCATTATGTCACTAGTCTTGTGCCTTCTTGTGCGTATTCTGTCACACCATGGCACATGATTCGCCTCAATTCGTCACACTAGAAGGACTCAAAAGATGCAGTTCGCAAAGGCAGTAAGGCAAGAAATCCGCAACGAGTTCGGCCCCGCCGCAGCGTCCAGCGCCACGCGTATCTTCGTGATCGTTGCTGGCATTGCGATCGTGATCGCGATCGGAAGCGAGGCGATCTCCTTCGCTGGCATCTTGGGCGACGCGATCAAATCGGTGTCGGTCCAATGAACGGGTTCCAGATGTACGGGCTCGATCACCTAAGCCCCTCCTCGCTGAACAAATTTATCGACGCGCCTGACGCATGGGTCGCTGAGAAACTCTTCAAAAAGAAGGGTGCAGCCGGTGCAGCGATGTGGCGGGGCATTGTCGTAGAGGACGCGATCGCCGCGGTTCTTGAGGGCAAGCTTGACCGCGAGACCGCCACGAAAGAGGCGGTCGCCGACTACGACAAGAAGATTGCCGGGCTCCTCAACGTGAAGCCGAAAGAGCGCGACGGCATCCCAGGAATGATCGAGCAAGGGCTCATGGCCCTCGAAGACTATCCGGAGCCGATCCTCGCCGAGAACTCGCGCGGTCAACACAAAGTTTCGCTCAAGTGCAACCTCGATGACGGAACGTCGATCGACTTCATCGGGTATCTCGACTTCGCATTTGGCGGAAACCGAAAGCAGATCGTCGATCTCAAGACGACGCACGCTTGCCCGTCGAAAATGAGCTTCTCGCACCGGGTTCAGCAAACCGTTTACGACCTCGCCGCGGCGGACGGCTTCGAGGTTCGATTCCTCTACGTGACCCCCAAGAAATCCGGGCTCCTCGGAGAAGAGGAGTTCGCGGGTCAACGTGATGAGATCATCGCCACGATCAAGGCGAACGCGAACCGCCTCAACAACCTCCTCAAGGCGGGCGGCGGCGACCCCGAGAAGGTCGCGAACCTCGTCCCCGTCAACCCCGACTCTTTCTACTGGTCAGGCGCGCATGAGCATCGCCGGGCCGTCTTTGGCGTGTGAGCAGAAAGGCAGCACAATGAACCACAATCCTTACTCAAACGTAGACACCGGCCCGACCGGCGCGAGCTATGATGGCTTCATCTATTGGACCTCCGATGGTTCGAAGGATCGGCAGTTTCCCCCGTGCTCGTTCACTCTGACGACCGGCCCGAAAGAGCATCGCCAGAAGATGACATGGACCGCCCCGATCGAAGGCGGCGTGCTCTTCGACATGCGCGTCGATCAGTGTCGTCGCGGATGGGAGCTTAACCTCGAAGCGATGCCGAAGCCGGAGCGCGTACTCGCGCCGCTCACCGCCCCGTTCCCTGATAAGCCGCAGAAGCCGGGCGTCGATCCGGCCGATTGGAAACCGTGCTTCTCGATCGCGGTCGCAGGGCCCGACGGCTCCGTCTACCTGTGGGAGCAAGCGGGTGTTGCATACGACATGTTCCGCGACCTCATGGACAAGCTCGGCGCAATGCAAATCCCAGCCGGGCAGGTGCCTCACGTCAAGGCGGTGCGCGTCGATCAAGTGCACCTCACCCGCGGCGTGGTGAACGTCCCGAAGTTTGACGTGCTCGGATGGGTTGACCCGTCGCAGCACTTCAAGGCTGGGCCGTCTCAGCAAGCCTATCAGAACGAAGCGCAGGGCGGCGGGTCACAGCCCGCGGGAAACGGCGGGTTTGCGGGTGCGGGACCGGCTACGCCAGCGCCTACGACGGGAAGTGCGGACACTGCCGCACAAAACGGGAGCGCGCCGAACACCGGCGGCGGCTTCGGTGGCCAAACCCAAAACCCACAGCCTAGCCCAGGCGGCTTTGGCGGCGCTCCCGCGCAGCCAGGCGGACCCGTGGCGGGCGGCCAGCCCGAGTTTTGACGACAGTCCGGCGGGCTCGGGTAGAGCGCCGGAGCCCGCCGCGATCGATCCAGTGAGAGAGGAACGATGCTTCAAGTAAGGAACAAAGAGATAAGCAAATCTCCGCATCGGAGAAGTGGCCCGCGGCGTACGACCGGGCGGAAGTATCCGACGACGTACACGACCATGCTCTCAGCCGCGATCCTACAGGTTCGGGGCGGGGCGTTCACAGCCAAAGAGTTCGCGATCTTCACGCGAGACGGGCTTCCGGCTGTGCGTCTGCGCTTAACCCGCGCAGCCGACAGCGGCCTAATCGATCGGGTCGGTGACATTGCCATGCGGCTGACGCCCGACGGCTGGCAGCGCGTCCGCGAGATCGTTGCCGAGATCGATGAAGCAATCAAAGCCAGGGAAGGAGCGATACATTGAACGCAGAAACTGAAACCCCCGAAGCCGAAGAGTCCTATCGCGTCACCGCGGGTGAGCTTCGCCAATACATCGAGCGCGTCGAGCGCATTGAGGCGGAGGAGAGGGACGCCAAGGACCAGAAGAAAGAGGTCTTCGCCGAAGCTAAGGCGCGTGGCTATGACACGAAGGTCATGCGGCTTGTCATCGCCCGGCGGAAGCGCGAGCGCGACGACATCGCCGAGGAGGCCGCCGTCCTCGAAATGTACGAAGAGGCCCTCGGTGGAGGTGTGTCATGACCCGCCGCGAACTCCCTGTGGTCGTGACCTCAATCCTGGCGGCCATCATCATCAACGTCGTATTCTTTTCACCCGCGCAGTCGCAAGAAAGCGCCAGGCTTTGTGGCGATAGGGTTCAAATCGTCGAGCGCCTAAAGTCGGTCTATGGCGAGACAATGAGCGGCGGCGGTCTAAGGAACTCAAGCTCGATTTTCGAAGTTTGGCGTTCGTTGGAATCCGGCACGTGGACGATCCTCATGACGCAACCCAACGGGGTGACGTGCGTCATGGCCGCGGGCACCGATTGGCGCGACGTCGACACCGGTCCCGATGGAGCATCGTTATGATCGCGTCGATCGTATGCGTCTCGCTCATGTTGTTTGGGATGTTCTTGGCTGGTGCCGCTGGCGTCGGGGTTGGCGAAGCGAAGGCGGCGGGTGATCCCCATCGGAATGCACGGTACGTGGCGGTTGTCTTCTTGATCGCGTGCACCCTCGGCCTTTGCGCCCTCATCGTGGCGAGTTCGTTCTCATGAAGAACTTTTACAACGAAAACGACCCAAAGGCCGCGGCATGGCTGCGTGAACTAGTTTCCGCCGGTGAAATACCGCACGGCGACGTCGATGAAAGGGATATCCGTGACATCACCCCAGATAATCTCCGAGGATACACACAATGCCACTTCTTCGCAGGGATCGGCGGGTGGCCACTCGCGCTCAAACTTGCCGGATGGCCCGAAGACAGACCGGTCTGGACAGGAAGTTGCCCTTGCCAGCCTTTCTCCGCGGCAGGCCAAGGAAAAGGATTTGATGACAAGCGGCACCTATGGCCGTTCTGGCTCCATCTCATCCGTGTCTGCAGGCCTTCGTCAATCTTTGGCGAACAGGTTGCAAGCAAGGCCGGGCTTGGGTGGTACGACCTTGTATCGTCTGACTTGGAAGGAGAGGGTTACGCCCTCGGGGAGGCCGATTTGTGCGCTGCGGGCGGTGGGGCACCGCATATCCGCCAGCGGCTCTTTTTCGGGGCCTACGATACACGACATGCCAACGAGCGGCTGGCCAACGTCGCAAGCCGGGACGCCCGCCCAGAATGGAAACAACGAGGCCGGGAACACGGACAGCAGCCGGAAGACCGTGGCTTTGGCGGGATACACGACTCCCCAAGCTCACGACAGCAGCCCGAGGGGGAGGGGGCAGAAAGCGAAGCATGGAACGAAACACGGCTGCGCGGACCTGAACGCGGACGTCGCCCTAGCGGGCTGGAACACGGCCAGATCGACGGACGGATCGAACGGGGGGCCGAACCAAGCGGGCGGAGCGCTGTCAGCGGACGCGGCGCTGAGCGGATGGCCAACGGCAACGACGCGGGATCACAAGGACGGATCAAGCGACGGGGCAGCGCCGGAGAACAGCCTTCTGGGCAGAGTGGTTTGGAGCGTGAAAGACACCCCCGCCCGACTGACGGTTTCTGGCGAGATGCTGATTGGCTCTTCTGCCGAGATGGGAGGTGGCGGCCAGTTGAACCCGGAACATTCCCGTTGGCTCATGGGGTATCCGGACGTGTGGGGCTTTTACGGGGCTACGGCAATGCAATCGTTCCGCAAGTCGCGGAGGTGTTCATCGAAGAGTTCGAAGAAGCAGCCCGAGAAGTGCAATCATGATTAGCGTGTCACACAATGGCACGCAAAGGCGCAGATTCCGACCAGAGCTTGTCGCTGAAACGGCCGCGCTCATTCGCGCGAGCGGCGGCCCCTATGACTTGATCCTCGCCGACCCGCCCTGGCGTTTTTCGAGCAACTCGACGGAGAAGCCCGGCCGAAATACCCTGCGCCACTATCCGTGCATGTGGCCGCGGGAGGTCGAGGCACTCGGCGATGCGGTCAAATCGATCGCCGCCCCCGACGCCCTCCTCTTCCTTTGGACGACCTCACCGCTCACAGAGATCACCTTCGGCATCATGCGATCGTGGGGCTTCCGCTACTCGACCCATGCGATTTGGGACAAGGAGCGGATCGGTACCGGCTTTTGGTTTCGGGGCGAGCATGAGCTTGTATATCTCTGCCGCCGCGGGCGCTATCCGCGCCCCGGCAAATCAGCCCCGTTTAAGTGGTCAGTGATCCGCGGCGGCCGTCGCGAGCACTCCCGCAAACCCGACTTCCTTCACGAAGAGATCGATCGCGTCTTTCCCGACGCTCGGAAGATCGAGCTTTTCGCCCGCCAAACCCGCCGCGGCTGGGCCGCCTTCGGAAATCAGACAGACAAGTTCAGAGAGGTAGGATGAGAACTTTTGATGATGGAATGCGCGACGGGATCGCGAGCGGGCGGCGTGTGCCGCGCGACCCGCAGCACGAGGCGACTTCGCTACCCGCGAGTACCGCCGAGGCCGACGCGCAACGCCAAGAGCAAGCCCGCCGCACGGCCGAGATTGCCCTCGGCCGACCCCGCAAACGAGAGGTTGCGGTCGCGCGCCGCCTCCCCTGTCAAGATTGGGCATTCTGATGAGTAAAATCCTAGAAGCATGGAACGCCGGGCGAACGCGTAGGTGGCACACACACGCTCACCTCATGCACACCCTTGATCCGGTCGATGGTCACGGGGCGCGCGTCGCGGTTCTTGCCCTCAAGATGGAGCCCTGTCTTTCGCGCGAGGCGATTATCTTCGCACTCACCCATGACTACGGCGAGTTCGCCGTCGGGGACTTTTCCAATCGTTTCAAGAAGCAAGAGCCCAAGCTTGCTAAGCATTTGGCTGAGTTAGAGCGCGATGAGATAGCGCGTCTTGGACTTAAGGTCGATCACCTACTCAATGCGCGAGAAGCGCGCATCGTTCACCTGGCCGACAAGCTCGATGCTTGGCTTTGGATGATCCGCCATGAGCCGGGGCTTCGTCACCGGAAGGAGTGGCGAGATCAACTCGCTGACTCAATCCGCGTCGCTAGCGAGCTTCGCGTGCACGATCCCGTTCTCGATGTGGTCGAGGCGGTCACTCACTCCCTAGAAAAAGGCATTCCCGCATGACCGATGACGAACGCCTCCGTGCGACCTTCATAGACACACCGCCCTCACGAACCCCATTCCTAAAGGGCTGGCGCACCCGCCTCTTCAACCTGTCCTCGATCGTGATCGCGATCCTATCGCTTCCCGAAGTCGTCGCCCTCATCCCGGCGGAGTACGGCTTCCTGATGGCGCTCGCGATCGCCGCAGGGAACGCGATTCTTCGCGAGGTCACGACGACACCCGCTGGTCTAAATCAATAACCGGAGCCCCAACTCCCTACCCGCCGCTGCGTCTCGGCGGGCTTAAACAAGGTCGAAGAGGGTGAGACACCGCGGGGCTCCCAATCGTCGGGGCTTGTACCACTCGGCGAAGGCATTGGTAGCGGTTATCTTCGGCAACGGCGCGGCCTGGCTCGGGTCGAGAGCGTGGGGGCACGCACAGGGCGCTAGCGGGGGAGGGCTTCGGCTCTCCCCCGCTTTCTATTACTCAGCGGCGAGCGCGGGGAGGATGGGGTCTTCCCGGCCACAAGGGCACCGCGTGAGACGTTGTGTGGCGATCGCCTCGCCGTCCGAGTCCTCGATACCGAGTGAGATACGAGCTTCGACAATAACCCTGATTCTATCGGACAGATCGGGCTGCGCTTGCTTCGCTTTCTCGGCCGCTACTGCGACACGGGTACGAAGGTCGGCAACCTCGAATATCGCGCTGTGCTCGGGATCATCGTATCTCAAAGCAAAATCGCGAATCACGCTGTCATAGAAGTCAAGGAGATCAGCGGGCTTGTGCACCGATCGATAAGCATCTGGCATAGCATGGGGTCTCCTGTGGATAAGTTTGCCAGATGTTCAAATATTGAGACTAGTGTAAATATTAAGAGTTTTATTTTGAAACAATAGACCCGAGCGAAAACGCCCGGGTCCAACTAGTTAACAATGAGCGGATGGTGTGCACTGGTGAGTCACCGTGTGACATCCTAATCTGGCAGAATTACGGCGACGACCTCTCTTGATTCTCCTTTTGATTGTATCGGACGACACAGACTCTGATCGCCCGTGAAGCGACCTAGCGATCTCGAAAGTCTCGAAGCTCCCGCGCAATCTCTACGGCCTCGTAGTCAATACTTCCCGCCGATGCAGCCCTCTGTAACCGGTCTTCGATCGACGCCAGTCGCCACGCGCAATACTTGAAAGCCCTCCTCGAAGCGGGGTCGGTCTTGATGGGGTCGAGGCCAGCTTCTTTCGCGAGCTTCGCCCAGGGCTCATTCTCGATGTTCTTCGCCGTGTCATCCATGTCCAGCCTCATATCGGATCACGCGAAGCGCGATCAAGCTCGGCGAGCGCGGCCGTGAATTGCCGCAGAGCCCGATCGGTCTTCGACTGCGCGATCGAGAGCGCGCGGCGTTTCGCCGTCATGGGGGTGACCTCCGGGGCGTGCGCGTGATCCGGCGAGATTGAGGCTACCGGCCGCTCGGCGACCGTCTCATCATATCCCGTCGTATAGGGCACGGGCTCCTCGGTCGCCGCCCCTGCCCCTGCGGAGAGCCCTAGCTCTGCGAGCTTCTCGATGACCGGGGCAAGGAGCGTTGCGATCTCCTCTTGCGTCGCCTTCTGACTGGCGGCGCTCTTCTCGATGTGGCCGAGGGCCTCGCACATACGAGACACCCGGCTTTGGTTCATCTGCGCATCAACGAAGCTCATTCGCTACTCCTTTTGATGAACGATTCAATCACACTTCGATGCCACGCCACGTCTTCTGACGTTGCGGATATAACCTCGGCGACCGCACCAGGGCGGCTGTCCTCTGGCCACATGGATGACGCTACCGCAACCCGAGCGCGGAGTCTCGCAATGTGGTCGAGATGCTTGGATAATACGTGACCGTCAGAGTGGTTCATAACGCACCTCCGGTACCCGGACCGATTGCGCGGCGCTCTTCCTCTTCCGTCGTCTGGCGGGCGAGAGCGCAGACCTCGGGATAACGCTGGCCGACCCATGCCTCGTCGGCCTTGGTATTTCCCTCGGGAGCGTCTTCGATCAGTTCATGTCGCAGTAAGCGAGCCGCCTCGATGACCTCATCGCAATGCTGATAGAAGGTCATTCGCACGCCTCCTCAAGATAGCCGATAACCCCGTCGATCTCGGCTTCGAGATCAAGCGCGCCATACGCGTTCTCAAGTGCGTCTGCCGCCCTCTCGATCGCCTCACCCTTCTCGGCGTATTGCATCGACTCCGGCATGTTTTCGAACTTCTCGCGCTCCGCTTCGGCAAGCGTCTCGATCGAGCTTGCTATCTCGCCTATCGATTCCTTGATCGACCCAAGGAAGGCGGCGATCTCCTCGATCACCTTGCGTCCTTCTTTATTCATGATCTCTTTCCTCTCTCGATCGGGCGGAAGTACCCGGGATCACCGCCTCGCCCCATGAGGCGGATCACCGGGGCACTCCCTTAAGCGAGTTCCATGGCGACAACGCACTCACCGCAAATGAGCTTGGCGTCGGCCTTGGCGCGGGCAACCTGGCCGCACGACGGGCATTCGAACTTCGATTTCGACGCGGCCTTCGCCTTCTTACGCTTCTCGGCCTTCTCGCTCCGGGTATCGATCGCCTCCCATGGGATCGTGAAGCCGTTCTCGATAAGGAGCGCGACCTCGGCGGCGAAGGCACCGGCTTCGTCGATGTAGTGTGTGACCCTCTGTCCGGTCTTCTTGCCGCCTGGCTGGCCTGTCTCAGAGGGAATGAGGCCGACGCGCTCCATGAGGCCAGCCCACTCCTTGTTGTGGTAGCCGGAGCGCGAGGGCTTGCCGAAATGCTGTTGCTCAAGGTGCGTCATCTCATGCACCAGCGTCGAGAGCGTCTCCTCGATAGAGCGCGTGCTCAGAAGATCGGGGTTGAGGGCGATCTCATCGGCCTTCTCGCAGCCGCCTTTCTCATTCCAGATACCGGCCCAAAAGTAACCTTTGAAGCTCCGGCCGCGCTGAAAAACGAAAAGCGGGTCAGGGAGCCGATTCTCAAAGAGCGTCAAATTGAAGTGCCGAAAGGCTTTCGTGATTGCCGCGTACGTCGCGGTGGTCGGGTCTGTCGCTTCCATATTCATCAGTGGGGCACCTTGTGTCTTCGTGTGCCTCATTGTGTGTCAGAGCGTGACGTGATTCGCAAGCTTTTTGTGTCGGACGGAACAATTGAAAACCGTTGTTTTTCCGTGCTGCCCCTTCACGACTCGACTGAATCATAGATATCTCTTGTCACACCGTGCCCCACGATGTGCGCGGCATTGAAGAGGCATCGAGTGAACGAACCCGCCCCGGACTTAAGCGCCGCGAGAGCGCACCTTGACGCCTTCTTTGAGCGCTTCGAGGAAGATCATCCAGACGCACAAATCGAGATCGGGTTCGGGTATCCGGGCAACCCGATCCCGTGCAGCTCACGGTTTTTTCGTAATACGGAAACCGGACGCCAAGAGGCAGCGGATTTCGCGGTCGAGATCACAGTCTCGCAGGAAACGGCCGTCTTCTTCGGTGTCGGACTCATCCGCGACGATTTTGTACCTCAAGAGGGCCGGAGGAAGACGAAGCGCGACGTGATCGGCCTCCCGTGCCTCTTCGCCGACTTCGATGAGCCAGGGGATGCCGAGGAGGCGACAAAGCTCTATCGAGCGGAGGGATTTCCGCCATCCCATGTCGTCGTGACCGGGCGGAAGCCTGAGAAGCGGGTGCAGTTCTTCTGGCAACTGGCTGACCTCATTGAAGGGTCAATCGAAGGCGAAGAGCGGCTCGCAGGTGTGGCGGCGAAGTTCGGCCTCGATCGCGTGGACATCCGCGTCCTTACATATGACCGGGTGATGAGGCTCGCGGGAACGCTCTCATGGCCGACCGGCAAGAAGGCGAAGCCCGGACGGGTACTCGAAGCCGTCGAGCTTCACACAACGGCCGCGGGTCGCGAAGAGCCTCGCTCGATCGAGTGGGCCGACGACATCTTCGGCCGGTTCGAGACCCGGGCCGCTCGGAAGGGCGAAGTCGTCGAGGCGGGCGAAGGCTCCGATCTCCTTGCACACACCCCCAATCCTGTCGGGCTCGCGGCGCAGGCGACTCCATCGGCTCCGCCTCCGCCCATGTCGGCCCCTGCGACGCCTCAGGATCGCACCCCCGCGATCACAACCGGCGAGATCACGCGGAACGCGGCCGGGCAGGTAATCGACGGTCGCGACTTCTATGCGCGCGACCTCATGCTCTCCGTGATCCGCGAGTTAGCCGCGACCTCCGGCCGATGGCCGACCGTCGAGGAGATCGTCGGGCACATGTGGCCTCAATGGGTGCGTAATGTCGTGCCCCGATCGAACGCCGAGACAATCGAGGCCGCTCTTGAGATCGACGGCCGCGGGCTCCGGTTTTTGCAGGACAAGGCCGCGTGGAACGTGCGGCAAGCGCACTACGGGTTGCTCCCGAAGATGCCGACGATCGCGCATGCGGCGGCGATACACGCGTCACGCCCTCCGGCCGCGGTGATGACGCAGGGGACCGGCACCTTCGGGGCTCCCGGGGCTTCCGGCTTCGGCGTGGCGGGCGAGACACCCGCCCCAACCCTGGCGCTGGGCCCCGCAACCTCGATCCGGCGCGCAGTCGCATATCGGTTCACTGGCGGCGGCAACCTGCCCCGGCGGAAATGGCTCTACGGGCGTCACCTCGCCCGGCGCTACGTCTCGACGACCTTCGCGCCCGGTGGCGTCGGGAAAACGTCACTCATCTATGCGGAGTCTCTTGCGATGGCCTCCGGGCAATCCCTGCTAGGCATCCGAGTCGACGAACCGCTCCGCGTCTATTCGTGGAATGGCGAAGACGACATCGATGAGGTCATGCGGCGCTATGAGGCGATCGCGCAACTCTACAATCTCGATCCCACCGCCATAGACGATCGGCTCACGATCGAGAGCGGGCGAGATCAAGAAATCAAGATCGGCTTCGACGGCCAGGGACAAACGCTCCTCAACGAGGCGCTCATCGCTGACCTGATCGATTATTTCAATGATCGGCAATTCGACGTCGTGCAAATCGACCCCTTTGTCTCAAGTCACAGCGTCAACGAAAATGACAACAACGCGATTGACGCCATAATGAAGGCTTGGGGCCGGATTGCTCAAAGATGCGATCTGGCCGTCGAGTTGGTTCACCATACGAAGAAGGTGGACAAGCACCACGGCGGAAACACCGTGGAAGACGGCCGAGGCGCGTCGGCGATGCTCGCTGCCGCTCGATCGGCTCGGGTGCTGAATCGGATGACGGAAAGCGAGGCGGATCGCTTCGGGATCGAGGATTCCGATCGCTGGCGATATGTGCGCGTTGATTCCGGCAAGGCGAGCATGTCGCCGCCCGCGGAGGTCGCCGTCTGGCGCGAGCTTGTATCCGTGGACCTCCCCAACGGTGATGAAGCCGAGCCCGGTGATAGCGTCGGCGTCGTGCGTCCATGGACCCCGCCGAAAGCGTTTGACGGCGTGAGCCGCGAGGATGCCGAGCGGGTCTTCGCGCGGCTACGGAGTGACTTCGCGGACGGCATCCAGCGAAGGGCCTCGCCGTCTGCGCATGAATGGGCCGGTTTTTTGGTTGGCGAAATGCTGGGATTTGACGCTTCCACGAAAGCCGGAAAAGCGAAGGCCAAGGGGCTCATAAAGGGCTGGCTGGAAACCGGCGAGCTAGTGGCGCGCGAGCTTCGCGATCCGGTTAAGCGTCACAATTATCAGTGCCTGACAACAGGGGGTGAATTTTGACGCCCGAATGCCGAGCGCGAAGGTTTGCAGTACCTTCGCAGTTTACCTTCGCAACCTTCGCAATTCGAGGCTCCGAGGAGCGCGCGAAGGTAGTCCCCCCTATAGGGGACTATCCTTCGCACCCCTCGCGCACCGCGACCACACCGAACCTTCGCACTTTCACCCGAGAGGAGCCCTGAGATGGCGACGAAAAGAAAGATGCCCGGGCGGCCGAAACAACAGAAACGCCGACCAGGACCGACCGATCACCGTCCCGACATTCTCACGAATTACGAGGCACACGGGAACGCCGTCTATGCCGAGCAATATGCGATCAAAGAGGCTGTGCGTGATGCCGAGGATCGAGTGACCCGAAAATGGGGACACGGCGTTGTCGAGAAGCGCGTCTCAATGGAGACGGCCGCGAAGTTCTGGACGGTGCGCGAGCGCTACAACGCGGCATGTGATCGCCATGATGTGGCGGCCATGCGAGCCGATGCCGCGATCATGGTCCGGGCTTATGCGGCGCTCGACCAGGAAGCCGAGCGGATGGGCGCACAGCGCTTGCCGGACGCGTGGACAGAATACGAGGACGACGACGGCGACGTTTTCGCGATTGCGATGACCGATGAGGATAAGCAGGGCATAACCGCGGCCGGGAACCCCGATCGGCCGGATGTGACGGTTCTGTCGATCCCTGAGTTGATCCGCATCTACAAGATCGACAGGCTCGCGATTGTCCGCGCTGTGCACGATCACTTCCCCGGCGCAACGGTAAAGGGGCTCAACGAGAAGCCCGCCGACAACAGTGACGGGCTTGAGCTATTCGAGACGCCAGGCGCTCAGGGTCTTGAGGATGAAATACCGTTCTAAGCGTGTGACATCTTGTGCCTTTCTGTGCTGTATATATAAGTGATTCTGACGGTTAGCCGCCGTCTCATTCGTTAATCGGGTGACTCCTCTCTCAAGCGGCCTTACTCAAATCGGGTGAGGCCGCTTTTTCGTGCCGCTTCTTCCTTGGTGTGCCGTTATGTGCCTATCTGTGACAAACACGGAATCACATGAGAAAGCGATGCCTACCCGCCCTAAGCAGTTCACCCCGGCGCACAACGCCCCTCACTTGAGGGCAGAGCGTGAGCGCAAGAGGAAGGCCGCTCTCGATGAGAAGCGAGAGCAAGCACACAACCGCGGTTATGGCTGGGATTGGCGTCGCTTCCGCAAGGCGGTGATCAAAGATCAGCCCTATTGCGAACGCTGCGGATCAACCGATCGCCTCAACGTCGATCACATCATCTCTGTCGCCGACCGCCCCGATCTCCGACTTGATCGCAGTAACGTCCGCGTTCTCTGTCAGTCATGCCATAGCTCACGCACCGCGCGAGATCAGGGCTTCGCCAAGCGAGCCGGGCAATGACGGCTCGATCCTTCGATCTCGAAGTGCACGCCTTCCGAGTGTGGCGCGTTGCCTCCTCAGTCGGATGGGACTGCACCCTATCGGAGGTGGCCGAAGAGTTAGACATGCCGCCATCGCTAGTGGGTCGCGTGCTTAGGCTCAAGGGCTGGCGCGAGCGTATTCGCGACGGTCGAGGCTGCAACCTTAGAGGTGATCAACGTGACAGCATCGGCGGCGATCGGGCCGTGCCTGTCGATGTGCACATCCGCAGGGCTCTTCGTCGATAGGGGGGGGTGGTTTGAGATTCTACCTAAGGGGACAGCTACCGCGGGGGATAGTCAAATTTTCACGCGGTACAAATGAAGGTCAACAAAGCTGACCTAGTGGACTGAGAATAAACAAGGTCAACTTAACTGACCTATTGGATTGAACGAATGGCAGGGCGCACGCGGAAGCCGACGGCACAACACGAACTCGAAGGGACAAGGCCAAATGCGAGTAACCGTGACAGATCGAATGAGCCAAAGGACATGCCGCCCCTCGGGGATTGGCCGGAACATTGGCACGACCTCGATCCGGTGCTTCGGGCGCAACTTGTCGATCTCTGGCACGAAGTCGCAACCCGTGTACCGAAAGGAGTCCTCACAGACTCCGACCGCTTCGCGCTCGAAGTGATCGTCGGTCTGATGTGGTCCTGGCGACATGAGCAACCCCGCCGCGGCGTGCCCGCCCGCGGCTTTGGTGGACTCAACTCGGCCGACCTCGGGACGCTCGACCGGATGCTTGGAAAGCTTGGAATGAACCCGGCCGAGAGGTCGAAGGTCTCCGCGGCGGGTGAAGGTGATGCGGGCGGCGATGATCCTTGGAGTGAGATATGAGCGAGAAGATGACCGGCGCAACCTTCAAGGCACCCGAACTCCTTGAGCTTTCGATCGAGTGGGCTCGCACGACCTTTCCTGACTCCGTGATTGTCCCCGAGATGAGCGTTGCCGATTGGGGCGGCGCTAGCCTTGATCTCGGCATCATCACCGACTCCGAGGTCATCGGTATCGAAATCAAGGGCGAAGGTGATAGCCCCGCGCGCTTGCCATTGCAGGGCGTTGCGTATCCGCTTGTATGCCGGTTCATGTATCTTCTTTGCTGCCCATCGATTGAGGTGAGGTGCCACAAGAAGCGCCCGACCGGATGGGGAAGGCTATCTATCGAAGAGGGTCAGATCGTCGAGGCTCGGCCTGGCGCGCGCGAACTCCGCACGCAATCGCCCGACCGACTATGCGGCACTCTCTGGCGGGAAGAACTCTATAACATCGCCCGCCTGAATGATCTCAAGGTACGCGGCCGCCCGACTTTCGAACCTCTTCGCCGGGCGATCTGCGATCAAATGACCCTACCTAGAATCCATGATGAGATGGTGCGCGCGCTCCGTGAGAGGAAGTGGAACAACGGTCGCCCATTGCACTTACACAAGCGCATCATCGACACGCGATCGCCGGACCTCAAGCCCTCGACGCAAGGCGCTCTTCTATGACTGCCCGAGGCATCCAGATTACGTCCGCCACCTTCGAAGGTTGCGTCGATGAATACGGCGACTCCGATCCTCGCGGAGCTTTCGTGATGATCGGTCTTGCCGATGAGAGCGGCGGCATCGGCTCTGTCCGCCAGGCCCTCGACTTTAGACTTCCGCGCGCTGAGGCAAAACGCCTCGCCCGACTGATCCTAGAGGGGATTTAGATGTTCAATAAACTCGAAGGCGACACCTGCATCGTGCGTCACAATGGGGTCTATAGGCCCGCCGACCTCTACGTCTGGGACGGAAAGCTCTTTGCCAAGATCGGCAGCGGGTACGTGCGTCTCCGCGCCAATGGTACGACCACCAAGGATGGCACATTTCTAGAGCACATGGAAATCGAGGAGCCTCTATTCGCCGATAAGTTCGGACGCCTTGCGGTTGAGCCGGGGAGTGGCCGGAAGGAGATCGCCCGAACGGATGACGGGCAACTCCTTATTGAGCGCAAGGACTCGGATTGACGGAAAGGCTTGAGCCATGGGCGCGGGAAGACCTCCCGGAGCGCCCATTCACCGCCGCCGAGTACACGCACGCGGCGCGAGGGTGGCGGTACGCCGAGCGTGTCGTCACCGGTGAGGAGCCCGCGGGCGAGTTTGTGATCCTGGCTTGCCGTCGGTTCTTCCGTGATATTGATGCAGGGAAGTGGCGCTTTGAGCCACATCGCGCCGAGCGGGCGATCCGGTTCGCGAGTCTCCTCCCGAACATCAAAGGCCCACTCGCGGGAAAGCCGCTTGAGCTTCTCGACTGGCAAGCCTTCATTTGGCTCAACATCTTCGCGTTCGTCGATGATGAGGGGAACCGTCGTTTCCGCCAGGGGGTTGTCTACGTTCCGAGGGGGAACGGGAAGACGACCGTCGCCGCTCCACTTGCGCTGTACATGAACTTCATAGAAGGCGAAGGCGGTGCCGAGGGGTACGCGGCTGCGGTGACGCGCGATCAGGCGCGCATCCTCTTCGACACCGCGAACGCCATGGTGCAAAGAACCGCGCCCCTGCGCTCCCGGTTCGGAGTTGAGGCGGGCGCGAACTCCATCTATCAGCATCGGTCATCGTCCAGCTTTAGACCGATCTCATCCGACGCGAAGGCGCTGGATGGCTTGAACGTGCACGTCGCCGTGTGCGATGAGATCGGCTCCCATAAGACTTCCGAGGTGTATGACGTCCTTCTGACCGCGCTGGGCAAACGGTCGCAGCCATTCCTTCTCTCTATCTCGACCGCGACCGGCAACACCGCCGGGATCGGACGCCAACTTTGGGGATACGTTGCTCGCGTCCTCCGCGGCTCAGTGGAAGATGACCGGATATTTGGAATCCTGTACTGTGCTGACCCGGATGACGACATCTGGGACGAAGAGACTTGGAAGAAAGCCAATCCGTCTTGGGGCGTTGCTGTCCAGCCTGAGGCGATCCGAGCGATCGCAAAACAGGCCAAGGAGAGCCCGGCACGCGAGGCCGCGTTCATGACGCGTCACCTCAACATCTGGACTGGCGCGGATGACGCGCTCTTCTCCCTCTCCGCCTGGGAGTCTTTGGCGGATGAGAGTCTTAGGCTTGAATACTTCGAGGGTCGGAAGTGCTTCGCGGCTCTCGACGTTTCGACGAAGATTGACCTTGCATCCTTCATACTCTTATTCCCCCCGCGAAAAGGCGTCCAAGAGCCCTGGGTTGTGTTCAATCGGAGCTTCTTGCCCGAGGCCGCGGTCGAGAACGGATCGACCTCTTCTTATCGCGAGTGGTGTCACACCGTGTCACTACTTGTCACGGAAGGAGATGTGACCGATTTTGATGCGATAGAGAGCGTGATTCGCGACACACGGGATCGCTTCGACCTTCGAGCCGTAGCATTTGACCCTTGGGCCGCAACACAACTGGCACAAAGGATGGGGGCCGAAGGTGTAAACATGGTTGAATTCCGGGCGACGACGGCAAACTTCTCAGAGCCGACGAAGGAGCTTGACGGCTTCATTCGCTCGAAGGCACTCGCGCATGACGGTGACCCCGTTCTCAAGTGGTGCATAGGAAATGTCGTCGGGCACTTTGATGCACGCGGCAATGTTTATCCGAAGAAAGAGCGGCCGGAGAATAAGATTGACGCGGCGATCGCGCTGATCATGGCACTTGGAAACGCGCTTTTTGAGGAAGTCGATAAGACGCATGTGCTTCTGAATCGACGTGGCCCGCTAGTCCTCTAGGGAGACTGACTTGAGCATTTTCAATCGCCTGTTTCAGCGCGCCCGCTCTGTCACACCCCGTCACACACGGGCCGAAGCTGGGACGCTGATCTCATCCCCGGATGAACTTGCGGACTACATCCGCAACGGCAAAGAGACCGCATCCGGGGTCCAGGTTACACCCGAGAGGGCGATGACGCTCTCCTCCGTAAATCGCGCTGTCAGCATCGTCTCCGGCGTTGTCGCGACGGTCCCGGTTGAACTCAAGCGCCGAACCTCCGGAAGGGTTGAAACCGTCGATGACGGGACTCTCTCCGTCTTGCTTAGCCGTCGGCCCAATCGCTGGATGAAGCGGAGCGTCTTCTTCCGGATGATGAATTCTCACATGATGCTTCGCGGCGCGGGCTACGCGATGAAAGTCCGCGGGATCGAAGGTGGCCGAAGGGTCGTGAAAGAGCTTGTTCCGATGCATCCGGATCGGGTTGAGCCAAAGCAACTCCCCGATCTAACCATCGTCTTCGAGTACACCCGACCGAATGGGTCGAAGGTTGTGCTACCAGCATCGGAAGTCCTTCACGTAATGATCTCGACCTTCGATGGTGTGAAGGGCGTCTCTCCGATTCACTATGCTCGCGAGGCCATCGGTGCCGGTCTTGGTGTCGAGAAGCACGGCGCTTCTATGTGGAAGAACGGGACGAACATCGGAAGCGTGCTGCACACGGAGTCGACCCTTGATAATGATCAGGTTGATCGCCTCCGTGAGAGCCTTGAGAAGTTTCGCGGTGCTGAGAACGCCTTCAAGACCCTAGTGCTTGAGGCTGGCCTCAAATGGGAGCCTGTCGGAATGACGGCTTCTGATGCGCAATTCCTTGAAAATAGGAAGTTTTCTCGCACCGATATCGCAATGTTCTTCGGGGTTCCCCCGCATATGCTCGGCGATGCCGATGCATCGGATGGCTCCGGCAAGAACCTAGAAGAGCGGAGCCGGAGCTTCGTGCTTTACACGCTCGAAGACTACTTTACCGCATGGGAGGACGCGATCAACGCGGACCTCATAGAAGACGACTCCGTCTTTGCCCAGTTCAAGCGCACGGCACTCATTCGAGGCGACATTACCGCCCGCGCCAAGTGGTACCAGGGCGGCCTGCAATGGGGCTGGCTTAGCCCTGACGAAGTGCGCGCCGAAGAAGGCATGAACCCGCGCCCCGATGGAAAGGGCAGCGAGTTCTACCCGCCCCCGAACATGACCAAGACCGAAGGGACCGGCGCTAATCGCGACGGCAACGAAAACGAAGAGGACCGCGACAATGACGCTTCGGAAACTTCCTAAGATCAATGTGACGGCCGACTCTCGCGTGCCGCTCAACGGCACCACGACTCTAACGCCGGAGGCGCTCGATCGCTGGCAACCGGAAATCCGGGCTGCGGTACAGGGCGACAACACGATCTCGATCCTCGAACCGATCGGTGAGGATACTTTCGGCGAAGGTGTCTCCTCGAAGAGGATCGCCGCCGCCCTCCGGCGCAATGCCGGGAAGGACGTCACAGTCCAGATCAACAGCCCCGGCGGTGACTTCTTCGAGGGGATGACGATCTTCAACATGCTCCGGGATCATCCTGGCAAGGTGCGTGTCGAGGTGCTCGGTGTAGCCGCCTCGGCCGCCTCGATTATCGCCATGTCGGGTGATGAAGTGATCCTCGCACCGGGCGCATTCCTCATGATCCACCAAGCCTCGGCTCTCGCGATGGGGCGAGCGGACGACATGGAAGAGGTCGCTGCCGCGCTACGTCAGTTCGACTCGGCAATGGCCGAAATCTACGCCGACCGCTCGGGTATGTCCGAAGATGAGGCGCTCACCCTCATGGCGTCCGATACTTGGTTTAACGGCGCTCAAGCCGTTGATGCAGGGCTCGCAGATGAGGAGGCCAACATCGAAGTAACGGCCTCGACCGGAGACGATAACGGCGGCGAAAAGGCGATCCGCCGGATTGATGTCGCACTCGCCAAACAAGGAATCTCCCGCAAGGAGCGACGCGAGCTTCTCGCGGAAGTCAAAGGGGTCAAGCACGACGCTGATCCCGCCCCCGCCACGCACGACGCTGGCCTAATCCAAGCTCTCGAAGGGCTTCTCACTTCTTTCAAGAAAGGCATCTGACGATGACCATGCATCTTCGTAAGCCGAAGGCTTTGATTGCTGCGCGTGCTGACGGGTCCAATGTGGCGGCCCTGATCGCGTCGCTCAACGCTACCTTCGAAGAATTCAAACAGAAGAACGACGATCGGATCAAAGGCGTTGAGGATCGCTTTGATGATGTGGTTGCTCGCGAACAGGTTGACCGGATCAACGCCGACATCACTGCCCTGCAGGGTGCCGTTGATGAGGCTGTACGTTCCGTTGCGGCACTGAACCTCGGCGGCAACCCGGCAGAGCCTCTTGCGGCCGAGCGCGCCGAGCACGCCGAAGCTTTCGAGACGTGGTTCCGCCGCGGCGTCGATAATGGAATCGGCGAACTCGAAGTGAGGGCGAATCTATCGACCGGCTCAGACCCGGACGGCGGATTCGTGGTTCCCGTTGAGATGGAGACATCTATCGACCGGGTTCTTGCAAACGAGTCGGCTGTGCGCTCCCTCGCGACTGTGCGGTCGATTTCTGCCGCGACCTTCAAGAAGCTGATCAACATGGGTGGTGCCTCTTCCGGCTGGGTCGGTGAAGAGGATGCACGACCTGATACCGGCACGCCGAAACTGCGCGGTCTTGAGTTCCCTGTGCATGAACTCTATGCGAACCCCGCCTCGACACAGACCGCTCTTGATGATGCGTCTATGGACCTCGCAGCCTGGCTGGCAGACGAAGTTTCCGTCGAGTTCGGTGAACAAGAGGGCGACGCATTCATCAACGGTGGCGGCGTCGCAAAACCGAAGGGTATCCTCGGGTATCAGACGGTTGTGAACAGCAACTATGCCTGGGGCAAAGTTGGCTTCATCAAGACCGGTGCAGCCGCAGACTTCCCGGCTCTTGATGCCGCCTCGGAGGTGAGCCCGGCCGATCCCCTGGTTTCGCTTGTTCACTCACTTCGTCGTCAGTACCGCCGCAATGGCACGTTCCTCATGAACGACCTAACCATTGAGCGGGTGCGGAAGTTCAAGGACGCCGACGCCAACTACATTTGGCGGCCTTCGATCGAGGCTGGCGCTTCCTCGACGCTCCTCGGGTACTCGGTCGTCACTGACGACTTCATGCCCGATATCGCTGCGAACGCATTCCCGATCGCCTTCGCAGACTTCCGTCGTGCTTACCTGGTGCTGGACAGGCAGGGCGTCCGCGTCCTCCGTGACCCATTCACCAACAAGCCGAACGTCCACTTCTACACCACGAAGCGGGTCGGCGGCGGCATTCAGAACTTCGAGGCGATCAAGCTTCTGAGAGTGCAGAGCTAACCCCGGCGGGGCGGCTACGGCCGCCCTTCCCCACCCTATGGCTCAACAGAAAGGTACTGAGCTATGAACATGAAAGACGTGCATTCGCACACCTTCATCGCCGGGGTGATCGCTCCGGCAACGGGCAACACAGACGCCAATACTGGCGCTGTTGATCTTGCCGGTTTCCTGTCGGCTGAGATTCTCTTCTCGATCGGCGCGGCTACCTTCACCGGAGCCAACACGATCGACGTGATCGTTGAGCATTCGGATGACGGCGTTGCGTTCTCGGCTGTCGAAGCTGACGACATTCTCGGCGCGACTGTGGCTGCGGGCGGCATCGTGAAGACCTTCGACGACTCCGTCGGCGCTCACACGGCGGCTGGCTATCGCGTCGGATACAAGGGCGGCAAGCGGTACGTTCGCGTCACCTTGGATGTATCGGGCACACCGAGCGCCCCGCATTCTGTCGTGGTTCTGGCGGCTCGCCCTGAGTCCACTCCGGCAGACGATCAAATCTAGCCTGGCTGAACTCAGAAACCAACAGTTGGGGCGGCGTTTGCCGTCCCGACCTGTACCCCAAGGAGCCCGGAAATGACGACGACCCTCATCTCTCTTGATGACCTCAAGACAGACCTCGGCATCACCGGGACCGACAAGGACACCGAACTCAACCGCTTTGCATCCATTGCGTCTGTAGCTGTCGAAAAGCATCTCGGATTTCCGATTGAGCGAACGACCTCGACGTACTCCACATATGAGCGCGATAAGGTTCGCTCGATCACCATTCCCTTTTTTCCGGTCCACGCTATCACGCGCCTTGTCGTCGATGGTCGCACTTGGCTCGATACGGGATCAGACCCCGCTATAGAGCCGCGGGCCGGTTTCGGATTCACAAAGACGGGCATTCTTCGCGCTCCCCGCTATTGTCACTTCTGCGGTGATATCGAGATCGACCTAGAGTCTGGATTTTATCTCGCGGATGACGCTGGCCCGCCTCCCGTCGTCCGCGACCTACCGATCGCTTTCGAGAGTGCTGTATCCGGTATCGTCAGGTACATGCTCTCGGATCGTGATCGTGACCCGAACGTGAAGACCGAATCCGTTCCGGGTGTATACACCGTCACCTTCGATGGTAGCGGTCCCCGCCCGGTTGGGTTGCCGGAAGAATCGAAGCGAGCGCTCGAACCGTATCAACTTCGTGGGTTGGGGTGATGAGCTTCGCTGATCGCGCACAAGCCGCTTACGCCCGCGCCTTCGCGCCAGGCTTGGCGCAATCATTCACGGTAACGTCGGCCGATGGGGCACGGTCGGCGGTTGTGCCCGGACGTCCTAGAAGCGACGGCGAAGATGAGATCGCTGGGGCGTCCGGGCGCAACGGTATCAACGCAATCCTACAAGCCGAAGCTTTCCAAACCTACGGCGAGCCTAGGAAGGGCGACACAATCGAGGTCAACGGGCGGAAGTTCGTCATTGAGTATGTCGACTCAGTGGGTCGCACAATCGCTGGCTCCGTGCTCGCATACGAAGTGAAGGCGATCGCGTGATGAGAACCAAGCTTCCCTTCAAAGGTCCGAAGGACATCGAGCGTGTAGCGCTTGGCGACTTCCGGCGGAATCATATTGCTCTCGCTCGGCGCGAACTCCGCTTCGTGTCGCGCGGTGACCCGGCTTGGGATCGCAGCAACCGGCAAATCTTCACCGACAACCGTTTCGGGAAGCCGCTGGAACAGATCAAGATTTTCGGCAAAGTCGAGTGGGCGGCAGAGGGTATGCGAGACGCCATTGAGTTCCTATGGCTCGACCTTCAACGCCGAGCCAAGAAAGGGCGCGGCATTGGCCTAGACGAAGACTATCTCGCGTCGCTTGTGATGTGGGATGCTGATCGGGGCACGGTCCTCACGTCGCTCTCTCAAGTGCGCGACGGCGTGACCGAAATGCACTTCTATCCCAATGTCCCCTACGCCCGGAAGGTCGAGCAAGGGCAGTCAGCGCGGGCGAAACGTGGCGTCGTGAAGCCCGCCTATCGGAAGGTGAAGGGCAAGTTCGGGAGGAGCGTGCGGCTCTTCTTCGATTGGACCGTGCCGAGGGGCTCCCCGAAAGTCAGTCGCACGAACGGACGCACCGCCCGGCAGGACGGAATCCCCGTGCCTCGAATCCGCATGATACAAGGGGGGGCTTTCCAATGAGCGCCGGAGTTGTCCGCACCGCATTTCGAGATCACCTCGCAGCCTCGATCGTCCTCAATAGCGTATCCGCGCCATACATCGAGACGCTCAACTCGACAACCGACACGGCAGACCGGCCGGATGAGTGGTGCACGCTCGACTTCGCAGGGGCCGAAGAGGAGCCGATCTCACTCGGCAACGCGCCAGGCGACCGGGCTTTTCGTGAGACTGGAACCGTCTTCGCGCATGCAATGGCGGAGGCAAATAAGGGCGATGATCGGGCCGTCGAGATCGCCGATGAAATTCGCGCCGCGTTTCGCGACGTGAACCTAGGGGTCGGGATTCAGGTTGAGACCGTGAGCCCTCCCGATACCGGCGAGGGCAAGCCTGACGGTCGCGTTTTCCGCGCGATCGTTGAGATCACCTATCGCTTCGACTTCACCGCATAGAGAAAGGCATCTTCGATGACATATGCGAACTCTTCTGAAACCGAAGTCGCCTTCGTCGAGGAATCGGCGTGGGGCGTCACTCCCGCAAGCCCTGCTTTTCAGAGGTTGCGTCTCACAGGCGAGAGCCTGACGCACACGAAAGAGAATGTTGTCTCCGAGGAGATCACGCCCACGGCAGACGTCGCCGATGAGGTCGGCGTCGGCTCCTCTGGCACCGGCGGCGTAAACTTCGAGCTTACGTTTGGCGATCAAGACACCGGCGTCATGCTCGCTCACGCTCTCCGCGCTGATTGGGCGCTCGGCACCGGAGCCGACCAACTCGAAGACCTGGTTGCAGGCACCGCCAAGAAGTCGATGACGCTTCAAAAGAAGTTCGCTCTCGACGCGGGGTCGGACTTCAATCGCTACCCTGGGATGCGCGTCAACACCCTCTCGCTTACCGTCGATGAAAATGGGCTTGTCACCGGCACGACGGAGTTCATCGGCAAGGGCGAAGAGGACGGTACGACGGAGCTTGCGGGCGCGACCTACGTCGCATCGAACACCGGCCGACCGATGTCTTCGGTTGGCGTCGCTAACATCGCGGTCGGCGGCATCGGCGGGCAACTCTACTTCTCGTCATTGAGCCTCAACATCGCGAACAACTGCGAGGCTCAAAACGCCCTGGGAACCGACGTCGCCGTCGGCGTTCGTTACGGTCAGCGGGAAGTCACCGGCAACCTCACGGCTTACCTCAACGCCGCGTCGCGCCCGCTCTACGAGCGCTTCAAGGATGGCACGAAGGGCTCGCTCTCCTTCGAGTTCTCGGCCGACGGCGAGAGCTACGTCGTGACCATGCCAGCGGCGACTTTCAACGAAGGCACGAAGAACGCGGCCGGGAACTCCGAAGACGTGGTGATCGAGCTTTCTTTCCGAGCAAACCTCGACGCGTCTCTCGGCTCTTCGATCATGGTGCAGCGCACCGCGACAGAAGACGTCTAACGCTTGCCTAGTTTGTCACACCATGCCTCACGTACGGGGCGTGGTGTGATGATGGTGAGGGCTCCGACGTGGGGTCCGGAGCCCTCACCTCCTTAACTTCCAGCGCCCCAAACATGAGGCTCCAACATGAACATTCTCGAAAAATTCGGCACTGACGATGACCTCGAAACCGGGACGGGCGTCACGCTCGACTTCGGTAGTGGTTGCACCGTGACCGTGCACCGCGCAGGCGGTTCAAACAAACGGTATCACAAGGCTCTTGCCAAGGCGCTCAAGCCCTACCGCCAGCAAGTTCAGGCCGACAATCTCGACATGAACGAAGCGATCGAGGCGTTTGCCGAGGTCTATGTCGAGACGGTCATCATCGCTTGGACCGGAGTCGAAGACAATGATGGGCCTGTTGATATAAAGGACAAAAAGCGCTCGGTCGCACTCCTTGTCGCCGCACCCGACTTCTTCGAGATCATCAAGACCGAAGCCGAGGCGCGGGCAACCTTCCAAGATGAAGAGAAGACGGCCGACGCGGGAAACTAAGAGACCGGCTCCGGTGGGAAATGACGGTCGGGCAATTCGCGGCCGTCTTCGAAAGAGCAAGGGCGGCCGGTCGAAAGCCGCCCGACCTCCCTCCGCAGCCGGTACTCACCCCGTGGCAGGCCATCGCGTGGCGATGCTTCCATGAAGTCCATTCGTGCCGCCCCTATTCGCTCGACGGACCTCAAGCTATACCTTGGGACAAAGTGTGTCTTTGGGCGTCACGGTGGGACATGAGCCAGGATGAAGAGGACGAACTCATCGAGCTAGTCACTGCGATCGATGATGAATGGCTCAAGCACGTCGCAAAGCAAAGAGAGGCGAAGGTCGGTAAATGACGACGGAGCGGATCACACGGTACGTGCGGGTTGTCGTGGATGCCTCAGGCTCCAAGAGCGGCGGCAGAGAGGTGCAGCGAGCCCTCAACGATATCAACCGCTCCGCCAAGCGCACGGCCGCGGCAATGGATGGGCTCAAGCGCGCCTTTGTTGGGGCCTTCGCCGGTGTGGGCATCGCGCAGGGTGTGCGCGCAATCATCGGCGGGGCCGCTCAGGCCGAGCAACAGTTTTCACGGCTCGCTGCGCAAATCGCCAACACTGGCGGCGTGGCTGGTCGCTCCTTGCAGGACATCGAGGCTCTCGCACAAGAGATCGGGATCAACACGCTCGCGAGTACGCAACAGGTGCGGGACTCGGCGTCATCACTCCTCACCTTCCGCAACGTCGCGGGCAGCGTATTCGACGACACGCTCCGTCTCTCGCAAGACCTAGCCGAGTCTGGGATTGGATCCTTGCAGAGTAACGTGATCCAACTCGGTAAGGCTCTCAACGATCCGACGAAGGGGCTCTCGGCACTCTCCCGGTCGGGTGTCACCTTCACGAAGGCGCAAGAGGATATGATCAAGGGGCTCGTGCGCTCCGGCGATCTACTTACCGCACAAACACTCATTATTGAGGAACTCAAAGCGCAAGTCGAGGGCGCTGGTGTTGCGGCGGCTCAAGGCTTCAACGGCGCTCTCGATACTCTTATCGAGCGGGCGAAACTCTTCGGTGAGGCATTTGGGGGGCAGGCTCTAAATCCACTTGCCGGTTTCCTCCGTGGCCTGGCTGGGGCGCTGGGCTTCATCACCAACAACCTCGACGTGTTTAACGGCGCGATCGTCGGTGTAGCCACCTTGGCAATCCCGAAGCTCATCGTCGGGGTGAAGGCACTCACCGTAGCGCTCGCCACGAATCCGTTCGGAGCCCTCATAACTGCGGCGGCTGTGCTCGGGGGATCGATCGGGAGGCTTCTCGGTCTAAACGTGCAATTCGGCGAGTCGACTGCCTCTGTCGGGCAGATCGTTCGCACTGTCTGGTCGGACCTATCGGGTGTCGTGGGCACGTTCTTCTCTGATGTCTTTGGGTGGATTGGCACCTTTCTCTCTGACTTCGGGCAAATCGGGGACGAAGGCGGCAGGGTGTTTCAATTCCTGATCGACGCCGGGAGGTCATGGCTCAACACCGCGATCGCTGTCTTTAAGTCCGTCGTTGATTTTTCTGTCGGTGCGTTTTCAGCGATGGCCCAAGCAGGTCGCGCCTTGTGGCGTGGACTCTCTTCCGGCGCGGCCTCTTTCGCAAAGGCGGCAAAGGCGGCCCTAAAGCTCGATTTCGCAGGTGCGCAGGCCGCACTCGACGCGAACGAAGGCTTCGACTTCTCAGGGGTTGCGGCCAGCGTCAGCGCCTCCGCGTCGATTATCGGCGAGAACTTTGCGACCGATTTCGTCGGGGCTGCATCGGGAGGGATTGAAAGCTACCTCTCATCGGTCACGGAACGGGCAGCGGCGTCAACGGGAGACACCGGCACCGGCCCGACCTTCAACTTCGGCAATACCGAGGGCGGGACCACGCTTGGCGGCGGCGGAGGCGGTGCGGGCGGCGGAGGGGGCGGCGGGATCACGAGTCCGACGGCCGGGCTCGCTGATGACACGTCGGCCGAGACATGGGCCGAGCGGACGAATGCGGCGCTCTCATCCGTGGGCTCGACCTTCGACAAGCTTGCCGGGATCACGAAGGACTCGCTGGGCGAGCAATCGGCCGCATACAAGGCGGCTTTCGCTGTGACGAAGGCGACGGCCCTCGCGACCGCGATTGTCAACACGGCACAGGCGGTCACGGAAGCGCTCAAGCTCCCCCCTCCGGCCGGGCAGATTCAAGCCGGGCTTGCGGCGGCGGCTGGTGCGGCGGAGATCGCCACGATCACTGCAAGTGCTATCTCTGGATTTCAGAGCGGGGGTTTCACCGGCAACGGCGCAAAGGATGAAGTCTCGGGTGTCGTGCACGGGCAAGAGTTCGTCATGAACTCAGAGGCGACCCGCCGCAACAGACCCGCACTCGAAGCGATGAATGCGGGTCGGGAGCCCGCGGGCGGCGGTAACGTGAAGGTTGTGGTTGTCGATGACCGCCAGAAGGTCGGCGACTACCTGCAAAGCTCCGAGGGCGAGCGAATTGTCATGGCTCACGTCGGGGCGAACGGATGACCTTAATCCCGTTTCCCCCGCGCGGAGAGCTTCTCACGCGGCTAGAGTTCGCGACGGTGGTCTTGCAGACTTACGAAGGCGAGCAACGCTTATCGCGCCGGGCGTCTCCGCGGCTCGGCGTGAGTATGAGCTTCGAGCTATTCGGCGATGAGATCGAGGAGGCTCGGACGCTCGGCCGGAGGATTGCCGAGAGCGCTGGTGTGATCGCCCTACCCGATTGGCGATATGCCCGGCAAATCGCGGTGACCGCCGGGCAGACTACTTTCGATGTCGGCGACGTGGCCGCACTCTACGAGGTCGGCGGGGCGGTCATTATCTGGCAGGCACCAAGGGACTTCGTGAGCGCCACCGTGACGGCCGTCAATGCGCCTACGGTCACAGTCAGCGCTGGCCCTGCGGTTGCAATGCCATCGGCGCGCGTCGCGCCGGTGTGGTCCGGTGTGTCATCTGATGGTTTAGCAATCTCACCGGAGGGTTACGGCTTCGCGATCGGCACGCTTAACGCGACGCTCTTCGGGTATCCCGATCTCTCCGCGACGGCCGTGCCGCTTTCATATGAGTCCGAGGAGTTCTTCGACGGACTCCGTATCCGTGGGGCCGATCTAACCGATACGGTCGAGCGGGCGCACACGATCGTTGATAACGGGCAAGGGCCGATCGAAGCGGTGCCTGATCAGAACTATACCGCAGGACGCCTCACCCTGTCCCTCGAAGAGGAAAGCACCGACGCGATCTTTGCTCGCGAAGCATTCTTTCACCGACGTAGGGGTCGGGCGAAACCGTTCTTTGTGTCGTCCGATACAAACGACTTTGAGCCGATCGGCGGCGTCGGCGGTCCTGACATCACGATCCCCGACTCAATAACGCCCGCCGAGATCACCGGGCTCCGGCTCAACCTGACACAGACGGACGGGACAGAGACGCCGACAACTGTCCTCGGCGCGGTCGATAATCTCGACGGCACGCTCACCGCGACCGTCTCCCCGAACCTTCCCGCCGCATCCGAGTCAGAGATCGCAACCTTGAGCGAGCTTGCCTTAGTGCGTCTCGACGCCGACGCGATCGAGTTCCGCACATCCTTCGACGGTGTGACTAGAATCGGCGTGCCCCTTTGGAGAGTCGACTATGAGCTATGATGCCCGTGAAACGTCCCGTGACGACGCCCAGCCCTTCTACCTCTTCGAGTTCACGCGCGGGACTCAGGTCAACCGCTTCACCTCGACCGTTGATAGTAAGATAGCCTTCGGCGAGACGTTCTTCTCCTCGGCGATTTCGCACGGCAAGATCACGACCGGCGGCCAGGTTGCGCGCGATAAATTCGAAATCGACTTCCCGCCGACCGACACATTCGCGCAATCCCAAATTGGCGTCCGCGGACCACAGCTAACGACGCTCACTGCATGGCGGAACCATGAGGGTCTCGCTGACACAGAAGCGCGCGTCATCTTCAAAGGTCGGGTCATCGCTGGGAAGCCAGGAACCGATAAGATCGTTGTCGTATGCTCATCGATAATGTCGGCACTCAAAGATCAAGGTCTTCGCCGTCGCATCCTCCGCACTTGCGATCATGTTCTCTACCACGGTGCTTGCAGACTCAATCGCGCGGATTTTGAGATCGCGGGTTCAATCACGGCATCGGATGGGTTGACGCACACGATCGCCGCGGCGGCCGGTGAGTCTGATGGATACTTCTCCTCGGGGATTCTCGATTTCGGCGGTGTCACGGGGTTCATCATTCGTCATCAAGGCAACCTCATCCGCACGCGAGCGGCGATCCCGGGACTCTTGGATGAGATCAGCTCGAACGGGTCGGCGGCGGTCACGATCGCGCCAGGCTGCAACCGGTCACGCGGTCAATGCGACAGCAGGTTTAACAACCTCGCCAACTTTGGCGGTTTCCCGTTCATCCCCGAGAAAGATAGTTTCAACGGTTCTTCATCCTTCTGAGGTAGGTCATGCCCTTTCCACTTCTTGCAATCGGTGCGGCGGTCGTTGGGATCGTTCTCGGCGTCATGCTCGCGAAGAAAGCGACCCCTCCCCCACGCCAGCCAGAGGGCTTCAAGCGCCCGAAGACGACCGAAGGTGACTCCATAATTGTCATCTTTGGGACGGTGGATATTCGCGAACCGCAAGTCGTTGACTTCGGCGATACATCCGTCGAGCCGAACTACATTGACGGCGGAGGGAAGAAGTGACCCGCGTCACCCGCCAGCACCTCCGAGAGCTTGGCTATTGTCATAAGGCCGTACGGCCGTGGTTTGCCGAACGCGGCCTCGATTGGGCGGACTTTCTCGAAAACGGAATCGAGATCGAGGTGCTTCGCGAGAAAGGCGATCACCTCTCAGATCGAGTCGTCGAGCACGCCCTCAAAGAGTTTGCAGCACGGAGCGAAGAGGCGGGGGGTCGGGCGCACCGACCCCCCGCACGCAGGGCGGCGTCATGAGACTTTCGGCGGAGGAAAAGATCGCCATCTACCGCCGCTCGATCGAGCGCGCGGAAGCGAGCGGAGACGCGATGGCCAAGGATCGCGCGGAGGTCACTCGGCGGATGATCAAGAAGCTAGAAAAGGAGGTCGCGGATGGGCGGCGGTAAGGGCGGCGGCAAGACGCAAGCCGGTTGGCGTCACTTCGCTGGGGCTCACATGGTCCTCTGTCATGGCCCCTGCGACGCGCTTTATTCTATCCACGTGGATGACCGCGAAGCGTGGTGCGGCGTCTCGACTGGTGGTCGGATCGACATAGACAAGCCTGACCTATTCGGCGGCCCTGAACGTGAGGGCGGGATCATCGGTGGCTTGGATGTCTTAATGGGGGACTCTAGTCAGGGCGTTAACGACTATCTCCAAAGCCTACAGTCGGTTGCGATCCCAGCCTCTCGAAAGGTAATGTCGGTCGCCTTGCGCGCAATTGAGCACGGGCTCAACCCTTATCTCCGACCCTGGCGATTTCGAGTACAGAGGATCGAAACGAAATCCGATGGATCGACGCAGTGGTATCCTGCGAAGGTTTGGATTGTAAAAGGCACTGTCGTCGACCTTGATCAGACTGACGTCTCTGAGATCGGCGGACCAGATTCATCTAACTACCCACACACATCGAATGCGGTTCCCTTCTCGACTTGGGTTGGTAGAGATGAGCCAGCAATGCTTGTCGATCTATTTTCGCTTCCTGGGATTAGCTCTCAAGCCGATATCGACAACATGCTCGCCGAAGGAACTTTCGATGCAACGTATAGGTTCGATGGTTATTCGAACTTTGAGGCGATCGTGGGTGGTGGACCGGCATTACTTCAAATTACACAAGATATTGGCGTTTTCCGTGATGACGGCTCCGGGGCACCTGACCTAGTAAATCCGATCTACGTGCGGACGGTGACAGGAATCGCCACCGGTGATGTCGATTCCACGATAAGGTACTCAGGAAGCGAGGGAACACTACCCGGTCCCGGCGATGGCCTCCGCTGGATTGGGGTACGATGCTTCGACTTCCCAGCCAATCAGAATGTGGGCTTCGCACCGATCACCTCGACGACTGTGCAGGGTGTGCCACGGCAAACCCTCACAATCGAATTTGCGGGCGTGACCTACACAGCGACGGATCATTGCCAGCTACCCGACACACTGCCGGACATGAACGCGGCCCATATCATTCGCGAATGCCTAACAGATCACGAATGGGGTCTCGCGCAGCCTGAAAACGAGATTGACGATATCTCGTTCGTGGCCGCTGCCGACCTATTTAATGCCGAAGGAATGGGGCTCTCGATCAAGTGGGAAGATGACGGACCGATTGAGGACTTCATCACGCTTGTTGGCGAGCACGCGGACGCAAAGATTTTTCCTGACCGACGTACTGGAAAATGGAAGATCAAGCCAATTCGCGCCGACTATGATCCCGACGCGATCCCGCATCTAACCGATGCCGATGTGATACGATGGGATAAGGTCGAGCGCCGCGATCCTGCCGAGGGGATGAACTCCGTAACGGTCAGATTCTACGACCGTCGGCGCGCCTCTGAGGCGGCGCGATCTTTACAGGATATCTCTCTTGTCACGGAGGTCGGGCGCGTGCGCGCTGCCGAGCCTTTCGTTTACATGGGATTCTCTAACGAGGAGATTGCTGCGCGCGTGTGTCTGCGCGAACTCAACGCCGCGACCGCTCCCGTCGCGACCGCGACGATCACGTGCACCCGTGCGAAGGCTGACCAGTTAAACCCTGGGGATGCCTTCAAGCTTACATCGGCCCGGCCTGGGCTCGACTTTGACGGCGAGATCATGCGGGTGGATCGCATCGATGATGAGGGTGAGTTCCTCAAGATCGAGATCGTCTCGGACGTGTTTGATCTCACCGATGACACGTTGATCGCAGCCGGTGAAAATGAGTCGACATCAGAGACAGACCGCGACGCTAAACCTCTAAATCGCGAAGTCGCGGAAGATGCGACCTACTGGCAGAACGTCAGCATTCAGGGGCACACGATCACTGACGTGTTGCTTGGGCAAGACCCAGATCGCGGGCTCCTCGCCTTGGCCGCTTCATCCGAGAATAAGGGGGAGGCAAACGCACAGGTCTGGACCGATGCAGGCACCGGATTCGTGCGCTCCGGCTCGATGAATTTCTCTCCTTCGGCAGTCACGGTCGGCGCGGTTCTTGCCGATCCGACGGAAACGGTAATCGCTATCGAAAACGGGGTGCGCGTTGATCGGGTTGCCATCGGGTCTCTCGCCCGGCTTGGCGCTGAGCTTTGCCGCGTGGATGCGATCAGCGAGACGGAGGTCACACTCGGCCGCGGTTGCCTAGACACCGTGCCGATCACTCACCCGGCCGGTACAGTGGTTATCTTTGATGACGCGCTCGACACGCTCGAGTCTGAGTTCACGGATGCCGAGACGATCGACGCGCGCTTCTTGCCGGTCGCCTACAATGGCGCACTCAGCATCGCCGAGGCGACCACGCTCTCGACGACCTTCGCGAGCCGCGCCATTCGTCCGCTCCCGGCTGGGAACGTCCAGATCGCCGGGAGCTTCACTCCCCCAGCGATGGCGCTGGTCGGGGCATTGCCGGACATCACCTGGTCGCACAGGGATCGCAAATCTCAGACCGCCGCCATCTTCGACGATTTCACGGCCGGGGATATTGGTCCTGAGGCGGGCGTCACCTATCGCCTAGAGGTTTCCTACATCGACCCGTTGACGGGGTTGCCGGGCGCACCCGTGACTTCAAAGGCGATGACCGGAACATCTTACACGCTACTCGCCGCCGATTTCCCTACGCCATTGGGCGGCGAGTTCCTCGCGAGCCTATCGATCCGCGCAGAGCGCGACGGCTTCGACGATCGGGGCGGCTTCGCTTTCACACTGAACATCCCGGGCACCGGGATCACCGCGGATCGTACCTCGATCTCCGCAGACTCAACCCTCTACACGGCGGATATCACGATATGAGAATCAATATCGGAGCGACAGCAAACGACGGCACCGGAGATCAACTCCGTACGTGGGCTCAAAAGTTCAACGCGCACTTCTCGGTTATTTCTCGATCGACGGTTGCCGAGCCAGGATCGCCGAGCGAAGGCGATCTCTATATCGTACCGGCGAGCGCAACCGGCGCGAATTGGGCCGGTCAAGATGGTGACCTGGCCTTCTTCATCAATGCAGCGTGGGAGTTCATGACACCGTTTGAGGGTTGGCGATTTTGGGTGAATGACGAAAATCTCAAGACGATTTTTGACGGCACCTCATGGATCACCGAGTCGAGTGGTGGGGGTGGTATTACCTTCACCAGGGGCGCAACCATCACCGCCGACTATACGCTTACCGCAGGCGATCTCGCGGGCGGCGTATATCGCGAGATCGACGCATCTAGCGGGCCGGTAACGATAACCGTTCCTGATGGGATCGACGGTGCGCCTTTTGAATTTGCTCGTATAGACGCAACGGCGAACGCAGTAGCCTTCGCAGCGGGTGGCTCGGCTACACTCGATGCGCGAGGAGGAACGCTTTCAATAAACGATCAGTGGCAAGCAGGTTCCGTCGTTCCGCGCAGTTCTGATTTCTTCCTGCTTGTGGGTGTGTGATGCGAAGGCTTGGTATCTATCAACAGGTCGCGTTTCTAGGCGACGTTCCGGCCGACGTTGCGCTAATGCAATCAGCGGGTGGACTTTGGCGCTTCGATGACACCTCGCTGTTATACCAGACCACGGATACTTCGACCCCGGTCACGTCGGACGGTCAATCAGTAGGTCGCGCTCAAGCACTTTCTGGTACGGCCGTAGCTACTCAACCAGCGGCGGGTGTAAGGCCGCCTTTTAGCGAAGGCTCGGGACTCTCTTTCGATGGCGGTTCGGATAGTATCGTTACTGATTTCAATCCCGGTTCCGCCGGAACTATTGCGGCGTATCTACGTGTACGTACAAGCAACAATTCAAACGACATAGCTATCGGCTCTCAAAACAACGGAACATCGAATCGCATGTGGATCGGCACGACATCGGGAGGCGTGCCGTGGGCTGGCATCGGAAACCTCGGCGGGTCCACATTACAAGGTGGTGGCGATATTCGAAGCGCCACGGTATTTCACGCCATTGCGCTTACTTGGGAGGGTGGCACGGCTCATCTATATTTAGACGGAGCCGAGGTCGATACGCATGGCTACGGGGGAACGCTATCTTCCGCGATTCTAGCCCTGGGGGGCCGAGGTCTAGGGGGTACGAGCGTTGATTCACACTTCGATGGACTAATTCGCTTTGCGATGATTCAAGCGCGCGCCCTAAGTGCTGGTGAGATATCCGACCTTCACTCTTTTTGGAGTTCGATAGCGTGATTAGAAATAATTACTTCACTTTACCATAGATGTAACCGTGCGGGGCCTTCGGGTCTCTAACGCTCCATGTTACGACGACTTTGAGAGAGGCGTCACCGCAAGGGCTGGCTACCCGGGCGAGCGTGACGGAATGAATAAAGAAGAAGCGAAAGACGTGATCGCAGAGGTCGCGGCTTCGACGACTCCAACAGAATCCCTTGCTCACGGGATCACGATCGCTGCCGTTGCTGGCATCCTGCCCGCCATCGCATCAGCGCTCTCGATCATCCTAATCGCTCTCAAAATTTGGGAGACGGAGACTGTAAAGCGCATCACCCGCCGAGATCGGTCTTCCACAGACGGGGGTGAGTGATGGTGAAGCGACTCTCGGATGAGAAGGCGATAGGGGCTCTCGAAGCTTATGAGCGGCTCGGCGATATGCGCGAGGCGGCTGCAGAGATCGGAATCTCACTAAGCGCTTTTCACAATCGCGTCGAGCGCGGCCGCGCACTCCGGGCACTACCGGGTGATGACTTCGAGGTGCACAAGACATCGGTGCAGACGGACGGAGACGGCAATGTAAAGAGCCGCTCCATTAAATCGCGCCGACAGCTAGGGCGGGAGCACACCGTCCCAGACGGGATGAACCTGCACCGCCTCTCCTCGCTGGTCGATGCGGACGGCCGGGTCATCCAAGAGTGGCGGATCGCAACGCGGGGAACGCAGTCACCTGGCGACATGCTCGAAGCTTTCCGGCGTGAGGCGGAGAGCGAGATTCCTCGCGTCCCCGTGATTGATGGGCCGATCGGCGACATGCCGACGGACCTCCTCAATCTGTTTCCGATCGCTGATCAGCATCACGGCGCGTATGCCTGGGCACCAGAAGCGGGCGAGGACTACGATCTCAACATCTCGACGCGCCTCCTCAAGTCGCAACTCATCCGCACGTTCGAGCTTACTCCCCGCGCTCAGACGGCCGTGATCCTCGGGCTCGGCGACTTCTTCCACACCGACACGGAGAAGGCTGAAACCTATTACTCGGGGAATAGCCTCGACCGGGACGGCCGACAGGGGAAGGTTGTTTTGTCCGGGGTCAAGCTCATTCGCTGGGCTGTCGAAGAGGCCCTTAAGCGGCACGTCACCGTGCACGTTGTCATCAAGGCGGGCAATCACGACCCGCACGCAGCGCTCATGCTCGCGGTGATGATCTCGATCGCTTTCGAGAATAACTCACGTGTGCAGGTCGATCTCGACCCGAGTCTATTCTGGTATGCGGAGTGGGGGACGACGCTCCTCGCGGCGACGCACGGCCACACGGTAAAGCCGAAGCGCTTTCCCGCCATGATGAGCACCGAGGCCGCGGACGCATGGGGTCGCGCGGAGTTCCGTCACGGATTCCAAGGCCATATTCACCATGAGACAACGACCGCCGAAGAAGACGGCGCGCAGGTCTACACCTTCCAAACGCTGGCCGCTCGGGATGCATGGCATGCTGCCCGCTACCCGCGCGTCGGGCGTTCGATCTCATCCTTAACCTTTCACAAAGAACTCGGCCGCGTGAACTGGGCGACCTCACCCGTCCCCCGCGAGAAGCGCGCCGATCGCGTGGTGCAGCTATGACAACGAAACTCTTTGCATTCACCGGCAAGGCTGGGGCCGGGAAATCGACCGCGGCCGACGCTCTTGAGCACGGGCTCGGTTTCGAGAGGGTAAAGTTCGCGGGCCCACTCAAGGCGATGCTTCGCGCCTTCTATCATGAGTGCGGCGTCGATGACGAAACGATCGAACGGAAGATCGAGGGCGATCTAAAAGAGACGCCTTGCGAGCTTCTCGGCGGTAAGACGCCTCGCTTTGCGATGCAAACTCTCGGCACGGAGTGGGGGCGCGATCAAATCTCTCCGACGCTCTGGGTCGACGCGTGGCGGTCCCGGGTAGCGGAAGAACTCCTCTTTGGGCGACCAGTTGTTTGCGACGACTGCCGCTTCCCCAATGAGTGCGAAGCGATCGAGGTTCTTGGTGGAACGATTATCGAGATCGTACGACCCGGGGTCGGCGACCTACTCGACGTCGGTGGGCACGTTAGCGAGTCCGGCGTCGAGCCACACGAAACCATCATCAACGATGAATCAACGCAAGCGATGCAATCCGCCGTGTTGCGCCGGGCATTCAAGGAGCCGAGCAAATGAAGAAAGCATCCGATTTCGCATATGAGCGCGCTGCCAGAATGATTGATGCAGAGCCAGCGGCCGTGCGCGCGATCTTCGAGGTCGAGGCCGCGGGTAGATTCTTCAATCCCGACGGCTCCGTGCCCCGGCGCTTCGAGCCGCACCACTTCCCGCGCGAGCATTGGGCCGCGCTAGGTTTCTTCCCCAAGAAGGGGCAAGCGCCCTGGCGGGCGTCTCTCGCACTCAGTACGTCGAAGCGTCGCGCCATGTATGAGAAGGCGAAGTCGATCGATCCGGAGTTAGCGCGCCGAGCTTCATCCTGGGGCGCGCCTCAGATCATGGGATTCAATCATGAAGACGCGGGCTTCCTGTCGGCATCGGAGATGGTCGAGCGCTTCCACGATCCCGCTATGCAGATCAAGGGCTTCGTTAACCTCGTCGCATCCTGGGGGCTCGACTCCGCGATCAGGTCGCATGACTGGTACGCCTTCGCGCTGAGGTATAACGGTAACGGCAAAGCCGCGGACTACGCCGGGAAGATCGAGGCCGCCTATCGCAGAGCCTCTGGTAAGAGGTCGAGGGTCGTCCTTCGTGTCGGATCGCGCGGATCAGATGTCGCTGCACTTCAAGAGGCGCTCGCGCGGCTCGACCTCCTCCCGGCAGACGGAGTTGACGGAAGCTTCGGACCTCTAACCTTGGCCGCTGTCGAGGAGTTTCAGAAGATTCACGGACTCAATGTTGACGGTGTTGTCGGCGCGAAGACATGGGAGGAAGTAAGGGAATACTCCGACCCTAAACAGAGGAAATCACCGCCTCAGACGCAGGAAACGGGCCTCGATCGATTCGAGCGGAAGGCGTCTCAATGGCTGGCGGCTCTCTTCGCTGGGGGCTCCGGCTCCCACATCATCGCGACGATGAGCGATAACGTCGAGGTTATCGGGCTGTCCGTCGGTGCGATCGTTGTGCTCGCGATCCTGGCGCTCATCGCGAGGGAACTCTATCGGAGGCGGTCGGCATGACAGAGCTAATCGCCGCTCTCGCTGTTGCAATCCTCCTTTTGGTAGTCCTCGGGAGGGGCTCGACGTCACAGTGTCGTTGCGGATCGCGCGACACTGACGATCGCCACGGGTGCTGCCCTCATTGCGGTGATCCAAAATGATCGGCTCGGACGCAGGGCATCAGAGGCTTTGGGGGTGGTTCGGGCTCTCGCGAGCCAGCTTCCTAACGCTCCCCCGCGCGATGATGCACGACATGCCCGATGAGTGGCAGGCCAAAATGGCCGATCTGCTTAAGGAGTGGGATGAGCAATGGCCGAACTTCCCGGACGTCGAGCTATCCGCGACGTGCCGCGAAGGCGGACGTCTACGCTCTATGCCGAAGGATTGGTTGAGCTACCGCCACGTTTCGCCGGGCACCTTCGATAAGTATCGGGAACAGCGCTCATGATAGATCATTGCCTAAGCGAACGGCTACGCCGGTTCATGACTGACAAGCCGTTCATCTCCGATATCGGAATTCCGACATCGGAGATGATGAAAAAGGCGGCGGATGAGATCGATCGACTAAACGACATCATCAACTCGCCTGAAAACAGTGACTTCATAAAGGGCGTCTCAATCGAGGCGGAGCACCAGGTCCAGCGATGGGGTTCGGATCACGATGCCCGAAAGTCCGGCTTCGATTGGTTTTGGACGCTCGGATTCCTTGGTCAGAAGGCGGCGGCTGCATTTGAGGCGGGCGACTATGAAAAGGCCAAGCATCACTGCATTTCCTCGTCGGCTCTCATGAAGAACATGCACATCGAGGCATCCAAGAGGGCAAGCGCGAGGTCGAACCGATGATCAGCGCAATCGCCGGGATCGCCGGAGGCATCGGCGGGGCGTTCAGGATCGCCGGGGGCGCGACCCTCGGCGGTGCGGCCGTGTGGGCATGGATGAGCCTTGTGGCCGTCCCCGCGGCCGTCAGGGCAGCGGAGGACGCGCTTCGGCTAGAAGCCGCAGAGGCGGCGATCGAGGCGGTGCAGGAAGCCCGCGAAATCGAGAGAGGAATCCTCAATGCGACTGACGAAGAGCTTCGCCGCATTCTTGGCGGCGATCCTAACCCTTAGCGCGTGCGCCACACCGGAGCCCATCCGCTCCGACTATTGCCTCCGCGCGAACCGTGTAGAACTTCGCGACCTCTGCGCACCTGGCGTACGTCCCGAGATCACCGGTGGCGGCTGGGGCTCGTGCTCGATCACGACTCGCGCCGATGCTGTGCGGATCGCGCAAGAGGCCGAGAAATGGACACAGGCTTGCGCCCGGCGTGAAGGCTAGGCGCTCGCGCGCTCCTCGAATGCCTTCGCTTTGAGGTGCGTCGTCAGGTTTCGCGCCTGTTTGGCAGAGAAGACCCCAAGAAATGTCCGGCCGTCATTCAGCTTGATGGCGAGGGTCTTCTCATTCTTCTGACCTCCGATGATCGCGCCGAGCCCTGCACCTAGCGGTCCCGCGACGGCCAGCCCTACCAACCCCCATCCGACAGTCGCGCCGGTCGATCGAAAGCTCTCCGCATCGACCTCCTCTGCCTCGACGACATCCGTTGGCTTGTAATGGTGAGCGGTCCCGACGATCCCCAAGAAGCCGCCCTTGTCCTTCCGAAGAGATAGGAGATGCGCCGTTGCCATGTGCTCGGCATGCTTCCCGATTCGCAGGCCGTCGCCTGCCAGAACTGTAAATCCCACGGCTAACCTCTCGATTGTTTCGATATCGTGTTACTCGCCCAATTTGTCACCAATAAGGCCGACGAGTCGTGAGGCAGCGCGTGACGTTTGTGTCGTCCGATACAAACAGAGAACGAATTGATGCCGGTTTGTTTCACGGAAATTTTCACGCCGCGTGCGTGTTCACGTGACTTTCCCGAGACTGAGGAGTAACATAACGTCTTATTTTATTGGGGGTTTGCTTTGGTAGCGGAGGAGGGACTTGAACCCCCGACACGCGGATTATGATTCCGCTGCTCTAACCGGCTGAGCTACTCCGCCACAGGCGAGCGGGGTGGTAAGGCTTTCGTCCGATACCGTCAAGCGAAAACGCCGGTCACTCACGGGCGCGCAGCACCCGCGCCGGGCGTGCCGCCAAGGGGCGCCACGCAAAGGCCAAACCGGCCAGAAGGGTCACCAAAACGCCACTTGAAACAATGGCAA
>JBCDAQ010000011.1:0-41840 GCA_039185285.1 Pseudomonadota bacterium
GCGGCTGCCAATTACCAGGAAGAAGGCATCCTGGATCTTGCGATGCAGCCAGATGATACCGGTCAGACCGCAGAAGACTTCGCGCTGTCCATCCTCGCGTTCAACGGGTCGCGCGCAGCCTTGGCGGAGCTGGGGGGCCTGGGTGTTCATGCCGGCACCTCAGCCTGAGGTCCGGCGGTCTCCCCCTGCAGGCGGGCTTGCCTGAGCTTCCATAGAAACTGCCCCGCATTGATCACATAGGCGGCATAGGCGGCGAGCGCGATGAACATCTGCGCCTCTGCCGACCAGAAGGCAAAAAGCGCATAGATATAAAGGGTATGGAGCGCGATCACGATCATCGAGAACGCATCCTCCCAGAAGAAGGCGGGCGCAAAGAGGTACTGGCCGAAGACTACTTTCTCCCAGATCGCGCCTGTTACCATGATCGTGTAGAGCGCCAGTGTCTTGAGAAGAATTGAGATCGTCGCCGCCTCATAGCCAACGCCATAGGCGAGGTAGCGGATCACCAGGACCAGACTGACAGCGAAGATGAGAAACTGCACAGGCGCCAGGATCGCCTGAACCATGGTCCAGACACTCGCGTCGCGACGGCGCCGCTCGTCGGGCGTGTACAACCCAGAACTGAGTTTCCGCGCCTCTGGACCTGACGGGCCCATGTTCCCTCCCATTGACATTATTATTTGTCTGGATGGGTTGAAGGTACTGTGCTCAGGAATTGAATGTCAATCTAGCTTTACACTTGTTTCAGTTGACACATGTGCAAAATCGCTGAGTCGCTTTGATTTAAAGGCGCCACTGTTTTCGTTTCGCAGCGCAACTCTAATTTCCAGAACCGGCGAATCTGATCCATCAAATGGAAAGATTCGGGGGTTTTGAACCATCAAGATTGTAAAACCGCAGCGTTCAATGGAGTGAAAAATGGTCCTGACGGCGCGTTGCGCATGTCTTCGCTCCCACCTCGATCCGAGGTGCAGAGCATAGAAGCCTAATCGCTTGGCGATCAGGGCGGCACGTCTGTGTCTGGCACAAAACTTGCGGTAGGTGGACTAAGAGGATACTCCTCATATGAGAGACGTTTGGTTCTTTTCCGACCTGGAGGACATGGTGTCAGACGAAGAGTGTCTGCAGGAGACCATCCAAGTCGACGTGATCCCGCGTTTGCTGGCCGCTTCCCGCGCGATTGAGACCGAACCCGTCGATGCACGTGCGGAGCCAGATGATCTAGACGCATTCTGCCAGGTTCTTCTCAGCGACTCGCTCGAAGACGTCTTTCTCTATCTCGACGAGATGATCCAATCGGGCACGACGCTCGATACGGTTTATCTAGGTCATCTCGCGGGCACCGCACGCCGTCTCGGCGTACTCTGGGAAGAAGATGCGATCTCGCTTGGTGAAGTTTCGATGGGCCTGATGCGGATGCATCAGATTTTGCGCCGCCTTAGCCCGAGTTTTGTTTCCGATGCGCCGATTGCCAATCCGATGGGCACTGCTCTTTTCGCGGTAGCACCCGGCGAGACGCATGCTTTGGGCGTCGTCATCATGGCCGAGTTCTTTACCCGTGGCGGATGGCATACACATGTCGATCTGAACCCAGAGGAGGACGAGCTTTCGCAGGCTGTTTTGCGTTCCGGAGCTTCTGTGGTCGGCATCTCGGCCAGTGCGACGCGCTTCCTCCCGCAAGTTAAAAATTCGATCGACCTGATCCGACGCAACGTCAACGGTCGCGGGGTTTACATCATGGTGGGCGGGAACGCGTTCATCGAAGATCAATCGGCCGTCGCATATGTAGGCGCTGACGGCTTCGCCCATGACGCGATCGAGGCATTGGCCCTGGCCAAATCGGCCACACGCAACTTCGGAACAAGATTGAGTAGCTAGGAAACGGACAAAAAAGAAGGCGATGAACTCCTCTATGTCTCAGAACTTCGCAGAGCGTTTCACCCAGCTTCCGGAACCAACAGTCCGGAACGTTGACACGTTCCTTGCGGCATGTAGCGATGTCGGTCTTTGCATCGACCACACGGACACAGTCATCGAAGTATTTGCATCAGATGCCTCCCTGAAAGACATCACACGGAATTGGGTCGGGAAACCTGTCTCGGAACTGCTCACCGTCGAAAGCTTGCCAAAAATGCGGGAGTTGTTGGGAGCGCTTCGCGAAAACTCACCGACCAGGCGGCGCCAGGTGAACCACCCGCTCCCGGGTGAGGATGACCTTCCCGTTACCTACGGTGGCTGGCTTTTAGATGATTCAGGGCATGTCGCACTTTGCGGCCAGGACTTGAGACCAATGGCCAGTCTACAGGCCCGTCTGGTCGCCTCACAACAAAGCCTCGAGCGCGATTATGAGCGGATGCGCAAGATGGAAGCGCGTTACCGTATGCTGTTCCAGGACGCGTCCGACGCCTTCTTGATCGTCGATGCCTCGGACAACCGGATCGTCGAAGCAAACCCCCGCGCCAGTCAGATGCTCGGGGTTCAGCCCAGCGAACTCGCGGGGCGCAAACTCAGCCAGATCTTCGCAAAGTCCGATCGCGTCAGCATCGACGCAACACTGGCAGGTGTGATGGCCTCGGCGCGCAGCGAAACGACAAGCGCAGGCGTCGAGGGGACAAGCACGCAGCGTCTTGTCCTGCATGCGAAACTTTTCCGCGCCGCGGCGACCACTCTCTTTATGGTTCGCCTTACCGCAGCAAACGATGACAGTGTCAGCGGACAATCAGCGACGGATGATAACGCCACCATGTTGCTCGAGCGCGCGATGGACGGCGTGGTTCTCGCTGATGAGCACGGTCGGATCGTCTGGACGAATCCAGCCTTCCTCGACCTGACGCAACTTGCGATGCGCGAGCATGCGCTCAATGCGCCATTGTCCGAGTATCTTGGCCGGACCGATGTTGATTTCACTGTCCTGATGTCCAACGCAAAGCGCTACGGGCGGGTACGCAGCTTCTCAACCACATGCCGCGGCGCCGGCGGACTGATCACGGATGTCGACGTCGCCGCGATCGCCCTGCCAAACGGCGCCCCGCCCGGATATGGCTTTGTGGTCCGGGATATCTCCATGCAGGTAACCGGCGAAGAGAGCAGCAGCGACGGGCTGCCCCGCTCGGCAGAGCAATTGACCGAACTGATCGGACGGATGCCGTTGCGCGATGTGGTCCGTACGGCCACCGATGTGATCGAGAAGATGTGCATCGAGACAGCGCTTCGTATGACCGGCGATAACCGTGCTTCAGCCGCCGAAATGCTGGGGCTCAGCCGCCAAAGCCTCTACGTGAAGCTGCGGCGCTATGATCTCGGCGATCTCAAGGACAACTGATCCTCTAAAATAGAGCTTTGCAACGAACGGAGTGTCATGTTTAATTGACAGCATGACTGTCCAAGCACCGCAACGCCCGATTCCCGAGACTCGGTTTCCGGAGCCGATGGCGGTGCTGTCGCTGCTCCACCCCGTCACCTGGTTCCCCCCGATGTGGGCCTTTGGCTGCGGTGTCGTCTCATCGGGCGGCGCAATCTCCGAGCGGTGGCCTCTGGTCGTCGCCGGGATCGTTCTGGCGGGCCCCATGGTCTGTGCGATGAGCCAGGCGGTCAACGATTGGTACGACCGCCATGTCGACGCGATCAACGAGCCCGACCGGCCGATCCCCTCGGGCCGCATCCCGGGAACATGGGGCTTCTGGATCGCCGTCATCTGGACCATCGCCTCCCTCTGCCTAGCAGCAACACTCGGCCCATGGGGTTTCGGTGCTGCCATAGTTGCGATCGCCCTGGCCTGGGCCTATTCGGCACCGCCATTCAGACTGAAGATGAACGGCTGGTTGGGCTGTGGCGCCTGTGGGCTCGCCTATGAGAGCCTTCCCTGGATCACAGGTGCTGCGATCATGACCGATGGCGCCCCGCGGCCGGAGATCATCGCCATCGCGCTGCTCTACGGTCTCGGCGCCCACGGGATCATGACGCTCAACGATTTCAAAGCCATCGAAGGCGATCAGCGTTGCGGCATCCGCTCACTCCCCGTGATCCTGGGGCCGGAATCCGCTGCCCGCCTCGCCTGCTGGGTGATGGCCGTCCCCCAAGTCGCCGTGATCGCAATGCTCTTCGTCTGGGAGGCTCCGATCCACGCCGCCATCGTCACCGCGTCGCTCGCGGCCCAGCTCAGCGCCATGCGCCGCTGGCTCGGCGATCCGCGGGGCCTGGCGCCCTGGTACAACGGCACCGGCGTCCTGCTTTACGTCCTCGGCATGCTCACCGCCGCCTTCGCTTTGGGAGGGATGGCATGACCCCACTCGGCTGGCTCGGCATTATCCGTCTTGGCCTCGTGCAAACGGCTTTGGGCGGGATCGTCGTGCTCACCACTTCCACCATCAATCGTATCATGGTGGTTGAGCTCAGCCTCGCCGCGATGATCCCCGGCGCTCTGGTCGTCATGTACCATGCCTTCCAGATGCTCCGCCCCCGCTGGGGCTATGGCGCCGACCAAGCCCGCAGGCGCACGCCCTGGATCATCGGTGGCATGACCATCCTGGCCCTTGGTGGCCTGGGCGCGGCGCTCTCGGTCGCCTGGATGGAGACCAACCTCACCGCGGGGCTGATCGCCGCCACAGCCTCCTTCATGCTGATCGGTCTGGGCCTTGGCGCCTCAGCGACTAACCTGCTGACATTGCTTGCAATTCGTGTCGCACCAGAGCGCAAACCTGCCGCCGCCTCCATCGTCTGGATCATGATGATCGCGGGCCTCGCCATCACTGGCATCGCCGCCGGTCAGGCGCTCGACCCCTATTCGCCGGAGCGCCTGGTTATGGTCAGCGGCGTGGTCTCCCTCGCCGCCGTCCTCCTGACCATCGCGGCCCTCTGGCGGATCGAGGGGCAGCCACAGGCAGCAGCCACGACGAGCGGTCCAAAGCCCGACTTTATGGCCGCCCTCCGCGATGTCTGGGCCGACGCACCTGCGCGCAGCTTCGCGATCTTCGTCTTCGCGGCCATGCTCGCCTACAACACCCAGGACCTGATCCTCGAGCCCTTCGCCGGCCACGTCTTCGGGATGACCCCGGGCGAATCCACGGCGCTCGCCGGGACGCAGCATTCCGGCGCGCTCCTCGGCATGATCATTGTCGCCATCCTGGGCACTGCCATCGGCGGGCCAGTCTTTGGCTCCATGCGCCGCTGGACGGTCTGGGGTTGTGTCGCCTCAGGCGCCGCCCTGATGGTGCTCGGCTTTGGTGGCATGACCGGACCCGACTGGCCGCTGAAGGCAAATGTCTTCGCGCTTGGCTTCTTCAACGGCGTCTTCGCGGTGGCTGCGATCGGCTCTATGATGGGCCTGGCCTCCAAGGACCGCGAGGGCGGCAAGTCCGATCAAGCGGGCATCCGCATGGGGGTCTTCGGCGCCGCCCAATCCATCGGCTTTGCCACGGGTGGCTTCCTCGGCACCGCAGCCGTCGACGCCATGCGCCTGACGACCGACCGGCTAGAGCTCGCCTATGGCACCGTCTTTATCGCCGAGGGCGTCGTGTTCCTCATCGCAGCCCTGTTGGCGCTCCGCGCCGTTCAGGGCCTCACCCGCCCCCCACTCGCCGTTCCAGGAGAATGACCCATGGAAAGCTTTGATGTCGTCATTGTCGGAGGCGGCCCTTGCGGCGCCACAGCCGCCGAGGATCTCGCCAAACAAGGCCACTCTGTCGCCCTGATCGACAAGGCAGGTCGGATCAAACCCTGCGGCGGCGCCATCCCGCCCCGCGCCATCGACATGTTCGAGATCGACGAGGCGCAACTGGTTGCCAAGATCCAGCGCGCCCGGATGATCTCTCCCAAGGGCAAACGCGTCGATATTCCCATAGAAGGTGGCTATGTCGGCATGGTCGACCGGGAGCATTTTGACGAATACCTCCGCGACCGCGCAGCCAGCCACGGCGCCACGCGGCTCACCGGCACGTTTAACCGGATCGAGCGTGACGACCAGGGTGCCATCGTCCACTACCGTCCCAAAGCCGCCGGCCATGACGGCGGCACCGCCAAGATCCGCGCCAGATTCGTCATCGGCGCCGATGGCGCACGCTCCAACGTCGCCCGCCAAGAGGTCCCCGGCGGCGACACGATCCCTTACGTGATTGCCTATCACGAGATCGTCCGCTCCCCCGAGAATCATCACATTGACGGCTTCGAACCGGACCGCTGCGACGTCTACTACGACGGACGGATTTCGCCCGATTTCTATGGCTGGGTCTTCCCGCACGGAGAACAAACATCCGTCGGCATGGGGACCGAGATCGACAGCCACTCGGTCAAGAAAGCAACCGCCGACCTGCGCGGCATCTCCGGCCTGACGGAGGCCGAAACCATCCGCCGCGAGGGCGCGCCGATCCCCCTCAAACCACTGGACAAATGGGACAATGGCCGCGATGTCGTCCTGGCCGGCGACGCCGCAGGCGTCGTCGCCCCCTCCTCCGGCGAAGGCATCTTCTATGCCATGTATGCAGGCCGCTGCGCCGGTGACGCGGTCGCCGAAGCCCTTGCTGCGAAAACAGAGGCCGCCCGGGTCAAGGCACTCGGCCTCGCTCGCAAACGCTTCCTACGCCAGCACGGTGGGGTCTTCTGGATCCTCCGCAAAATGCAGGACTACTGGTACATTGATGATAATCGACGGGAGCGTTTTGTGGCCATCTGCCGCGACAAAGACGTCCAAGAGCTTACCTTCGACGCCTATATGAACAAGGAACTGGTCAAGGCAAAACCCCTCGCCCATGTCCGGATCTTCTTTAAGAACATCGCCCATCTGATGGGCCTTGTCCCGGCCTAAAAGTGGTGCGCCCCATGGCCGGGTGGGCGGGCAGTCGAGGTGCCGAAGGCGCCTCGCTGGATCCCCCCGGCCATCAAGATGTGACCGCCAACAGAGGATAGAATGGACGACATCGCCCTGATACCTGCCGTGGTCGCCGGCACCACCGCTCTGGCCTGCGCTGTCGCAGGTGGTATTCTCACGCGGCTTGGGCCCTGGTACGACGCGCTCCGAAAACCTAGCTTCCAACCGCCCGATTGGCTTTTCGGCCCCGCTTGGACCGTAATCTTTACCCTCACTGCCATTGCTGGCTACCGCGCTTGGATGGCCGCTGATCCTGGGAGTGAAGCGACCTGGATCCTCGCGCTCTTTCTGGCCAACGCAGTCTTGAATGCGGCCTGGAGCGGGTTTTTCTTCACCCTTCGCCGCCCCGATTGGGCGCTGGGTGAAGTTGCACTGCTCTGGCTCTCGATCATCGCCCTGATCATCGCCATTTGGCCTGTCGAGACAACGGCCACGCTCCTCTTGATCCCATATCTTCTGTGGGTCATCTTCGCGGCCTTCTTAAACTTCGCCGTCGTTCAGCTGAATGCACCTTTCGGTCAACGGGCCCTCTAATCGCCAAAGCGAAAATCAAAAAATTCAATGTCCTCTTGATAGATCCGCGCGATCGCCGCTCGGCTTTCACGATCATAGGCATCGCGATAGTCCCGACGCTCAGGCGCCGCGTTCTCCCGACCCAAGCTGCTGGCGTCATACCCAAGCTCTTCGAGGATCTCAGGCAAGCTTTGCCCAATCTTCCTGAAATCCTCCAGTCGCGTAACGGCGATGCGCCCACGTTGCCCGACCATCGGTTTCTGCGGTCGATAGAACTGACCGGCAACCTGATCGACATACGCGCGAAAGCTGAGATCCTTCACGCGCGCATGCCAATCATGGTTCTGGGTACGTTGAATGTAGCGATACAGCGAAAACGCCCAGTCCCAGCTGTTTCGATAATAGGCGAAAGAGAAATAGTTTTCCGCTTCGCGCCCCAGCAAAGATCGGATCGCACCGGCACCATCATGGATCGCTATCCGGTCATTCAACGGACTGAGCTTCCGACGCCAAGACCGGTCCCGGCCAGAAGCGAAAAACCGTGTCACCGTCATCCCGCCGGTTTTGGGCACATGGACGAAATAGAAGCGCTTCTTTTGATCAATGAAGCTGGTCATTCGCCGCCCTATCAGGCATCAGTTCCGCAATTTGGCGGGCAAGCTCGCAGCCCAAAGGGTCTGGCAAGCGCGCCGCGGCCACCAAGGCCGATCGACGCAGTCCAGCATCCACGATCAGACGAAATGCCTCCCGCGCAAGCGGTGGCCGATCGCAGAGCGCTGGAAGATGGGGCAAGATCTCAGCTGCAAGACCAGGCAGAGCACCCGATCGCAAAGCATCCCGCCGCGCCCGTTCTAAGTCCCGCTCCGAGGTCAGTGCATCTGGTGGCAGAGGAGGCTCATGCAACAACCCGCTCTCCACAAGCTCCGCCCGGATCGGCGCAAATTTGGCGTGGCGAAGATCTGCAATCTCATCCGCGAGATCCGTGGCACCTCTCCGATCGCCGAGCGCGACCAGGGCTCGCGCCCGCTCCCGCACATAGTCAGGGACGCCGGGACAGGCACGATCCGCCAAAACCGCAGCTTCGAGCGCTCGCTCCGGCGCGCCTGCCCGCCGCAAAACCTGGGCCGAGAGCGCTTGCCATCCCGGATTGTTCCAGGCGCGATCCTCCTCGACCAACGACACTGCCCGTCGGATCCGGCCGCGGCGTGCAAGATCGTATGTGGCATGAAACCGCGCGAACTGATCCGCTTGACCGAGTCCATCCGGATCAACTGCAAAGCCTCGTTCCCGCAACCGCGCCAACCCCCTCGCAGGCGAGAGCAAGAACGGACGGTAGATCCGTCGGGACCGAAGAAACTCGGTGACACCATGGTGATGTGGAACGACTGCGAGCTCTCCATAGAACACCTCATGCGCAGATCGCTCAGCCAGAAACAGCGCATCGATCGCATCATGCCCGCCAAACAGCGTCAGGCCGGGGGTACGTGGTCGTCCCACCCCGAAGCGCTGGATCAAATCCTCCCACCCGGCACGCGCCTTGACCCGGTTCACCCGACTTCGGGTCGCCGTTCTGCCCAAAACAGGCTCTGGACTCGTCGCCAAGAAATGCCCACCCCTGTCGAAGGAATGGGCCAGGGCCAAAACCAGATATGCCCCCATCGAATGACCGACAAAGTTGGTCCGCCTGAACCCCTCGCTCATCCGTCCGACCGCCGAGACGAGCGCCTCGATCGACGCCAGATCACCCCCCACTCCCGCCTGATACCAATCGTTCCCGCGGGCATTTAAGAACAGTTTCGCGCCGCGCATCCGCCGAAAGATCCGGCTCTGAGCAAACTTGCCCGGCGGGACATTCACATGCGAGCAGACGACCCAGAGCAGACGGTTACCCTCCACCCCCGGGTCAAAATGCACCAAGGCCGGATCCGTCCGGCCAAACAGCGTCTCGAGATCTCGCTCTATTCGGCCCAGTTGGCCCATTGATCCTCCAGATCTTCAGGGCACTCCTGGCCCGCGAGGCCAAACTGCGCAAACAGGCTTAACGTCGCTTTAAGCGCGATCAGGGAATGCTCCGCCAACCGCAGAACCTGATGAGACCGGTGCCAGAAAGGCCGCGATGGATGGCAACACAGCTCCGAATTCTGTTCGCCTTGATGATGCGAGAAATGTCGACACGGTTCGGTCGCTCACCGGGTGGTTTCGCCTGGGCGTTCCTGGAACCGGTTGGCTACATCGCTTTGCTCTCCCTGGTCTTCGTGCTCCTATCGCGCAGCCCACCTTTGGGGCAGAGCTTCCCGCTCTTCTTCGCTGGCGGCTTCCTGCCCTACTACGTTTTTCGAACGATTTCGGGCATGACGGCCAATGCGATCCGCTTCAATCAGGCGCTTTTGACTTACCCGAGCGTGACACCGATCGATACGGCCCTAGCCCGATTCCTGCTCCAGTTCCTGACCAATGCAGTCATCACGATCCTGATCCTCGCCGTCCTTGTGACCTGGCAGGAAAGGTGGCCCGTGATCAGACCCATCTTTATGATCCAAGCGTTCCTACTCGCGGCCCTATTGGGGCTGGGGATCGGGCTCCTGAACGCAGTCCTCTTCTCGGTCTCCCCGGTGTGGGAGCGTATCTACACCGTACTCACCCAACCTCTCTTCATCGTTTCCGGCATTTTCTATCTGGCAGATCTTCTACCACCTGAAATCCGCGACACGCTCTATTGGAACCCAATTGTCAACTTGGTTGCCGTGATGCGCAAAGGGATCTTCGCGCAATATGACGCCCCCCATGCAGATTCCCTCTATGTCTTTGCGATCGCAGCATTTTGCCTGCTGCCAGGTTTCTTCTTTCTTCGGGCCTTTCGCGCGAGGCTGACCGAGCAATGATCGAGCTTCATGACGTGATCAAAGAGTATCCCACTCCCAACGGGCGTCGCCGGATCTTGGATCAGGTCTCAGCCTGCCTTCCGGGGGACCGGAACATCGCGCTCCTGGGGCGAAACGGGGCTGGGAAGTCCACCCTGATGCGCCTTATCGCAGGCACGGTCGAGCCGGATGACGGCCAGGTTTTGCGCCAAGGTCGCATCTCGTGGCCCCTAGGTGATAAAGGCGGACTGCACCGCAGGATGACGGGCGCACAGAACACCTCCTTTGTCGCTCGAATTTACGACCGCGATCCTGATGAGCTGCTGGCCTTCGTCGAAAACTTCGCCGAGCTAGGCAGCTACCTGCATATGCCGGTCCAACAATACTCCAGCGGGATGCGCGGTCGCCTCGCCTTTGGCCTTAGTCTGGGCATCGACTTCGACACCTATCTGATTGACGAGATCATCGGAGCCGGCGACGCTCGGTTTCGCCAGAAATGCCGCGACTGGCTCCGCGCCCGCCTTGGCCATGCGAACCTGATCATGGTCTCGCACAACATCAACATGATCCGCAGCTTCTGCGATGCGGGCGTGGTGATCGAGCAAGGTCAGCTCTTTTTCTACGAGGATATTGAGGACGCGATCGCGGTCCATCTCTTCCATCTGAACTCCGCACCGAACCATCGGGCCGAAGCCACGATCGAGGGCGCTTTATGAATGCACCAGCAACCCTGCCCGCAAAGCAACGCAAGGGCCGCCGCCCGGCAAAGCAACGGGTTGAGGCACATGCCATCCCCCAACCTGCCGCGATCCCGATCCGCGGTGTGCCCAAGCGTCGGCGCCGTTGGCGGGGACCGTTGATGTTTTTGCTTTGTGTGATGGTGCCTTGGTTCTTCGCGACCGAGTACCTCTACCTCAAAGCCGCCGATCAGTACGCCTCGACGCTCGCCTTTTCGGTGCGCAGCGGGACCGGGCCCCAGGCCAACCAAACCCCTGATATCATGGGCGCTCTTAGCGGCGGCTCGAGCCCTCTAATGGCGACTGAGAGCTATGTGGTCTACGATTACCTCCGAAGCCAACAGATCGTCGAGGCGGTGAACCGCGATCTCGACCTCTATGCCATTTTTAGCCAGGATCGCGACGATTGGGTCTTCTCCCTCGGGCGCGATGCAACGGTCGAGGACCTCACCCGCTATTGGCAGTGGCAGGTGCCCGTAAGCTACGACACGCTCTCAGGAATCGTCAGTGTAGAGGTGCGCAGCTTTGATCGCAAAAGTGCCACAGCCATCTCCCAATCGATCCTAACCCATGCGAGCGCTCTGGTGAACGAAATCAGCCGAGCGGCGCGCGAAGACACGGTGGGTTTTGCCAAGGCGGAACTGGCACGCGCCGGACTTCGCCTCAGCGATATCCGTACTCAGATCCGCAAGTATCGCGATCTCGAACAAAAGGCGAATGCCGAAGGCCAGCTCTCCATCGCCACCGATCTGATTGGCACGCTCGAGGCGGAACTGGCCGAGGCCCGCGTCGATCTCAAGCTTGCATCCACCTACACGCGGGAAAATGATCCCCGAGTCTTACGTCTGACCAACAAGATCGAGGTGCTGGAGGAGCGTATCGCCGAAGAGCGCCGTAGATTCGGAGCAGGCAGTGCCGCCGCTACCGCCGGAGAGAAATCCCTCGCAGACCTGCTCGGCGACTTCGAAGAGCTCGAGGTCGAGCGTAAGTTCGCTGAAACCGCCTACACCAACGCCATGTCTGGGCTGCAAACGGCCAATGCCGATGCCCGGCGCACGCAGCGCTATCTCGCCGTGCATATCCAACCGACCCGGGCTGAGGCGGCGAGCTATCCGCAACGCCCACTGCTCTCTGCAATGGCTTTTGGTGCTCTCTTTCTCATCTGGGCTGTCGGCAGCTTGGTTCTGACCAATCTGAGAGATCGCGGATGAAGCGCCGATCCGCCATGTGGCGCGAGCCCATTCTACCCTCCGCGGTTCAGGGTTGGCCAGAATTGGCCTTCCGCGGCACCTCCCCGCTTTGGAGTGCGGCCGAGGCTGACGACGCCCTCGTCCAGATCCGCCTGCATCGGTTGTTCTGGCCAACACCCCGATCAAACACGGATCGCCCCCTGGTGGCCGATGTCACAGGTCCTGCACGCAGTCCAAAGCTTAGATCGGGGGCGCAGCTTGCATCGCTCGATCCCAGCCGTTTGACCCGGATCACCGCGCCGAGCGGTCACCCCGCGAACATCTGGGCGCTCTTGGCGGGTTTCAGCGGGACGCAAGAGCAGGCATTGGCGATCCTTCAGCAAAGCCTTTGGCGATGCCCGTGGCGCGGCGCTGAGACTGACCTCGCATCGGGCCTCGACGCGTTGCTCTTTCTGCATCGCACAGCGCTCGAGAATGCTCGCCCTGCCGCGACACGCGGCTTCACACGCTGGAAACGGCGCGCGATCACGCCCTTCCTTACCGGACCTTCGGGCCCACCACGCCATCTCGCCACCTGCGATCCCCTGCCCGAAGGCACCATCGAGATCGGCTGGGGCTCCCGCCCCGGCGCTACAGGTTGGACGGCAGAGGATGGCTTTCTACGCTCGGTCGGCCTCGGCGTCCGCGACGTCCTGCCCGCCTCTTTGGTCATCGCGCGCGGTCGCCTGCACTATGACGCAACAGGACCCAACGCCCTGGACAAGCTGATCGCCAAAGCACCGGTCCCCTTGCACCTGATCGCGCGGGCACGGCGCCTACGCCAACGCATCATTGCGGCGGCTTTGACCAAGTATAATCAACCCGCAACGGCGCAAAAGCTGCCAACCACGGGCGATCAACTGGCGGTCCTCGTCCCCGGACAGGTTGAAAGCGACGCGTCCCTCCTAACAGGCAGTCCAGGCATTCGAACAAATCGGGCTTTGCTCGAGGCCGCGCGCGCGCGTTTTCCAGACGCTTTCCTGCTCTACAAACCTCATCCGGATGTGGAAACCGGGCTTCGCCCTGGCAAAATCCCAAGCGATGTCTTGGACAGGCTTGCCGATGGGGTGAGCCTTGACCCCTCGCCGCTGCCTGGGATCGCCTGGTGCGACCGGGTCGTCACCATGACCTCGCAACTGGGTTTCGAGGCGTTGATTCGCGCCAAACCCGTCACTACTCTCGGCCGTCCGTTCTATTCAGGCTGGGGCCTGACTGAGGACATGAACCCGCCTGAGCGCCCAAACCGCCTCACATTGGATGAATTGGTGGCCGCGGCGCTGATCCTCTACCCGCGCTATATCGATCCTATCAGCCGTCTACCTGCCCCGATCGAAATTGCGATCGATGGGCTAGAAAGCCTGAACCAGAGCCAAAATCGACCATTTGCAAGGCTCAAAAGGCTCACCCGCTTCGTCCGCTCTGAACTCCTCAACGCACCGGAGGCCCCAAAATGGCGCCCAACCCGATGACCAAAGGCCCAGTGCTTATCATCTCTGTCGATGCTTTCCCAAAGATGGGCGGGATCTCGACCATGACCCATCACCTGACCAATGCTTTCGCGGCATTGCCGGGTGGTGCCACTCTCCTGTCGCCTGCGGGCAGCAATGTCCCGCCCCCTTTTGATCGCCATTATGGCCTGATCGAGGATTTCGAGTCGGATCTTAGCGCCACCGATGGCGGGGCCGCCCTTGCTGAAGACGCCCGGATAGACCGCTTGATCCGCGGCACAATCGTGGCGGAGCGTCCCCGGCGGATCCTGTTGATGCATGGCTTTCACTACGGCGCTGGTGCGGTCTCGGCCGGGCGCGCGATGGGCGTTCCAGTCTCCGTCTATGTCCACGGGACCGAGTTCACCAGTCAGATGAGCCGTCCCGCAACCCTCAGCGATCCGACCACACGCGGGGCGCTCCTCTTGCAAACCTTGCGAGCCGCTGACGAGGTTCTGACAAACAGCCATCACACCGCGCGCCTTGTTTCGATCTCGGGCGCACCGGCCAAAGCCACAGGGGTTGGCCTGCCCGAGCAGACGATCATTGCCGAACGGCGCAATTCGCCCGTGTTTGAAAGCGCGCAGCGCCGCGCACGGCGTCGTGCCCTCGGTCTGCCCAAAGGGCCGCTCCTTGGTTATGTGGGTCGCTTGGCGCCGCATAAGCGCATCGACCGTCTGCTCGAAATCACCCAGAAGATGCCAGGAGCAACCTGTGTGATCGGCGGCACCGGACCATCGCAGGGCGATTTGGCGGCTCATGCCCAAAAGCTCGGGATTCTCGACCGGGTCCACTTCCTCGACGCCTTGAGCGAACCGATGAAGTGGCGCGTTCTACGTGCGCTCGACTTTTCATTCCTGCTCTCGGAGTACGATCAGAAGACCGGCGCATTCGAAGGGTTTGGCATCGCTATGCTCGAAGCCACCGCTGCTGGTGCGGTTCCCGTGACAACGGCCGTCGATGGGATGGCCGACTTCGCCGGGGCGCCCTGGCATGGCGCGGTCCGGATCGCGGCAACGCCTTGGCAACCGGCCAGGCATGCGCGCACGTTGGTTGGGCTTTTAGCGGAGGATGACAGTATGGACGCCCTGATCCGCCGGGGTCGGCATGCAATCGATCAGGCTTTTACTTGGGAGCGGATTGCCTCGGATCTCGACACCCGCTGGACCCGACCAATGGAGCTCGCCCGTGCAGGATAGGCTCAACGCCCTTCTCGCCCTCGCGCGGCGCCGCGATCTTCTGGTGCTCAGCGATCGCTATCCCCCCGATGCGATCGGCGGGGCAGAGATTAGCCTGCATCTCTGCCTCAGCCGGGCCGATCTCAGTCAACGCGCGCTGGTGACCGTGTTCTCCAACAAGATCCAAGCGCCCGAGATTTATTGGCAGGATGGTGTCCCGGTGCTGCGCCTGCCGGATGCTGACCCTTGGCCCATCCATGCGGGAAAGGCGGGTCGTCACACCAAATGGGCCCGCGCAGGCAAAGCCAGCCAAACCCTGTACGAAGGTCTGGCCGCAACCCGATTTCTCACAACCGGCGGGCCTATACACCAAGCCGCGGATCGCGCCATGGCGCTCTGGCTTGAGTTTCAGGCGCGTCCGCGCGGCGGCGTGGCAAAGGATTTCTCGCTCGGCGCCAATTGGGCTCGGCGCCGTGCGATCCGTAGCCTATGCCGAGCGATGCAGCCTCGCACCATCCTTCTCGACAACTATCGCAGTATCCTGCTCGCCCCCGACATTCGACGGACCCTACCCAGCGCTGATCTGGTCGGCGTGGTGCGTGACAACCGCTTCACCTGCGCCCGGCACGATCAGGCGCAAAGTATCAACGGCACTCCGTGCACGTCATGCAGCTTTGCCTGCGCCGAACAGGACGCAAAGGGTTGGCAGAGCTTTCATCGCCGCCATCTTGAACTCAGCGCACAGCGTCGGCGCTCAGCCCTCGCCTGCGTTGATCGAGCCGTTGTTACCAGCGCCTTTCTTGAGAAAGGCATCCGGGATTTGGGCCTCGACCTCCAGATCGATCGGATCCCGAACCCCGGCGGTCGGCTTGATGAGGTCGCCGACTTCATGCGCGGTGTCGCTGAATGGCCGGGTGAGCATCTCCTGATCATTGGCATGCTCAATGAAAACAAAGGTCAGCTCAAATTTCTTGAGCACGCTGCCGATTGGTTGAAAACCAACCCCAATCGAATAATCCACCTCGCCGGGCGCGGCGACCGGATAGCTGGGCAAATCCGCCGCCTCGCCACCCGGACGGGGCTCGAGAGCCAGATTAAGCTCCACGGCTATCTCGATCGCCGAGCGCTCTTCCAGCTGGCCAGGCGCTGCCAGATTGTGCTGGCACCTACCGTCTGGCCCGAACCCTTCGGCCGCGTGCCGCTCGAGGCTGGCCTCGCGCGGCGCCCCATCATCGCCTTCGCCCGCGGTGGCCTCTGCGAGACGATCCGCTCCGGCACCACGGGCTTCCTGATTGAGCCTGGGGATTATCCGGCCCTCCTTGCCAAGACAGACGATCTCCTGGCCAACCCAGCACTTTGCCGGCAAGTGGGTGCGGCAGCCCATTCCCATGTTAGCCAGCGCTATGGGCTCGACGCGGTAATCGAAGCGCTCTCGAAAACCCTCACATCCCCGGCCCAACCCGCGTAAACCCCGGACTGGCCAGCGCCTGGAATTGGCTGTAACACTCAGCCAAAAGCGAGGCGTGCCATGACCCATGTCCATATCCTAAACGGGCCCAATCTCAACCTGCTCGGAACGCGGGAGCCAGAGCTCTATGGCTCCGACACGCTCGCGGATATCGAGGCCATGTGCCAGACCCGCGCCGCCACCCTCGGCCAACAGCTCACCTTCCTCCAATCCAATGAAGAGGGCACGCTGGTCACTTGGATCCAAGAGGCCCGTGGCACCGCGGACGCCATCATCCTGAACGCTGCCGGATACACCCACACCTCGGTCGCCATTCTCGACGCGCTGAAGATGTTCGACGGGCTGAAGATCGAGCTTCACCTCACTAACCCGCACAAGCGCGAGGCGTTTCGCCATACCTCCTATGTCACGCCAGCCGCCGACGGGGTAATCGCGGGCTTCGGCGCGCCGGGCTACGTCCTGGCGCTTGAGGCTGTCGCCGCAAAGCTCCAGACGGGGTGAGCCATGGATGCGCCCATCGCTGTCTTTGACGGACACAACGACACGCTGCTGAAGCTCGAGCTCGCGGCCCGGCGCGGGACGCCTTTGGACTTCGCGTCGGAGAATGGCAGCGATCTCGACATTGATTTGCCGCGCGCTCGGGCCTCAGGCTTCGCGGGCGGCTTCTTCGCGATGTTCGCACCAAGGACCGACCGAAAACTCGACGACAGTTTCGACCCAGGCGATCCGGCCAATTTCGAAGAGATCACACAGTCCCGCGCACTCGAAATCACCCTCGCGATGTTCGCCAGGATGCGCCGCATGGAACGCGCGCATCCCACCGACCTCGCCATCTGCGAAAACACGGCTCAGATCCGCAGATCAATGGCCAACGGCAAGATCGCCATCCTGCCCCATATCGAGGGTGCAGAGTGCATCGATGCGGAGCTCAGCACACTCGAGGTTCTGCACAGCGCGGGCCTGCGTTCCCTCGGCCTTGTCTGGTCGCGGCCCAACATATTCGGTCACGGCGCCCCGATGGACCCACAGCCTCAGCTTGAGCCAGGCGAAGGCTTGACGAGAGCTGGGCGCGCCCTGGTCGGCGCCTGCAACCAGCTGAACATCATGATCGATCTCAGCCACTTGACCGAGCGTGGATTCTGGGACGTGGCAGAAATCTCTGACAGCCCGCTGGTCGCCACCCACTCCAATGTCCACGCAATCTGCCCCAGCGCGCGGAACCTGTCCGACGATCAACTCCGCGCCGTGGGTCAGACTAAGGGCGTGGTTGGCCTCAACTTCAACTGCTCCTTTCTCCGCCCCGACTGCGCCGATGACACGGATGTCCCGATCACAGTCATGCTGCGCCACCTCGACCACATGATCGAGATTCTGGGCGAGGAGGGCGTGGCCCTCGGCTCCGACTATGACGGCTGCCTTCTGCCCGCCGAGATCCGGGACGTCACCGGCCTTCCCCGCCTCATTGCTGGCATGCGCCAGGCCGACTATGGCGAAGAGCTGATCGCCAAGATCTGCCGCGAGAACTGGCTGGGCGTTTTGGAGCGAACTGAAACCCACCTGTAAGCTGGACTGAGCGAAAGATTAGTATTCTACCGCTTGATTAATTAACTGATTAGTTTATTAATAAGGTATGTCCAATGCCTCCAATCTTGATGCTGCGTTCGCGGCTCTCGCAAACCGAACCCGACGCGCAATCTTGGCGCGCTTGTCTAAAGGTGAAGCAACAGTCAACGAGCTAGCGGAACCGTTCCAGATGAGCCTGCCCGCCGTCTCGAAACACATCCGCGTACTTGAGGAGGCAGGCTTCGTCACCCGCGGAAAGAACGCACAGTTTCGCCCCTGTCGGCTGGACACAAAACCGCTCGAGGCGATCACTGATTGGACCGCTCAGTACCGACACATCTGGGCCAGCAGGTTTGACTCAATGGCCGACGCCCTAAGCCTAGAAGAGGAGCTTGAGAATGACTGATGACCCCATCTGGATCAGGATCGAAAGAGAGTTCGATGCCCCAATAAAGGTCGTCTGGGCGATGTGGACAGACCCTGCTCGCTTTCAGCGTTGGTATGGACCGCAAGGCATGACAGTCCCCGTCGCCGAGATGGATTTTCGGATTGGCGGGCAGCGCAAAGTCTGCATGGAAATGAAACGGCCAGACCGGACCATGTCCATGTGGTTCACAGGCGTGTTCAAGGAAATCTCAGCCCCCACTCGCCTCGTTTATACTGAGAGCATGTGCGACGCGGAGGGCACCATCATCTCCCCAGCAAGCATGGGAATGCCGGAAGGCACACCAGACGTCACTGAGGTGATCGTCGAATTGGCCGAGGTCGACGGGAAGACGCAAATGACAATGATCCATATGGGTGTGCCCGCCGGAACCGCCGGCGAAGGCGGTTGGGTGCAGGCATTCGACAAGCTTGCAGCGTTTTTCGCCGCTGATGAGTGATTCAAACGATCAAAAAGATCTGCTGGGCGAACAGCGCGACGGCCTACGCCGCCGCAATCTCCCCCTGAACGCGAGATTTTAAGACAGCCTCTATCTTGTCCGCCATGAGCTGCGTGTCATAAGCACCGCTAACGCTCTCCAGCGCCCCCTCGCGCAGGGCTGCAGGAAACAGGGTCTTGCGTTGTTCCAACAGGTCGACGAAGAAATCCTCCGTGAACTCCGGATGAGGCTGCAGGGTCCATGCATGCGGGCCATAATCCAGCGCCGCGATCGCACAACCATCCGCCATCCCAGCGATCCGCGCGACCGGCGGGGGTGCAATCACTTGATCCTGATGCAAGCCCATGATCGTCACCGGCTGGTCAAAGCCTTCAAGGTCGTATTCCACCCGCCCCAGGACCCAGCCATCCGGATGCTTAACCACCTTGCCGCCCAGCGCTTGCGCCAGGACCTGATGGCCAAAGCAGATCCCGACCAGCGGCACCTTCAGCGCATAAACGCCCCGCAGGAACGCCTCTAAAGGCGGGATCCAGTCATGATCCTCATAGGCCCCAAAACGTGAGCCGGTGATCAGCCAGCCATCGCAGCTGTCGATCGTCTCCGGAAACTCATCATTCATGACGCTGTAGGTCCGAAAAGCAAACCCCCGGCCCTCGAGTAGCTTCTCGAACATCGCGGGATAGGTGCCATACTTGCTGAGCAACGGCTCCAGCACTGGCCCGGTCTCGAGAATCCCAATCGTCAGCTCACGCATCATCGCCTCCGGCTTGCCTGATGGGCTGAACTTCGTGAGGATACACCCTCAGGTCAAGGCCAAGGGGGCATCGGACAAGAGATGACGTTCAAAGAAGCGATCACCGCGCGCTATGGGCAAACCGACATTGAGGGACCTGAGGAGCTGGCCCCAATGGCCGCCCGCGGCTCCGCCCGCCATTTCACGGATCAACCCGTGCCGCTCGATCTGGTCCGCGCCCTCGCCGCCACGGCCCTCGCAAGCCCGACCAAGAGCGATCTGCAACAACGCGACATCCTGGTCGTCACCGAACCGGAGCTGCACCTCAAACTTGCCGAGTGCACGGGGCAGGAGTGGATCCCAAAGGCCCCGATCCTCCTCGTCTTCCTTGCCAACCACCGCCGCCAACAGCGCTTTGCCCAAATGCACGACCTGCCCTTTGGCAACAACCACGCCGATGCACCCTTTAACGCCGCCATCGACGCCGCCGTCGCGATGGCCACCTTCGTCGCGGCGGCTGAGCGCGTCGGCCTTGGCTGCTGCCCCATCAGCACGATCCGCAACCAGCCTGAACAGGTGGCCGAACTCCTCGGCCTCCCCGCCCAAGTTTTCCCGGCCATGGGTCTCGGCGTCGGCTGGCCCAAATTTCCCCCCCGGATCTCCATGCGCCTGCCGCTAACAGCCACGCTGCATGAGAACCGCTTCGACGAGACCGGCGAGGAAGAGGCAATCCGCGCCTATGACCGCGCCCGCGCCGAGCGTCAGCCCATCGCCAATCAGCGCCGCATCGAGGAGTTCGGTGAAAGCCCCAACTACGGCTGGTCCGAGGACAAGGCACGGCAATACGTCCACCCCGACCGCGCCGGTTGGGGTGCCTATCTCAGGCGCATCGGGCTGGATCTCTCATGAACACCGATGACCTGATCAAGCGGATCAAGACCGAGATCGCCGAGCTTCAGGCCGCCGATGCCGCGACCGCCGAGGACCGTAAGGCCGTCGAGCTCGACCAGCAATCGGTCGGCCGCCTCAGCCGCATGGACGCAATGCAGGTCCAAGCCATGGCCCAGGCCGAAAGCCGCCGGCGCACCCAGCGGATCATGGCCCTAAAAGCCGCCCTCAAACGCGCCGCCGAAGACGAGCTTGGCTATTGCCAAGGCTGCGGCGACGAAATCGCCGAAGCCCGCTTGGCGCTAGACCCCGCCGCCACCCTCTGCATCGACTGCGCGCGCGGATAACTTCATTCTTTGGTTGGCGAGCATCTCCAGGTTTTTCGGTTGAAACTCTTTGCTCACTGAGCCACCAATGGGTGAATTGAGGTGGGGGTTCGATGATCGGAGTAAAGCTGCCAAGTTGGCTTCATGACAGTGCTTGTTCTTTCTATGTGTTGGCGGTGTTCGTCACCATGCTTGGAAGTTCCATAGTACTGTTAATGGAGATCGAGAAAGCGGAGCGTGCCGAAGCGATGCGGATTGGCGCTCCCGCTATTGTCGACATCCAAGACTTTGACAGAGAGAAGCACACGGGCCCCGCTTGGGAGGTTTATGTCCGCGGTCAGATCGACCCGAGCATGAACCGCGAACTCACAAAGACCGAGGACGGCGAGGTCAAAAACCACGCCCAAATGATCCCTCTCTACGCTGTGAATGCAACATCCTTCGCCGTGGCGCCAGATGCCGTCTTGTTTGAAAATATCTACAAGTACGACAGCAACCCCATCGGCTTTGACGAAATGCTCGAGAAAAGAACCACGGGTAAGGGACCGATCGGTCCGATTGTCGAAGTCAACGGGTTGTTGGAAACTGGAACGACAGCGAGTTCCATGGTTTCCGATGCCTTTCTGAACGCGAACCGGACGTATGACTCCGCCGCCCCACTCATCGATCCCTTTCTCGGGTCGCGTGAGGAAGAACTGCAACTGGAGTACCACCCATACACGATCCTGGCAGCGTTCCTCGTCATAAGCGCCGTGCTGTTGATCTACGGCAACTATGTAAAGCGCCGGAGCATTGCAAAACGGAACGCAGCCCAAAGTTCGAAGCCCTAGTGTCAGTGCTTTCTAGCGCGATACCGATCCTTTGGAGCGCGGCTAATCGGCACTTTAGGAGGAAGACTAAGACATACTCGAACCAGGGTTCTGCTACAGGATCAGAGCTCCCGCGCCTCTCGGGCTCTCGATCCGTCATACTGACCGGTGCCACTCCCTTTGCACCACCAAATCACCCCCAAATCACCCCACCGCTTGCCGGGGCTGTCTGGCTGGGGTATGAGACGCGCGGAAACCCTCCGGGAGAGAGCAGAAATGCCCAAGATCAATGGCAATGAAATTCTGCGCGGCAACATCATCGAGCATAATGGCGGGCTCTGGGTTGCGGTGAAGACCGACCATGTGAAGCCCGGCAAGGGCGGTGCTTTTGCGCAAGTCGAGCTTAAGAACTTGCGAAACGGCTCAAAATTGAACGAGCGTTTCCGCTCTGCCGACAAAGTTGAACGTGTGCGCCTGGAGCAAAAAGACCAGCAATTTCTCTACGAGAACGACAATATGCTGGTCTTCATGGACAGCGAGACGTTCGAGCAAATCGAACTGCCGAGCGATCTTCTGGGCGAAGCCCGTCCGTTTCTACAGGATGGTATGACGGTACAGATCGAATATTACGAGGAAGAGGCGCTCAGCGTTACTCTGCCGGAAAAGGTCACCTGCGAGATCGTCGAGACCGAGCCGGTTGTCAAAGGCCAGACCGCCGCGAACTCCTTCAAACCCGCGATCCTCGACAATGGCGTGAAGATCATGGTGCCGCCATTCGTCGGCCAGGGCGAGAAGGTCGTGGTGAATACCGAGACCGTCGAATACTCCGAACGGGCGTGATCTAGTGGCAGCCCCCTCAGCAAACCTCAACATCATGATCAAAGCCGCCCGCTCCGCCGGGCGCAGCCTGGTGCGTGATTTCGGCGAAGTCGAGCAGCTGCAGGTCTCGGTCAAGGGGATCGGCGACTTCGTCTCAAAGGCCGACATCAAGGCCGAGCAGATCATCAAGGACATGCTCCGCGAGGCCCGCCCGACCTATGGCTGGATCGGTGAGGAAAGCGCGGAGGAGAAAGGCGAGGACCCGACTCGGCGCTGGATTGTTGACCCTTTGGATGGAACGACGAATTTCCTCCATGGCATTCCTCACTGGGCTGTCTCTATCGCTCTGGAACACAAGGGGAAAATCGTCTCCGCCGTGATCTACGACCCGGTGAAGGACGAGATGTTCACCTCAGAAACCGGGCAAGGCGCTTGGCTAAATGACCGGCGCCTGCGGGTCTCAGCCCGGCGCGACATGACGACGATGCTCTTTGCGACCGGTGTTCCGTTCGGCGGCCGAGATGGTCTGCCGGAGACGATCCGTGACCTCTCCCGCCTCATGCCGCGCTGCGCCGGTGTGCGCCGGTTTGGCGCTGCAGCGCTCGATCTCGCGTGGGTCGCCGCAGGGCGCTATGACGGTTTCTGGGAACGCACGCTGAATGCCTGGGATATCGCTGCTGGAATCCTTCTCGTGCAGGAGGCTGGTGGTTTGGTGGGCGCTATCGGCCACGTACCGGGTCAAGGCAACCCGCTTGTCTCCGGCGATATCATCGCAACGAACGGAAACGTCTATGAAACACTCAACGGGATTTTGACCACCGAATAGTCATATAATCTCCTAAAAGCTTGGGTTTACATCGAAAAGCTGCATAGTCCTATGGGGTTTTTACCTTTGACGTTTGCTGGGGGCAGACAATGAGCTTAGACGAGGAGCGCGGGCAAGCGTTCTCGATTCCGACGCGCCAGATCGCGATGATGCTCATCGTGCTCGCGCTTGTCGCGATTGGCGGCACGTTTCTCGCAGCCCAGATCCAGACGGTTTTTGCAGCAAACGTCTATCTGAACGCCTTTATCGGCTTTGTCTTTCTGATCGGTATCTTCGCGACCTTCTGGCAGGTGGCGCAGATCATCTCCGCAATCAAGTGGCTGAAGAACCTTCAGGCCGGTTTCAAAGGTCACGAGTTCACCGAACCTCCGCGCCTTGTCGCCTCCATGGCGCCGCTTCTGCGCGAGGGGAAGATCAAGAAGCGGATGGCGTCTAGCTCTACGCGCTCGATCCTCGATAGCATCGCTGTTCGTTTGGACGAGTCCCGCGACATCACGCGCTATATCACCCAACTTTTGATCCTCATTGGGCTATTGGGCACGTTCTGGGGTCTCTCCTTAACCGTGCCGGCGGTGGTCGACACGATCCGCAGCCTGGCGCCTCAGCCCGGAGAGAACGCATCGGATGTTGGTGTTTTTGACCGGCTGATGGCCGGGCTTGAGGACCAGTTGGGCGGGATGGCAACGGCCTTTGCCTCCTCTCTCGTCGGTCTCGCGGGTTCGCTGGTCGTCGGGCTTTTGGCGCTGTTTGCGGGCCAGTGTCAGAACCAATTCTATCGCGAACTGGAAGACTGGCTGACCTCCTTCACTCGCCTTGGTTTGGTGAACGAAGGCGAAGGCCCCGATGGTGCGCTGGTCGCTCTGCTGGAGCGGGTCGATGAGGGGCTCGAGAAGACAACAGAATTTGCGGCTCAGGCCGAGGCAGCCCGGATCAAATCGGAAGAGCGCTTAGGCGCGGTTGCCGAGGTCATCGGCACCATGGCGACCGAGATGCAGACAGAGCGTGAGATCGTCGCGGAACTCGTCAACGAGATCCGTGCGAGTAAAGAAGTCGAATCTGGCCGAGACCATGCAACCTTGACGGTTCTCAAACGGATGGAGCAAAACAGCCTCGCGACAGCGGAAGCGACAGCTCATATGGCTGATGCACTGCTGCGAGGTGGCGCGGTGCAAGGTGGCACGAGGTTTGGTGACAGTGAGGGAAGCCTCAAGAACGTCGAAGCTCAGCTGCGGCTTCTGTCTGATGACATCTCGGTTGGTCGTCATGAAGCGACAGCGGCACTGCGCGCGGAACTGCGCACTCTGATCAACTTGATCGACCAACGTACCAGGGACGATGGGGGCAACTGATGCCACTCGCCCGGCGTAGCGGAGAGCGGTTGGAGGCCAATATATGGCCAGGCTTCGTTGACGCGATGACTGCCCTTCTGCTCATCCTGACCTTCGTTCTATCGATTTTCATGATCGTGCAGTTCAGCCTGCGCGAAACAATCAGCGGACAAAGCGAAAAGCTAAACGACCTCAATGCTCAGCTCTTGGCCCTAACGGATGTTCTGGCTTTGGAGCGGTCCCGCTCGGCAGAGTTGGAACTAAATCTTGGAACTGCGCAGGCCACTCTGGTCGATCAAAGGGAAGAGGCTGATCGGTTGAACGCGGCGCTCTTGGCAATGACCTCCCAGCTTGAAGCGGCACAAACCGAAGCGGACCGGCTCACCGATGAACTGGCCGCCGCTCAAAGCGCCGAGCAATCGGTGCGTTCTGCCCTTGCGTCGACACGCAGCGAGTTAGATGCACAAACTGAAGCTGCCCGTTTAGCCGCTGCGCAACGCGAGGCGCTTCAAGCTCTCGTGGCCGATCTTGAGGCTGAACGGGACGCACAATCGGCGGAGCTGACAACGCTTCAAACCGACAAAGCCTCCGCTCTTGCTCTGATCGCAGCGCTAGAGGCTGAAAAGCAGGACCGGGATCGAGAATTGGCCTCCTCTGCCGAGGCAACAAAAGCATTGGAAGCGCAAAAGGCGGCACTCGAAGCAGAGATGGCGGCGCTATCCGCCGACCTCGAGCAGGTGCGCGGCAGGCTGACCGCAGAGGAAGAAGCGCGCCTGTTGGAAGCCGCTGCCGCGGAGGCATTGCGCAAGAAACTCGAGGAAGATGCTGCTGAGTTGGACGCGATCACCCTCGCACTGGAGGCGGCGCGCAAAGAGGCGGAGCAGACGCTGACCTTGCTGGCTGCCGCAGAAGCCGCACGCGATGCGTTGAGCGACGAGCAACGGCTGCGCCTTGAGGCCGAAGCGCAGGCGACAAGCCAGACAGAAGCGTTCGATCGCGAGGCCGCGTTACGCAAGATCGCAGAGGCGGAGCTTGCCAAAGCTGAGGCGCAAACAGCCGAACAGGCCCGCCGGGTGGCGCTCCTCAGCGAGCAGGTGAAACAATTGAACAGCCAATTGGCGGCGCTGCAGAACCTACTTGATGAGACTGCCGCAAAGGAAGCTGAAGGGCAGGTCCAAATCTCCACCCTTGGTGCTCAGCTAAACGCGGCCCTTGCACGTAAAGTCGCGTTGGAGGCCGAGAACGCCCAACTTCTTGCCGAACAAGTCGACCGGTTGGAGCAAGTTCGTTCGGTCTTTCTTGAAAGGGTTGAAGGCGCTCTCGCCGGTCGTGAAGGGATCAAAAGGGTCGGCGACCGGTTCGTTTTCCAGTCCGAAGTTTTGTTCAATGCAGGCTCGGCGGATCTGGGGCCCGCAGGACAGGCGGAATTGACAAAGCTGGGCGAAGTCATGCGCGAGCTCTCTGGCGAACTGCCCGAAGACATCGATTGGATCCTACGCGTGGACGGTCACACTGATCGGATCCCGCTGTCAGGCTCAGGTCGATACCGGAACAACTGGGAACTCAGCCAGGGCAGAGCGCTCTCAGTCGTTACTTACCTGATCGAGAATGAGGGGGCCGATCCGACACGATTGGCTGCAACCGGGTTCGGTGAGTATCAGCCAATTGATCCCGGAGAGACCTCGGACGCACTGGCGCGGAACCGCCGCATCGAGTTTAAGTTCACCGAGCGATAAGGCGCTCTATCGCGTCAATAACTCGGCCAAACGCAGCGGCCCCCCGCGCACTCCGATGGCGGGCACGGAGCCACATATGAGGCAACTGCTCTTCGATCCAGAACTCGGCCTCTGCCCCGGCTGCAACCAGTCGATCACGGTAAACCGCCCCATCATCGCGGAGCGGATCAACACCTGCCGCCGATATATAGGTAGGCGCAGTACCAGTATGATCTTCAGCCGCCAAAACGTGTCGTGTGGGATCGAGCCGATCATCTCGATCTCCACGACGCAGGTCGCCATAGGCGCGAATGTCGGCAGTGGTCAGAAGGGGGGCTTCCGAACATTCGGTATAGGAGGGTAGATCCAGGGCAAGTCCACCAAGGGATGGATAGATCAACACTTGACCAACAACGTGGCTTTGTCCTCTCAGCTTCCAAGCGACAGAAGCCGCGAGCGTCGCGCCCGCACTATCGCCGACCAGGCAGACGGGCTCTCCGATCGCCTGTGTCACGTTCAGGGCATCTTCGAAGGCCGCCGGATGGAGGTGCTCGGGCGCGAGACGATAGTTGACGGCCGTAACCCGGCATTGCGACGCCGCCGCGATCTCGGCTGCAACATCGTCATGACTGTCGAGCCCACCAACGACAAAACCTCCCCCATGCAGAAAAACGATGTGGCCGCGCGCGCCGCCCTCGTAGATCCGGCAGGGCACGTCTGCCACCAATTGATCCCTAACGCTCAATCCCGCAGGCCTCGGCGCCCGAAAATGCGCGGACATCGCATCATAGAGCGCCCGCTGCTCCGCCATGGTTGCATCGACGGTTCCGGGCGGGGTCAGGCGGTCGACTTCAGCGATAAAGGCTAGAACCTCAGGGTCGGTGATCTTTGGTTGCATGGGGGACCTCTTGCTACCCGGCAAACCTAGACCATTGCTTTCGATTTCGAGCGAAAAACTTGACCGGGAGCTGGCGGGCTCCAGTGTTGGTGTCAGACCAGGAGGAACTCATGCGATATCTGATCTCATTCCTAATTGTCCTTTGCGCAGCACTTCCGGTGCGTGCTGGCGAACCCGAGGACAGTATTCAAGGTGTGATTGCCGATCAGATCGCAGCCTTCCAACGCTCGGATCTTGAGGGGGCCTTCGCGCATGCATCGCCCACCATTCAAGGTATTTTCCAATCGCCAGGACGGTTCGGCGAAATGGTGGCCGGTGGTTATCCAATGATCTGGCGCCCGTCGCGATGGGAGATGCTGAGCCTGGAGAACTTTGGCGGAACCTTAGTCCAGATCGTGTTCTTTGAGGACCGTCAGGGCGATCAGTTCGAAGCGGCGTATGAGATGATAGAAATCGACGGCGTGTGGCGGATCAATGGGGTGCAACTGCGGCGCCTTCCCGGAGTCTCCAGTTAGGTTTCAGAACCGGCGCCAAAAACTGATTTGGACGCCCAGCCCGTCATCGGCGTTCAGAAGATCATAGTTGATCCCGAACTGGATGGTCCTAGGTCGAATAGGTCCTTCAGGTTTCTTCCCATTGCGATCGATCTCCGGCCAGAGTGTGTAGGCGAATGACGGCGCGAGTTTAAAAGACGGATCGTCATCACCCGTCGGTACCGTCCCAAATGCACTCATGAGAAACAGACAGCACCGCCATGGTTGGTAGCCGAGTGTCAGGTCTGCTCGAATCTCATCCTGACGATCTTCCAGGAACAGGTCATAACCCCCCTCGACCGAGGCAAATGCACTGCCCCAATCCCCCCAGAGGCTGTGACCATAGAGCAGGCGCATCTCGATCTCGGGAGCGCTGTCGAGATTGTTTGCCCCGAACGTGTCGCTGACGAACTCCTCAAACGGATGCGCATAGCCGATCTGTGCTGAGAGCAGCGACTTCTCCCCTTTCCAGAGGCGCTTGCGAGCAAAGATACCCGCGCTGAGCGTGCCTTGGCTAAGATCGTCGGTCGAGAGGTCGGCAAATAGGGTCGCGCCCAGGGTTAAATCCTCGAACAAGCCGTATTCGACCAAGACTTGGGTGGTGTTGGAGTCTTCCTCTGCCAAGCCACTGGCCAAAGCGCTGATCGGTGCAACCTGGCGACCGGTGGAGAAGATGAGCAGCCCCTCACCCTCATTACGGGTCCAAGCGCCCGCACGAGCTTGATGAGCCAAAACGATGACCCAAAGAGCAATGACAATCGTAGCTCTGAGACGCAGCATCCTCAATGCCCAAACCCGTGACAGATTTGGTTAACATCGCCTGGTACCCTTAACGTTCCGTTTACTTTGGTGAAGGCTCGGTTACGATGATCGCCTAACGACCAGGCGCAAGGGGGCAGCCATGACCGAACTCTGGAGGCTGTCCGCAGCTGAAACGGCACGTCTGGTCCGCAAACGAGAAGTCTCCGCCCGGGAGGTCACCGAAGCGACAATCTCAAGGATCGATGCGGTCAACCCAACATTGAATGCGATTGTTCAGCGGCTGGATGAGCAAGCACTTGCGACAGCGGACGCGGTGGACAAAGCGGTATCCTGGGGAATTGATCCGGGGCCCTTGGCGGGTGTTCCGGTAACGACGAAGGTCAATGTCGATCAAGAAGGGTTCGCGACGACAAACGGCCTGCGAATTCAGAAGGATCTAATTGCCCAAGAGGATAACCCGGTCGTCTCTAACTTGCGTAAAGCTGGTGCTATCATCTTGGGGCGCACCAATACGCCAGCTTTCTCGTTGCGCTGGTTCTGCAGAAACTCGCTGCACGGTCAGACGCTGAACCCGCATGATCCGTCGATTACGCCAGGCGGATCATCAGGCGGGGCAGGCTCTGCTGTGGCCTCGGGCATGGGCGCGATCGGCCATGGCACCGATATTGGCGGATCGGTGCGATACCCTGCCTACGCCTGTGGATTGCAGGGACTGCGACCAACCCTTGGCCGCATTCCAGCAGTTAACTTCTCAAGCGCTGATCGGCTGATCGGCGGGCAGTTGATGGCGGTATCCGGACCGCTGGCGCGCAGTATGCAAGATATCGAGTTGGCACTGGAGGGCATGTCAGCTCGGGATCCTCGGGATCCTTGGTGGGTACCTGTACCGATTGATCTTCCCGAAACCGCAAAACACGCCGTGTTGACGGTCGCGCCAGAGGGTATGCAGGTCGACCCTGTAATTGCCGAGCATCTGCGTCTCGCAGCAGCTCAGCTAGAAGCTGCAGGATGGGTAGTTGAAGAGCGCGCCTGTCCGCCCCTGCGCGAGCCTGCAGATCTACAAGCGATCCTCTGGTTGGCAGAGATGCGTCGCCACGGGGCGAAGATGATCGATGAGGAGGGCGATCCGGATGCTAGCTTCGTCTTTGCTCACATGGCAGCGCGCTGTCCTGAGCCGGATCTGAACCGCGTGCTCGACGCTTTTCAGCGCCGGGCGACCCTGCTCCGCGAGTGGGAGTTGTTTTTTGCCCAGAGCCCGATCCTGATCTGTCCGATCTCGGGCGAGTTACCCTTTGACAACAACTGCGACGTCTCGAGCGCCACGCGCTTCGATGAGGTCATGGAGGCACAGCTGACCCAAATCGGTCTCCCGCTTATGGGTCTGCCCGGCCTTGCAGTCGCCACGGGCAAAGCGAAAGGGCGCCCCGTTGGAGTTCAGTTGATCTCAGGGCGCTACCGGGAGGATTTGTTGATAGAGGCAGGCAAGATCATCGAAGCCGGATGCCCAGCACCCCAGGTTGTCGACCCGGTCTGACAGAGCCGCTTGCCATTGTGAAACCTTGAGCCTATAAGGCGCGCTTCGAACCGGAGGGTCGGCCAAAAGGGCTGCCGTATCCTCTTGAGCCAAGACTCTGAATAGGAGACGAAAATGCCCAAGATGAAGACCAAGTCGAGCGCTAAAAAGCGCTTCAAGGTCACTGCGTCAGGCCGTGTGAAGGTCGCGCAGGCCGGCAAACGCCACGGTATGATCAAGCGGACAAACAAATTCATCCGCCAAGCCCGCGGCACAACCGTTATGAGCAAGCCTGACGAGAAGATCGTCAAGCAGTTCATGCCCTATTCGTAAGGAGGAGCCGAGATGCCACGTGTAAAAGGCGGTCCAGCTTCTGCCGCGCGACATAAGAAAGTTCTGAAGAAAGCCAAAGGCCATTACGGCGCGCGCTCGCGGTCCTTCCGCGTTGCGACGCAATCGGTCGATAAGGCGATGGAGTACGCGACCCGCGATCGCAAGCGGCGCAAGCGGACTTTCCGGGCGCTTTGGATCCAGCGGATCAACGCCGCTGTTCGCGCCCATGATGAGAGCTTGAGCTACTCGCGGTTCATCGACGGTCTGACAAAGTCAGGCATCGAAGTGGATCGTAAAGTGCTGGCGGATCTTGCGGTCCATGAACCAGACAGCTTCAACGCGATTGTCGATAAAGCAAAGGCAGCGCTGGCCTGAGGCTCGCTGCCCTTGTCATAAAACCGGCCGCCTTGTATAGAGCGGCCTTTGAATTTTCCTCCTGACCGCTGGGTTGGGGCAACAAGAGGCTAGATCGATGAAGGTCAAGAACTCGCTGCGCTCGTTGAAGAGCCGCCATCGCGATTGCCGCATCGTGCGTCGTAAGGGCCGCGTTTATGTGATCAACAAGACCCAACGTCGCTTCAAAGCGCGCCAAGGCTGATCGCATCGGCAGAACGTAAAGAAACCCGGCCCGATGGGTCGGGTTTTTCTTTTGATGACAAGGTGTGTTCCCTCCTGCGCCAAGGCGCAGATCGGCCCACCCACCCTGCCAAACTTAGATCAGTCGAATTGCCGGATATCGTCGATGACCTTCCCGTCATTGGGCAGAAAGTCATCTGTTCTCCGAGCTTTACCGCGCAGTTTCAGGACCTCCTGCATCGCTGTCTCAACCGCTTCAGGAGCGACATCGCCTTCGTAGGCTAAATGCATCACATCCGCTTCACCTTCGCGATCAACAGTGAGGCGCGCTTTGGCCAGTCCAAGGCGCTCCGTGATCTCGGCGATTTGCTCTGGACGCACGAACATACCTTTCACTTTGGTGGTCTGATCGGCGCGGCCCATCCAACCTTTAATACGCATGTTGGTTCTCCCACAGGGGCTTTGCCCAGAGAGAACCGCCGACATATCGCCGGTCGCAAAGCGGATCAATGGATAGTCTGGATTGAGGACGGTCACGAGCACTTCGCCAACCTCCCCATCTGGGACCAGATCTCCAGTCCCTGGCCGCACGATCTCAACGATTACGGCCTCATCGACGACCATGCCTGGATTCGGGCCATCCTCGCCGAGGGTTTCATAGGCAATCAGCCCTAAATCCGCTGTACCATAGCATTGAAGGCAAACGATTCCGCGATCGGTGTAGGACGCACGCAACGAAGGAAAGAGCGGCCCGCCGGACACCAAAGCTGTCTTGAAAGCAAGCTCTTTGCCGAGCTCCTTGGCCTTGTCGAGCATTACGTTCAAAAAGTCCGGTGTACCGATATAGGCAGTTGCCCGAAGATCGCTGGCAGCCAGTGTTTGCGCCTCGGTGTTTCCAACACCGCCAGGTATCACGCTACATCCGAGAGCGCGCGCGCCACTTTCCAACATATGACCTGCAGGCGTGAGATGGTAGGCAAAGCTGTTGTGAACAACGTCGCCCGCTGCGATGCCCGCTGCGCGCATGGCGCGGGCGAAACGCCACCAGTCGGGTGTGTCCATGCCCGGTTCATAAATTGGCCCCGGTGATTGGAACAGCCAAGTGAACTCTGCAAATGGACGCGTGGTGAGACCGCCAAAGGGCGGGTTCGCGTGCTGCATCTCGATCAGCGCTGATTTCCTGAGCACCGGCAGAGCCGCTAGCGCCGCCCGGTCGGAGATGTCGGCCGCATTAACCCCGGCCAAATGCGCCTTAAACCCAGGCGCCTTGGCTTTGGCCTCTACGATCTGACCACGCAGGCGATCAAACAGCGATTGCTCACGCGTCCCTGGATCACGGATCTCCAAACTCGCATCGGTCATGATCGCCCCCCTTGTGGTTTTAGAGTTCACGATCACGCTATCCGATTGCTTCGGGTATCGGAATGCCTGAGAATCCGATAATTTAACGGTCGCAAGCGTCTTGCTAGCGCTCTTCCCCAACCTTCAGAGGACCTCCAATGAAACGTCTACTGATCGCCACAACCGCTCTGTTTTCAACCTGCTTTTCTGCTCATGCTGATATGATCGTCAAACCCAGCTCTCATTCCGTACCCGTTACGATTGACCGCCTTGCCGCAGCCGTTGAGAAGGCTGGCGCCACAGTCTTTGCTCGGATAGATCATGCCGCCGGTGCGGCCAAAGTGGACGCCAAGCTCGCACCTAACCAGATGCTGATGTTTGGCAATCCGAAACTGGGCACCCCGGCGATGCAGGCATCTGCGACGATGGGGATGGACCTGCCGCTCCGAGTAGTCGCCTTCGAAGATCCCGAGGGTAAGGTTCATATAGCTTATCATGATCCTGCTGATGTCGCCGCGCTCCACGGCCTGCCTGCGGACCATCCGGTTATTGCGAAAATGCAAGGTGCATTGTCGAAGCTGACAGGAAAGGCGGCTGGTGAGTAGACGCCACAGGCCGTGCGCGGGTGGGTGGGCAAACGCTGAGCCAACCGACCCGCGTTGAATTTTCCGGGGAGCGCACGGCCTGTGGTGACTATTCAGCCAGAAGCGCCAAAGCGTCAGGCAAGTTGATCGCACCGTCGTAGAGCGCACGCCCCGAGATCACGCCATCCAGCATCGCGCCACAGGCTTTGAGTTGGGCCAAGTCATCTAACGAAGATACGCCCCCAGATGCGATGACTGGAATCGATACCGTTTTGGCGAGGGCCGCCGTTGCTTCAACATTTGGCCCGCGCATTGCGCCATCGCGTTCGATGTCCGTATAGATGATCGCAGCGACGCCCGCGTCTTCGAAACGCTGTGCCAGATCGACGGCTCGAATATCGGTCGTCTCCGCCCATCCCTCGACTGCAACCCGACCATCGCGCGCATCGATACCCACGGCAATCTGAGAGGGAAACGCGCGAGCAGCCTCTCGGACGAGGTTCGGGTCTCGCACAGCAACTGTCCCCAAAATGACTCTAGCCAGTCCTCGGGAAAGCCAAGTCTCGATTGTCGCGAGATCGCGAATACCTCCTCCGAGCTGAGCAGGCACATCAATCTCCGCGAGGATTGCTTCCACTGCGCTGGCATTCACAGGAACCCCGGCAAACGCACCGTTCAAATCCACGAGATGGATCCATTGACACCCAGCATCAACAAAGGAACGCGCTTGGGCTGCCGGATCATCATTGAAGACCGTTGCCGCCGACATTTCGCCTCGGAGGAGCCTTACACACTGGCCATCTTTTAGATCGATTGCTGGATAGAGAATCATGGTTGCGCGGGTGTAACGTGCTGACCGGGCATTGGGAACCAAGAACCCACCTGTCAAACCCGAGTTGCACATCTTCACGTAAATTTGGTTTTCACCAAACTGATCGATGTGCGACCTTCGACTAGGTTTGGGAAGGAGACTGCGATGAAGAAACTGTTCTTCGCCGCTGCTTTTGCGCTTGGGGGATCAGGCGCCATGGCAGCACAAGGTGAACCGATTGAGGTCACCGGAGAGATTATTGACACTTGGTGTTACTTTTCGGGCGTGATGGGCGACACCGATGCTGTTGTTGGCTCAGCGCATCACACATGTGCGCTTTGGTGCTCTGCAGGCGGCATCCCTGTTGGTATCCTAACCGAGGACGGCACGGTATATATGGTCGTCAAATGGGAGGGTAACGCCAGCGTTGCTGACGGTGTCGCGCTCTTGGACATCCAGTCCCATACCCTGACCGCGAAAGGCACGACCTATGTGCGCGATGGTATCAACTACATCTTCGTGGAAGACGTCGTTGCAGATCAGGGGATCGTCAACCAGAACCATGAGGACTTTGGTTTCATTCCCTCGGGACCGGTTCTCAAAACGATCAAAGGGAAACTGGGCCAATGATGAAACGGATTGTTGGAGCAGCGCTCCTCGCTCTTTCGCCTGTCCTGTTAGCGCCGGTTTCAGCGGCTGACTTTTCTGAGGGCAGCCAAGCCAAGAATTGGCCTCTCAAAGGTCGCGAGAAAGCTAAGTTCAAAGCCAAAGTCGTCGACGCCGTATGCCATCTGTCGGGCGACTGCCCAGCCGATTGCGGTGGCGGTACACGTCAAATGGCGCTGGTTCGCGAAGCGGATGGTGTTTTCCTTCTCGCCATGAAAAACCTTCAAGGCCAGTTCCAAGGCGCCAATTTCGACCTCGCACCCTTTTGCGGGCAGGTTGTCGAAGTCGATGGATTGATGGTCGGAGACGATCCGAAACTTGGCGGCAAGCTTTATCAAACCCAATTCATCAACGGTGAAAAGGCGTTTGGTTTCACAAAACCATGGAAGGCCAGGAACCTCGAAGCCGGCAAGAAGAAAGGCGCCTGGTTTCGGAACGATCCCCACATCAACGAGCGGATCGAAAAGACCGGTTTCCTCGGACTTGGCTTAGAAACCGACGGGGAATTCATCGCGGAGGAGCTTGAGTAGCGATGTCAACTCCGGCAGTCATACTGGGCGCGGCGACGGCGTCTATCGTCGGCGCGCTTTTGATTGTGGGTCTGCCTCATAGGATCGAGGCACCTGAGCCTCCGATAGTTTCGGAGGCTGAGGCCCCGGCACAACAGGTCGCCGCGGCGGGACCTGAACTACCCGCGCCTGGCGGATTGCCTTTTCCGGTTGATATCGAGGTCGCGTTTGATCTGACCGATCACTTTGGCAACGATGTCACCGCTGCAAGCTATAGTGGGCGACCGATGCTGCTGTTCTTCGGCTTTGCGTCCTGCGAGTCGATCTGCACCGTTGCCTTGCCCCGTATGGGGGAGGCATTGGACTTGCTCGGCGATGACGGCGACGAGATCGAAGCCTTGATGATTACCGTTGATCCAGAGCGTGACACACCAAAGGCACTTCGCCAGAATCTTCAAAGATGGCACAAGCGTCTCGTGGGTCTCACCGGCGATGAGGAAGACCTCGCCGCCGTGCGCAAGCGGTTCCAGGTCAATGTGCAGGTCGTTGCCGAAGACCCAACCGGTGGACCGATTTACGCCCATGGTAGCTTCATCTACTTGATCGGCGCCGATGGTGAACTGAAAACCATGATCCCGCCGATTCTTGGCCCGGACAAGATCGCGAGCCTCGCTCAGAAATACTTCTAGTTGGCCCGAGAGACAGTCATCCTGAAACAGCCCTTCGTGCTGTTTCTGATCGGGATGCGCATCAATAAGTGGTGGAAGCCTTGGCACTGGCTGCCGGTCTTCTGGGCAATGGGTCCAATGCTGAAGGAACTGCGGGAGAACCCAGAGCTCGGCCTCCTGGGCGTACGGGCCTGGTTCGGTCGTACGATCATTCTCGTTCAGTATTGGGAAAGCCACGACAAGCTGCAGGCTTTCGCGACGTCGACGGATCATCCGCATCTGCCCGCTTGGAGGCACTTCAATCGCCGCCTGAAAGACACAAAATCGGTTGGCGTCTGGCACGAGACTTATCAGATCGAACCGGGTCAGTTCGAAGGGATCTACAGCTCAATGCCCGCTTTCGGTCTCGGCACCGTTTTTGACCGGCAAGAGGCGTCCGGCCCTCTGGCAACAGCGAAGGGGCGTCTGACCGCTGCACAGGATGCGAACATCAAACCTCCTACCGACGCTTGACCGCAGGCTGACGGCAGGTCAGGGTCCGCTCGACAATTCAAAATCGACCCGGAGGATCCCCCCATGAGCTATCCAAAGATCCAGCTTCTCATCAACGGCCAGTGGCAGGATGGCGATGGAGGGGCCGAAGACATCATTAACCCCGCGACCGAGGAAGTGATTGGCCAGACCCCGCACGCCTCTGCGGCTCAGTTGGACGACTCGCTTGCCGCTGCCGATGAGGGGTTCAAAACCTGGAAGACCACCACGCCGCTTGCCCGTCAGGCGATTTTGAACCAGGCGGCGGACGACCTGACAGCAAACATTGACGAGCATGCCCGCAACCTCACGCTGGAAATGGGCAAACCATTGCTGGAATCGAAGCTGGAGCTTGGTTTCGCCATCGACGTGCTGCGTTGGTATGGCGAGGAAGGAAAACGAGCCTATGGCCGCCTGATCCCGCCCCGGATCCCGGGCGCGCGCCAAATGGTTGTAAAAGAACCCGTTGGCCCCTGTTCCGCTTTCGTGGCTTGGAACTTCCCAGCGAACAACGTGATGCGCAAAGTCGGCGGCGCGCTGGCGGCTGGCTGCTCACTGATCATCAAACCGTCGGAAGAAACCCCGGCAACGGCCGTCGCGATTGCCAAAGCGTTGCAGGATGCGGGCCTTCCGCCGGGCGTTCTGAACGTGGTCTTCGGGGTGCCTGACACGGTTTCGCGCCATATCCTGGCCTCGCCCGTGACAAAGAAGCTGTCCTTCACCGGCTCGATCCCGGTCGGCAAGCATTTGCAGAAGCTGGCGGCTGATACGCTGAAACGCTGCACAATGGAACTCGGCGGGCACTCGCCCGTGGTGGTCTTCGACGATGCTGATATCGACCAGGCATTGCAGATCATCGGGATGAACAAGTTCCGTAATGCGGGCCAAGTCTGTATCTCGCCAACGCGGTTCTTTGTGCAGGAAAACGTCTACTCGAAGTTCGTCGAAGGATTTGCCGAATTGGCCGATGGCCTAAAGGTCGGCAACGGGCTCGACGAAGGCGTGCAAATGGGCCCACTGGTGGCCGAACGCCGCCTCGGAGTCATGCAAGACTGGGTCAACGATGCCCGCGACAAGGGTGCGACCGTCAAAACCGGCGGCGAGCGGCTGGGCAACAAAGGCTACTTCTACAAGCCCACCATCCTCTCAGATGTCCCAGATGAGGCGCGCATTCTGACGGAAGAGCCGTTTGGCCCGGTCGCCCCCGTGGTGCCTTTCAAAGCCATGGACGATGTTCTGGAGCGCGCCAACAGCCTGCCCTTCGGCCTCGCGTCCTACGTCTTCACGACGGACGGGAAGAAGGCGCAGACCATGGGCGAGCAACTCGAGGCCGGCATGGTCGGCGTCAACCATCCGGGCGTCTCGATGCCCGAGACACCCTTTGGCGGCGTCAATGAATCGGGCTACGGCTCGGAAGGTGGCATCGAAGGGCTCGATGTGTTCCTCCGTACCAAGTTCGTAACCGAGTTGGGCGTCTGATGGCGGCACCGGCGGCAAACCTCACCATCGACGGTGAACGGCTGTGGGACAGCCTGATGGAAATGGCAAAGATTGGCCCCGGGATCGCCGGGGGCAATAATCGCCAGACTCTGACGGACGAGGATGGCGAGGCACGTCATCTTTTCAAAGACTGGTGCGAGGCGGCAGGCATGACCGTCGCCGTCGACCAGATCGGCAACATGTTCGCCCGGCGCGAAGGGACGGAGCCCGATCTGCCCCCGGTCTATGTCGGCTCGCATCTGGATACCCAGCCGACGGGCGGCAAGTATGACGGCGTGCTCGGCGTGCTGGCGGGGTTGGAGCTGATCCGCACCCTGAACGATCGTGAGATCCAGACCCGCCACCCGATTGTCGTGGTGAATTGGACCAACGAAGAAGGCTCCCGTTTCACCCCCTCCATGACGGCCTCAGGGGTCTATGCCGGGGCTTATGAGCTAGACTGGGCACTGGAGCTGGAAGACTCGCAAGGCTTCAAGTTTGGCGAAGAGCTGCGTCGCATTGGCTGGCAGGGGGAGGAGCCGGTAGGCAATCGCCCCATGAAGGCCTTCTTCGAGTACCATATCGAACAAGGCCCCATCCTCGAAGACGAAGAGATCGATATCGGCGTCGTCACCCATGGCCAAGGCTTGCGCTGGCGGCGCTTCACCATCGAAGGGCGCGAGAGCCACACTGGCACCACTCCGATGCCTCGGCGTCGCAACGCAGGCCTTGCCGCAGCCCGCTTGGCAGAGGTTGCACACCAGGCTGCCATGACGCACCAACCAAACGCCGTAGGTGCAATGGGCCACCTGGAGCTGTCTCCCAACTCGCCCAATATTGTGCCCGGCAAAGCGGTCTGCACCGTTGATATTCGCTCACCCAAGCTGGATATTTTAAAAGACATGCAATCGCAGATCGAGGAGGCGGCAGAGAGCATCTGTTCGGAGTTGGATCTGACTTGGGAGGTCACCAGCGCGGGCGCATTTGACCCAGTCACGTTTGATCCCGATTGTGTCGATGCTGTAAGACGGGCGGCAGACCGCCTCGGCTATTCGTATCGCAACATCGTCTCAGGCGCTGGCCATGATGCCTGCCTGATCAATCGTGTAACCCCAACCGCGATGGTCTTCTGCCCTTGCGTCGAAGGTCTCTCGCATAATGAAGCCGAGGAGATCTCGCTGGACTGGGCGATGAAGGGCGCAAACGTTCTCTTCCATGCTGTTGTCGAGACTGCGGAGATTGTCTCCTAAGTCCCTCTCAAGATGCGCCCCCGTGGAGCCCCATACAGGGGCCCCACGCGGCCACTTACGCCTGATCGTAAACGATCAGGCGACCGTGGATTTCGAAGCCATCGAAACGCAAGACAAAGTGCGGAAATCTCACCACCCACAGTCCTCCCCCGGACGCGGGGGAGGCTAGGAGGGGGTTGATGCGAAGGCGCATGCGCGGCACGCGCATTCCTTTTGGCTCAATAGGTCGCTCGGCCGCCGGAAAGATCGAAAACCCCACCGGTCGTAAAGCTGTTCTCAGCGCTTGAGAGCCAAGCCACCATCGATGCGATCTCCTCCACCGTCACGAACCTGCCCCTCGGGATTTTTGAGAGCATATAGTCGATATGATACTGTTCCACCTGATCAAAAATCGCCGTCTTCGCCGCTGCTGGAGTGATACAGTTCACCGCGATGTCCTGGCCCGCCAATTCCTTGCCAAGCGACTTGGTCAACGCAATCACTCCGGCCTTTGCCGCCGAGTAATGCGCCGCATTAGGATTGCCCTCTTTGCCCGCGATCGAGGCCGTACTCACAATCCGCCCGTAGCCTTGCTCAATCATGATCGGCGCAATCGCCTTGCAGCCATAGAAGACGCCATTGAGATCCAGGTCGATCACCTTTCGCCACTCCGCCGGGTCCGTCTCTGCGACCGTGGCATTGGCACCAGCGATGCCCGCATTATTGACCAGAATATCCACCCGTCCCATCTCGGCATGACTACGGGCGGCAGCCGACCTGACCGCTTCCCAATCCGTCAAGTCGACTGAGATCTGCGACGCGCTCTCCTCACCCAGTTCCGTAACCGCCTGCTCACTCAAAGCTCGGTCCACATCCCAGATCGTGACAAACGCGCCCGAGGCGATAAAGCGCTCGACAATCGCGCGCCCAATCCCTTGAGCGCCGCCGGTGACAATCGCTTTGCGCCCCGCCAGATCAATCTTGTTCATCCATCCTCCTCCTCGTTTTTGTACGGCGATCCAATGACCTGATGCACCTCAACAATCGTCCCCGCTGGATCAAGGAAGAAGATCTGGTGCCAATACTGTGTGAATGTCGTCCCGTAATCGGCATAGCGCACACCATTCGCTTCTAGATGCGCTTTGAAAGCGGCGATATCGTCCGTACGAAACGCAATATGGCCCCGCTCCAGCGGATTGATGGCTTGCCCATGGCGCAGCGCCAAGTCCAGATCTGTCTCCGCCAAATGAAACTGGACCTGCCCGTCGCCGCGAAACGCGACCGGCGATCGCAGTGCATTCTCATCCAAGGTTGGCAACGCCTTCATTTCCGGAACGTCTCCTTGGCAAAGCACGTCCGCATAGAACCGGTCTAAACCGGGCACGTCATGGGTCGATATGTTCAGATGGTGAAAGGTTAGTTTCATGGGCGCGTCCTCCGGACCACCCTTCCCGAAGGCGCCAGCCAAGTCCAGCCGCTTGTCGCCACGCACCCCACCGGCTAACGTCGGGCCACCGGGGCGTTCAGACCGCCGGGGCTCGAGGGAGATCGTAATGACCAAGAAGCGTCTGCGCAGCCAGGAGTGGTTCGACAACCCAGATAATCCAGGCATGACCGCGCTCTATATCGAGCGCTATCTGAACTATTCCTATGCGCGGGAGGAGTTGCAAGGCGGCGCGCCGATCATCGGGATCGCCCAGACCGGCTCTGACCTCGCTCCCTGCAACAAGATCCACATGTTTCTGGCGGAGCGGGTGAAGTCCGGTATCCGCGCAGCCGGTGGCGTGCCGCTGGAGTTCCCCGTCCACCCAATCCAGGAAACCGGCAAACGCCCCACCGCCGCCCTCGATCGCAACCTCGCCTATCTGAGCCTCGTCGAAGTGCTGAACGGATACCCGATCGACGGGGTCGTACTCACCACAGGCTGCGACAAGACCACGCCTGCGCAACTCATGGGTGCCGCCACTGTTGACCTGCCCGCCATTGTTCTCTCGGGCGGGCCTATGCTGGACGGTTGGTGGAAGGGTGAATTGGCTGGGTCCGGCACGGTAGTCTGGGAGAGTCGGCGTTTGCTGGCGGCTGGTGAGATCGACTATGAAGAGTTTCTCGACCGCGTCTGCTCCTCCGCCCCCTCACTTGGCCATTGCAACACAATGGGCACGGCCTCAACCATGAACGCGCTGGCCGAAGCACTGGGCATGAGCCTCACCGGCTGTGCTGCCATCCCCGCCCCGTATGCCGAACGGTCTGCCATGGCGTATGCCACCGGTAAACGCGCCGTCGAGTTGGTGCACGAGGATCTCCGCCCGAGCCAAATCATGACCCGCGCGGCTTTTGAAAACGTCATCCGCGTCAACACGGCAATTGGCGGGTCCACTAACGCACCACCCCACATGGTGGCCGTGGCACGCCACGCTGGGATCGAGCTCACCACTCAGGACTGGGAAACCGAAGGATACGACCTGCCGCTCTTGGTTGATCTTCAACCCGCAGGGCGTTTCCTGGGCGAAAGCTTCCAACGCGCCGGTGGTGTGCCCGCCGTGATGGGCGAGATGCTCAACGCAGGACTTCTTCACGGCGATGCTCTCACGGTTAGCGGCAAAACCATGGTCGAGAACCTATCGGGCCGCACCAGCGAAGACACGGAGGTCATCCGCAAAGTCCAGACCCCAATGCGTGACAAAGCCGGCTTCCTTGTCCTGTCCGGCAATCTCTTCGATAGCGCCTTGATGAAAACCTCGGTCATCTCGCCCGACTTTCGTCAACGCTTCCTCAGCCAGCCAGGCAATGAAGGGGTGTTCGAGGCCCGCGCCGTCGTCTTCGAAGGGCCCGAGGACTACCATGACCGACTGAACGAGCCGGGTCTGATCCCGGATGACCGCACGATTCTCTTCATCAGAAATGTCGGCCCGGTCGGCTATCCAGGGGCGGCCGAGGTGGTCAACATGCAACCCCCCGATCACCTGATCAAAGAGGGGATCGAGCACCTGCCCACCGTCGGCGATGGCCGCCAATCCGGCACGTCCGAGAGTCCATCGATCCTGAACGCTTCCCCGGAAGCTGCAGTTGGCAGTGGTCTTGCGCTGCTTCAAACCGGCGACCAGGTCCGGCTCGATATCCCGAACCGCCGTCTCGATATGGTGATCGATGATGCTGAGCTGGCTCGCCGCCGCGCGGCGCA
>JBCDAQ010000012.1:0-39759 GCA_039185285.1 Pseudomonadota bacterium
CCGATGAAGAGCTTCTTCTCCGGCTTGCCCAGGCAGTCCCAATAGACCCGGGCGATGCGAAACACCGTGTCATTCGACTCGCTGCCTGAATTGGTGAAAAAGACCCGGTTCATGTGCTCGGGCGCGGCCTGGCACAGTGCTTCGGAGAATTCTGCCGCTGGCGGGTGGGTCGATTGAAAGAAGGTGTTGTAATAGGGCAGCTCGCGCATCTGGCGGGCCACCGCCTCGACGATCCGCTCGCGCCCATAGCCGACATTGACGCACCAGAGGCCTGCCATCCCGTCGAGGATCTGGTTGCCATCGCTATCGGTCAGCCAGACACCTTCGGCCTTCACGATCACCCGCGCGCCTTTAGCCGCAAGCTCGGCTGTATCGGTGAACGGGTGCCAATGATGCGCGCCATCCATGGCCTGATACTCGGCAGTGGGACGCAGGTTTAGCGCGGTCGACATCGGGGATCTCCTTGGCTTTTAATCCTGTTTTTGTGATCACAAATAAGATTCGTCAACCCTGTGACTGACGGATGAGGTCGCGGCCTTGGGCCACATCTGCCTCGATCGCCTGGGCCAGTGCCTCTGCATCCCGTACTGCGAGCGCAGCCAGGGCCGCTTCGTGGTAGTCCGCGAGCTCCCGCGTGCCCAACCGGCCATAAACCCGGCGCATCACCGGCGCCGTTTGCAGCCAGATGGATTCGACTAAAGCCAGCAACGCCGGGGCAGATGCCGCCTGATAAAGCGCCCTATGGAACTGCGTGTTATTGCGTATATAGCCGACAGGGTCGCCAGACTTCATGTTTTCATCAATTGACAAATCGATTTGTGATAAGCGCTTTCTCAGCGTCTTATCGGACGAGGCGGCCGCACGACGGGCTAGTTCCGGCTCCAAAAGCAAGCGTGCTTGGAACAGGTCCTCCAGCTGCTCGACTCCAGGATTAGGTACAAAGATCCGCCCGGAGCCGGTCATCTCGAGCGCCCGCTCTGCCACCAGGCGGCGCACTGCCTCCCGCGCAGGCGTCATCGAGACCGAGAGCTGCTCGGCAATCCCCCTCAAAGTGAGCGCCTCTCCTGGTGCCAGCGCACCATCCATCACCGTGTCGCGAAGAGCCCGATAGACCCGCTCGTGAGTCGGCAGATTGTCCAGCAGAGGTTCGTTCAGGGCTTGCATCGCATCATTATTTGTGATCACAAAACAACAAAGTCAATCGTGAGTTAACCATGTCCGATCCCTTCGAACCCTACCGCGCCGACTTCGCCTTCACATCAGACGGCGACAACCACTCCGCCGCGGAGGAGCCGATGTTCTCCGGCGCGCTCAGCTTTTGCCGGCGGCGTTATGCACGGACGTTAGAGGGGGTTGATCTTGCTGTCATCGGCGTGCCTTTCGACACGGCTGTGACCAACCGGCCCGGGTGCCGCTTTGGGCCGCGCGCGGTGCGCGAGGCCTCGACCAACCTCGCCTGGGGCCGTGCCTGGCCTTCGGAGTTCGACCCCTTCGAGAAGATCAATGTTGCCGATTGGGGCGATCTGGTCTGGGACCATGCGCGGCCCGACAAAGTACCCGCGCTGATCGTCAAAGCGTTGGAGACGATCCACGCCTCTGGCGCGGATACGCTTTGCCTGGGCGGGGACCACTTCATCTCCTACCCCGCGCTGAAGGCGCATGCCACGAAGTATGGCGACGGACTAAGCTTGATCCACTTCGATGCGCATTCCGACACTTGGGGCTCGGACGAGACAGACCGGATCGACCATGGCACCATGTTCCGCCGTGCGGTCGAGGAGGGGTTGATCGACCCAGCTCGCTCGATCCAGATCGGGCTGAGGACCACCAATGACGACCCGATGGGTTTCCATATCCGCGATGGCAATTGGCTCCAGGAAAACGGGATCGACGCGACCGTGGCCGCGATCAAAGAGATCGTGGGCGACAACCGCACCTACCTCACATTTGATATCGAGTGCCTGGACCCGGCCTATGCGCCGGGCACTGGAACGCCGGTTTGCGGCGGCCCGACCACTTGGCAGGCGAAAGAGATCCTGCGTCGGCTGGATGGGATCGACCTCAAAGGCATGGATCTGGTCGAGGTCGCCCCTGCCTATGATCACGCCGGGATCACGGCCCTGGCAGGCGCGACAATCGCCTTGGAACTCGTCTGCCTTTATGCCCGCTGCAAAGGTGCTCAATGAGCTTCGCCGACGATCTCGCAAAGTTCCGCGAAGCGCATCCGGAGGTCGCCGCGGCCGAGGTCTTCCTGGTCGATCTGAACGGCCAATCGCGCGGCAAACGCGTGCCCGTGGAGATGCTGGGGAAACTCGCCCGAGGCGGAATGAAAATGCCCGTCTCCAGCTATGCGCTCGACATCTTCAGCGAGGATGTAGCTGGGGCGAAGATCTCGCTCGAGCGCGGCGATCCCGATGGTGTGCTGATCCCAGTGCCCGGCACGCTCGGCCTCCTCCCCTGGGCCCAAACCGCAACCGCGCAGGTCCAAGTCCAGATCACCTCCGAAGACGGCCACAGCGATTGCGAGTTCGACCCGCGCTGGGTGCTCTCGCGCGTCGCGGCCGAGGCCACTTCGCGCGGCCTCACCCCGGTCATGGCGCTGGAGCTCGAATTCTATTTGGTCGATCCGGCTGAGCCGCTGCCACCACTTGATCCGCGCTCGGGCACTAGGCTGTCTGAGGCGCAGATCTACATGATGGATCTGACCAACAGTTTTGCGCCGATCCTGGATGAGATCGGCGCGGCGGCCCGTGCGCTCGGCGCCCCGGCGGACACCGTAATCGCCGAATTCGGTCCCGGTCAGTTCGAGATGAACCTCAGCCATGTTGCTTGTCCCGTCACCGCCGCAGATCACATGGTGACGCTGAAGCGCGCGATCCGAGGGGTTGCCCGCAAGCACGGGATGGATGCGAGCTTCATGCCCAAACCCTATGGTGATCAATCGGGTTCAGGCATGCATCTGCATATGAGCCTGCTGGATGAGACGGGCGAAAACCTCTTCTCCACGCCAGAAGGGGTCGCCGATATGGCCCGCTGGGCTGCGGGCGGGATGATCGAGACCATGGCTGAATTCATGCTCGCCTTCGCGCCGCATCCTAACAGCTATCGTCGTTTAGCGCCCGGCACGTTCGCGCCGACAGTGGCCGCCTGGGGGCTCGACAACCGGGGCACAGCGTTGCGTATGCCGGCGACCATGGGCAAGTCAGCGCGGATTGAACACAGAACCGCAGGATCTGATGCCAACCCTTATTTGGTCGCTGCGGCGGTTCTAGCTGGTGCGCTGCACGGCATTGATTCAAAGGTCGAACCACCGCCATCCGTCATCGGCGAAGCAGGCCCAGAAGATGGCCATCCATTGCCCTTGTCATGGTGGGCAGCTGAGCGCCGCTTCAGCGAAAGCGATCTAGTGAGTACTTGGTTCGGTTCGGAGCTTCGCCGAATATTCACGGCACAAAAGCGCCAAGAGCGAGCTGGTTTTCTGGCCCGCATCCCCGATACCGAGTATCAGATCTACCTCCGCTGCCTGTGACGGGGCTTCTAACCTGTCAACGACGGTCAAGAAGGGATACCTCGGATCAGAACGCCTTCACGCCCCTTCGGTTCAGACTGATCGCATAGATCGAGCTTGTTGCAGTGATAAAGAGGCGGTGATTTCCCCGCCCACCGAAGCATACATTCGACACCAGTTCCGGCACTAGAATTTTACCCAAAAGCGTACCATCCGGAGCGATGCAGTGAACGCCATCAGCGGCAGAGGACCAGATATTGCCGTCCGTATCACAGCGGAACCCATCTGCGGCGCCGGGTGAGATTGTGTGGAACACCTCTCCTCCCGCGAGACGGTCGCCGTTGACCTTGAAAACTCTGACATGTCTTGGGTCATCCGCGAAGATACGTCCAGTATCGGCAATGTAGAGGCGTTCCTCGTTCGGGCTAAAAGCCAAACCATTTGGGCAGTTGAAATCGTCTGAGATGACACTGATTTTACCAGAAGGATCGACCCGGTACACATGGCAAGGCAATTCCTGCTCCGCTCTATAGCCTTCGTAATCCGTCATGATCCCATAATGCGGGTCTGTGAACCAAATTGAGCCATCAGACCTCACCACGACATCATTTGGAGAGTTCAGCCGCTTGCCGTCATAGCGATCCGCGATAACCGTAATGGTCCCGTCTAGCTCTGTTCGCGTGACCCGCCGCGTGCCATGCTCACAGCTGATCAACCTCCCTTGGCGATCACGTGTGTTCCCGTTCGCAAAATTCGATGGCGCGCGAAAGGTTGAGATCCCCGTCTCCGAACTCCACCGTAGGATCCGGTTGTTGGGGATGTCTGAGAACAAAAGGCAATCCGCGTCCCCAAACCAAACCGGTCCCTCTACCCAATCAAACCCTGAGGCCAACTGTTTCACAGGTGCATTGCCGAGGACAAAGGAATTGAAGATCGGCTCATGTGCTTCAAAGAACGACATGCTGGGGTTCCTTTCGCGTCGGCATAAGATTACGGTGTTATCGATAACATAACCTTAGGGAGACGCAAGCGCGATGGAGCAAATTGAGGATACCCGCCGCCTGACCCATCGCGGGGTGATGGCAATGCTGACCGCGGGTGTGGCCGAGGCTGAAAAATTGGGTCAACCACAATGTATCGTGATCCTAGATCCCTCAGGCGAGGTGCTTGGCGAAATTCGCATGACGGGCTCAAAATTTCTCAGCCGTCGAAGCGCCTTGGCTAAGGCTCTGACCGCCGCCTCTCATGGTGTGGCCTCCGAAATGATCCCGGAACCTGTTCGCTCTGCGATTGCTGCGGCAACCAACGGCGGTGTCACGGGATTGGCGGGCGGATTGCCGATCCGATCAGGTGCCGATCTTTTAGGCGGGATTGGCGTTGGTTCAGGCCGTCCTGATCAGGATCTCGCTGTCGCCCGCGCTGCTTTGGCGGCTATCGGTGCAGAGGAAGGCTAGACCCGTACCCGATTTGCCTTCTATCGCATTCGTGGGCCGCGCGTGGGTGGGTGGGCTGCTCCGGACGTGACGTTTCCACAGCATCTCAAGGGAACGCGCGGCCCCTTAATCGTCAAAAGCGATCTGCGCCTTCATCGCTCGGCTCCGGTCATTGGCGATCTGAAACGCCATCTCGGCCTCATCCAGGGGAATGGTGTGTGTGATCAGAGAGCTTACATCGATCAGGCCTTTCTGCATCATCTCAACCGCCGTTGTGAATTCCTCATGAAACCGGAAGGATCCACGCAGGTCGAGCTCTTTGGCCGTTAGTGTCTGCACGGGAACTGGCATATCGCCCCCCAAACCAAGCTGCATGACCACCCCCCGTGGCCGCATTGCCCCAATCCCACCAGCGAGAGCCGATGCAACACCGGTCGCTTCGAACAACACTTCGAAATAACCTTTGTCTGCAGAGTACCTATCCAAAGCATCTGGGGTTTGCCCCATATTGATAACCTGGTCAGCACCCACGGCTTCGCCATGCGCGAGTGCGTTCGGCGCTAGGTCCGTGGCAACGATTTCTGCCGCACCGGCTCGACGCGCAGCCATGATACAGAGGGCACCGATCGGGCCGCAGCCGGTTACCAAAACGCGCTTTCCCAACATATCGCCGGCCCTGCGGGCCGCATGTAAACAGACTGATAGCGGTTCGGCCATCGCGGCTTGCCCAGCGCTCAGCCCATGCGCTGGCACGCATTGCGAGGCCTCTGCGACCAGAATCTCACGGAACGCTCCTTGGACATGCGGGAAGGGCATTGCCGAGCCGTAAAATTGCATGTTCAAGCAATGATTTGGCAGTCCTTCAAGGCAGTATTTACAAACCCCGCAGGGACGCGATGGTGAAACGGCCACAAGATCGCCGACGGATAAGTCTTCCACACCCGAGCCGAGCGCTTCAATCCACCCCGCCACTTCATGGCCGAGGATCATCGGTTGCTTCAAACGGACAGCACCAAATCCACCATGATTGTAGTAGTGGAGGTCTGAACCGCAGACGCCCCCTGCAGCTAGGCGAACCGAGACTTGCCCCGGACCGGGCTCCCCCGGCTCATGCTCCTCAATGCGGAGATCTTTCGGGGCATGGATAACGATGGCTTTCATGATGTCCTCAAAGAACGGGGGTCAAAAGATCGCGCCCCGCGAAATGGGCGGCAAGGTTATCGCGAACCAATTGGCCCATTGCTTTTCGGGTCTCGACCGTACCGGATGCGTGATGCGGCTGCAGCAGCACATTCTCGAGCGCTAGAAACCGGGGATTGAGAGCAGGCTCTCCTTCGAAAACATCCAGGGCCGCTGCACCAAGTGCCTGAGTTTCCAAAGCATCCAAGAGCGCGCTCTCATCTATGTTCGAAGCACGGGAAACATTGATCAAAAGGCCATCTGAACCCAGTGCTGCAATGACCTCGGATCCGACGATATGCCGTGTTCCTGCGGTCGCGGCCAAAGTAACGAAAAGAACATCCGATTGCGCTGCCAGAGCCACAGGATCTGCGACGAATGTCCAATCCCGGGCATAGTCCTTGGCGCTGACATCGGTATAGGCGATCTCCATGTCGAAACCGGACAATCGTTTTGCGATCTCAAATCCGATACGCCCAAGTCCTAAGATGCCCGCTCGTTTGCCGAAGGCGCGAGTCTTCAGCGGGTAGAGACCCTGTTCTGCCCAATCGCCGGAGCGGACCCAGTCAGAGGCACCGATCATACTGCGCCACTGGGTTAGCATCATCGCAACGCCCAGATCAGCGACATCGCCAGTGAGAACATCAGGTGTATTGGTGACGCGAATGCCTCGAGCGCGGGCGGCTTCGAGATCTACAGCATCATAGCCGACCCCATAGACCGAGATGATCTCAAGCGACGGACAGGCTGCGATCATCTGCGCGTCAGCCCCTAACTCGCCCCGGGTCGCAATCGCGCGGACCTGAGGACCATGTTCCGCAAGAAATGAGGATTTATCGACCGCATCAAAATAGCGATGCACCGAGTAGGCTTCATTCAATGGGATCTCATCCCAGTCGGGATAGGGGCCAACCTGCAGGATTCTTGGTTTCGACATCCGCATCCACTTGATAATGTTACCGATAACATATAGGCAATATCTCATCAGAAACGCAAGAGGAACGATATGTCGCTGAAGCTCTTCGACCTAACGGGCAAAACCGCCCTTGTAACGGGATCAAGCCAAGGGATCGGCTACACATTGGCGGAAGGTTTGTATGCTGCAGGGGCGCGGATTGTACTAAACGGGCGTAACGCGGCAAATCTCGATGCAGCGGCAGACGCTTTGGGCGGCACACCACTTGCCTTCGACGTGACCGATCACAGCGCGGCACGCGCTGCGATCGATGGTTTCGAAGCCTCCGAAGGCCCAATCGATGTTCTGATCAACAACGCGGGAATGCAGCACCGGACCCCTTTGGAGGATTTTGATCCTGAAGCGTTCGATCGTCTGATGCGCACAAACGTTACCTCGGTCTTCAATGTCGGCCAGGCATGTGCCCGCCACATGATCGGGCGCGGAGCTGGCCGGATCATCAACATCGCCTCGGTCCAAACAGCGTTGGCACGGCCTGGTATCGCCCCCTACACGGCTTCGAAAGGTGCGGTGGCGAACCTGACGAAGGGAATGGCCACGGATTGGGCGCCTAAGGGGTTGAACGTAAATGCGATCGCGCCTGGTTACTTCGATACCCCGTTGAACGCGGCACTGGTCGCGGACGCCGACTTCACGGCTTGGATCGCGAAACGCACGCCGCAGGGTAGATGGGGGCAATTGCCTGAACTCGTGGGCGCGGCCGTATTCCTGTCGTCCGAAGCTGCGACCTTCGTCAATGGACAAACCTTGTTCGTCGACGGCGGTATGACGGCGTGCCTGTGAGGGAGGATAGCATGAACAAGGTCGCTCTAATTGGCTGTGGAGCCATGGGAGGTGCCATCGGGACCCGCTTGGCGGAGATCGGAGAGGATCTGGCGGTCTTTGACCTTAATCCTGATGCAGTCGCCCGGTTGGTCGAGAAAGGGGCGAAACAAAGCGCCTCGGCCGCCGCTGCGGCGCAGGGCAAGGATTTCGTGATTACATCGCTCAACTCTGCTGAGATCGTGCGTGCTGCTATGTTCGGGTCAGGGGGCGTGGTCGAGGGAGCTGCACCGGGAACGATGATTATCGACATGTCATCGATCGATCCGCCTTCAACGGTGGCCCTCGCTAAGCAAGCGCGAGAAGCGGGTCTGTCGTGGGTTGATGCACCGCTTTCGGGCGGCGCACCCAAGGCTCTGGTCGGCGCTTTGACGGTTATGGCGGGTGGGACCGCAGAGGATTTCGAGCGCTCTAAGTCCGTCATGTCGGGCCTCTGCGCCAACTACACACATATGGGGCCATCAGGTGCTGGGCAGACAACGAAGTTGATCAATCAGCTTCTCTGTGGGATCGGTTTCTTAGCGGTAGCCGAGGCGACGCGGCTTGCACAAGATGCCGGCGTCGATGCAGCGCAAATCCCGATCGCTCTGGCTGGTGGGCGCGCGGATAGTGCGATCCTGCAAGAGTATATGCCTCGAATGGCGGCTAAAGACTACACACCAACCGGGCGGATCGCTAACATGGTCAAGGATCTAAATGGTGTGCAGGATCTTGCCCGGATCACCGATACTGCGATGCCTCTTACCGCGACATGCGCCGAGGTGCACCGGCTTTTGACCGCCACCGGATTGGGAAACGCAGATCAGGCGGCGCTGATGGAATTGTTCGAAGACCGCGATACGCGGGCCGTACCAACGTGATCGTGTCCGCGTCACTTTTGCTGCGAGAGGCGAGCGGGTGAGCGATCACAGAAAACCCACAATGGCCGATGTCGCTCGCCTAGCGGGCGTCTCTCCGATGACGGTTAGCCGAGCTTTGAAATCGGGCACCTCTGTCACTGAAGCAACGCGTGAACGTATTCGCGCAGCGGCAGACCATCTCGGCTATGTCGTCGACATAACGGCGGCCAGCTTCTCCTCTGGACGCTCCGGTTTCGTCGCGATGACAATCCCATCGATCAACAATGCCAATTTCGCTGACACAGCGAGGGGGTTGACCGAGGGTTTACAAGACAGCGGCCTCGAGCTTTTGCTCGGCTACACTGACTATGACATTGCCGAAGAGGAAAGACTGGTCGAAGCCTTCCTTCGCCGTCGGCCTGAGGCGATTGTTGTCACTGGCGGGGCCCATACAGAACGTTGTCGTGCTTTGCTTTCGGGCGCTGGTGTCCCCGTTGTCGAAGCATGGGACCTGCCAGCGCAGCCCATCGACCGGGTCGTCGGTTTCTCAAACGCAGAGGCCGGAGCCCAGATTGCTCGGCATCTCTTTGAGCAGGGACATCATCACATCGGATTCATTGGGGGCAACGGTGCCAGGGACACGCGTGGTGCCGATCGTCAGCGTGGTTTCTTAAACGCGCTTCGCGTGCTCGGACTATCGGACGCCCGGGTCGTAACCGATTTAGATCCTCCGATCACAATGCGCGAAGGCGCCGCGGCGCTCGCGCGCCTTCTGGATCAGTGGCCTGACACGACAGCGGTTATGTGCGTCTCCGATCTCTCGGCTTTCGGTGCGATGAATGCGGCCATTCGTCGAGGTATGCGCGTACCCGAGGATTTGGCGGTTGCAGGCTTTGGGGCGTATGACCTGTCTGAGTATGCCTTGCCAGGTATCACAACTGTAGATGCGCAAGCACATCTGATTGGCGTTGAGGCCGCCAGGATGATCGTCGACGCGCTCGCAGGTCACCCGACCCACCGGACAAAGATCCTCGATGTTGAGCTGATGGCCCGGCATAGCACAGCCGCTCGCCAAAGCACGATTGGAGAGCTTCAGTGAACGACATTGCCCAAAAACTGCGATCTGCACGCGTCGCGCCTGTTGTGCGAACGTCGAGCGAAGCAGCAGCCCGACGCGGAGTGGCCTTGTTGGTCGAGGAAGGGTTTGATCTTTTCGAGATCACCCTCACAACGCCCGGCGCGATGAGCATCATCCGCGACTTGGTGCGTGAGACAAAAATGACCATTGGTGTCGGTACGGTCCTGACCATTGCGCAAGGAAAGGCGGCTCTCGATGCTGGAGCAGCCTTCATCGTCTCCCCCGCCTTTGTGCCTGGACTGGTCGAAGTGGGCGGTGGAGCACCCGTAGCACTTGGTGCTGCAACGCCGACCGAAGCACTGAGAGCCCATGAAGAAGGGGCCGCCTTTGTGAAGATCTTTCCTGCAGCACAACTGGGTGGGCCGGGGTTTGTCAAAGCGTTGAGGTCGGTTTATCCGATGATCGAGTTCATGCCGACCGGTGGTATCGAGGCGCGTGATCTGCCCGCCTATTTTTCTGCTGGCGCTGTCTGCTGCGGTATGGGGGGCAAGCTGGTTTCTGATGCAGCGCTTAACTCGAACGACGACGAAACGATCCGGACCGCGGCGCGGGCGGTTAAGGGTGCACTCTCATGACGGACATTCTTTGCCTCGGCGAACCTCTGGTCGAGTTCGTACGCCTAGAGAACGGAACGTATAAACGAGGTTTTGGCGGAGATACATCAAACGCAGCGATCGCTGCTGCGCGGCAGGGCGCCTCTGTCGGATATCTCACAAAACTCGGTAAGGACCGTTTTGGCGACTCGATCATGGCGCTTTGGGCGAGAGAGGGTGTAGATGCCTCCCTTGTCACACGTGCGAGCGATGCCCAAACGGGGATTTACTTCATCGATCCAGATCCGGAAGGCCGGTTTTTCACCTACTACCGCGATGGTTCTGCCGCCGCTCGCATGACGCCCAACGAGCTTCCTCTAGACGCCATCAGATCCACCAAATGTTTCCATCTGAGCGGCATAACACTCGCGGTCTCAGAACCACTGCGCCAGACGGCTTTCACAGCCCTGCATTCTGCGCGTGAAGCCGGGGCGACCGTCTCGCTCGATACAAACCTACGGCTCAAGCTTTGGGATATTGAAACCGCACGTGCGCAAACACATCAAGCTATGGCCCTGACGGATATCGCAATCACAAGCATCGAAGACAGCGCGGATCTCACCGGATTGACCCAGCCAGAGCAGGTTGCCGATTTCTACCACGAGCTCGGAGCTCGGATCATCTTGGTTACAATGGGGCCCGAGGGGTGTTTGCTCTCAGAAAACCGCGTCTCAACACATGTCGCGCCAGTGCCGACCATAGCAGTCGACTCGACGGGGGCCGGCGATAGTTTCGCCGGCGCTTTCCTCGCCTGGTGGTTGGAAACCGATGATCCGATACTCGCCGCGTCACGAGCGGCTCGGGTCGCTGCTGGAACAGTGTCCGGCCTAGGCGCAGTCGCTCCGATACCCCATCGCGATGCAATCCTGGCGGCTGAGTGAAGGGGCGGGGTTTGGCCCGCCCGCTCTCTTACTTTAGCGCTCCAGTTTTCCGATACCGGAGAAGCGGAACGCTTCTTTCTGCAACGCGTCCAGCTCCTCCGCGCTCATTTGGTCATGGGCAACTGTGATCCGACCCAAGAAGACAAAGGGCAACTCGTCATTGCGACCCTCCATATCCGCTTTGATCGCTTCGGCCGTCGCTGCCCCCACATCATCACCCATCCGCATTGGTGTCGCGTCGAGCTCCCCACGGCGGATTGCGTCGAGTTCCAAACCCGTACCACCCCAGCCGGTCGAGAAGATCTCTTTCTCGACGCCCGCTGCGACTTGCGCCTCAACCGAGCCCATGGCCATGGCTGTGTTCGCATTGTGGATGATCTTCGCTTCGGGATAGGCCTGTAGGATCAGGTTCGTCCCAGCAAAACCACCCTCGCGCTGATACTCGCCATAATGCTCGTAGACCGCGTTCCAGTTCCCTTTCTCCTTCACGCAAGCCGCAAAATCGCCCGAGCGCTGGTTGTCGGTGATCCCAGGAATGCCTCGGTTCATGGCGTAGGTGATATCGTTGCCAAGCCGCTCCAACACGTAATCGCACATCGTCAGAGCACCCGCAGCGGACGAAAAGTCAAACCATGCGTCTGGCTGATTTTCCAGATATTTGAGTGGTGTGTGGAAGGCCCAAACATAGGTGTCGAACCCCTCAGTGCCTGAAAGCTTGTCGATGTTATCCGCCTGCGTCGCGAGCTCAGACGGCCCGAAGATCACATAATCATAGAGATCCGCGTCCTGTGCGACCTGGGTTGCATAGGTCGCCTGTAGCGAATGCTCGATCTGACGCGATGCGAACTCGGTCGTTTCATACTTAATCCCCAACTGATCGAGCCGGTTGGTCATCGCGAAAAAGTTGCGCGCCCAGAAATCCGACACAAACGCCGAGGGATAAATCAGCGCGATCTGGATCGGTTTCTCTTGATTGCCTGCGTATTTGACCGCCTCTGATCCGACGACCTCCTGCATCGCCTCCAATTTGCCCTCGACGTTCACTTGTTCTGGAACCCAGTAATCGCGCTCAGCGTCGTCAGGCAGGGTCTTCAAGGGCAGGTCGGCTGCCATAGCAAGACCGGCGCCCAGCACGAGCGCTGTGGATGTCATGAGAAGTCTGGTCATCGTTTCCTCCTTGTCGGTTTTCTCCGGCTGTTGATCAGCCGCTGCGATTTGGATCACCTGCTAGGCCAAAGCCTAAGGCGAGAAGCAGACAAAGCGCGCCCAGAACAGCCGCAGTCAGCCGCACCAGCCGTTGGCCCTCCTGGCTCTTCAGGGCGGCCATAGGTGATTTGGCGCCGTCGCGGTCCTTGGTCTGCAGCCAGGTGTAGAGCGCGACCGAGGTGATGATCACAACGCCCGACCCGACCGATTGCCAGAAGAATTCGATGCGCAGCGTGACGAGGGCATTGATCATCATCGATAGAAGCAAGACGCCTGCGAACGATCCAATCAAGGACGCACGCCCCCCAAAGAGCGAAGTGCCGCCAACAACCACAGCCGCAATGACGTGCAGATTGAAGTAAGGGGCCGAGGTCGCCTGGATCGCGTTCAGCTTACCGGTCAGCATGACACCGGCCAGTCCGGCCATCGCGCCCATCAGAACGTATGCATAGATCTTGTGGCGATCGATCGCGATCCCGGTCATGCCCGCGGCTTCGGGATTTGAGCCAATCGCGATTGTATAGCGGCCAAACCAGGTGAAACGTAGAAGAACATAGCCCGCCACGATGGTTGCGATTCCGATGAGGACGGGGATGGGTAGGAACCCCTCGATCTCGCCCCTTCCGATCTCGGTGACGAGCTCTGGGAAACGTGCCAAGACCAATCCTTTGGCCAAAACCAAGGCGAACCCGCGATAGACCAGATCCATCGCCAGCGTGCCGATCAGATCGGGGACCCGGAACTTGGTAATCACCAACCCGTTGATCAGGCCCAGCGTCGCCCCCATCGCCAGGGTGAAGGGCACAGCCACCCAGGCTGGGAAGCCGTATTGCTTGATCAGAAAGGCCATACAAATGCCCGTCAGCGCTGCAACCGACCCAATCGAAAGATCGATGCCACGCTGAGTGATGACAAATGTCATCGCCATCGCCATTGGCAGGTAAAGCGCCGCCTCCTGCAGTATGATGTTGAGATTGGACAGCCGGAAGTAGCGCGCAGGCTCCATGATCCCCATGATGAGAAGGATCATGGCGATCATCGATAAAGGTGCGATGATGGCCATGTAGGGCTCAAGCCGCGTCTTCAGATCACGGGCTCGAGCGGCGCTCGAAATGTTTGCAGTCGTCGTAGTCACAGGCGTTTCCTCACGCGGCGGCCTCTGCACCGACAATCATGCCGAGCACTTCTTGTTTGTTGCTGTTGCGGGTTTCAACCACACCGACACGTCGACCCCGACGCATGACTTGAACCCGGTCGGAGATCTGGAAGACGTCGTCGAGCGAATGCGAGATCAGGATGATCGCGAGCCCCTGGTCCCTTAGGGTTCGGATTAACTCCAGCGTTCGAGCCGTCTCCTGCGGGCCGAGCGCTGCTGTGGGCTCATCCATCACCAGAATCCGCAGATCCGCATGGTAGATGGCCCGCGCGATGGCAATCGCTTGGCGTTGACCGCCTGAAAGGCTCTCTGTCGCGGCACTCATGTCTGGAAGCACGACCCCCAATCGCTCCTTGAGCACACGTGCTGCTTCCGAGCGCATCCGAGCATTATCAAGGAGTGGGACCCCCGCGATGGAGCGCGTTAGCTCCGACCCGAGAAACATGTTCGCCGCCGGGTCGAGGTGATCTGCAAGCGCAAGTGTCTGATACACAGCGTCGATCCCAACAGCGATTGCATCCGAATGAGAGCCCATCACCAGTGGTTGGTTGTCGAGCTGGATCTCTCCCTCGGTCGGTTGGTAAACGCCAGTGAGGATCTTGATCAGGGTCGATTTGCCGGCACCGTTGTCTCCGACAATCGCCAAAACTTCTCCGGGATGGGCATCGAGGTCGACATCGCTCACGGCAGCAACACCGCCGAAGCGCTTTGAAATTCCTCGCATGGTGACGATGGGGTCTGTGGTCACTTGGCCCTCACTGACGTCGATTGGTTTTTGAATGGGCAAAGGGCGGCCCATCGACCGGCCGCCCTTCGGGCAGATTACTTGCCCCAGATCTTCGCGTAAGCTTCGCGATAGGGGCTGTCTGGGTCGAACTGATTGCTGTCGCCCAGCTTCTCAAGGCCCGACTGCGTCACGAGGGCAGGGGATGTGATGTAGCCCGAGCAGGCCTCGCCCTGGATCGCACGGTTCAGCTCATCAACAAGCTGCCAGCCTTGCAGGTTCAGAGGTTCCGCGACCGTGATCGTTTGATATTGTCCAGTGCGGATACGCTGGAACGCTGCCTCCGATCCGTCGCCGGCAGAACCAGCTTTCGGCGCGCCGTCACCTTGGATGCCTGCAGCTGCAAGCGCGGGACCCATGAAGTCAAAATAGAGATCGTTGATCGCCAGGGCATGCGTCCACTTCGCCCCATGGCGCTGCAAGAGGCTGGTGGTCAAAGGACCCATCCGGGTCGAGGTGTCAGCAATCGGTGTGTCGACATACTCGAGCACCGTTCCGCCCATCGCCTCGATGGTCTCTTTGATACGGTCCGCTTTGTCGATCGCGATCTGGTAGGTCGAATCCGTAAAGATGACCGCGCCCATTTTCTCGCCGCCGTCTTTCATAGCCCACTCAGCAGCCACTTCGGAGACGGTCATCGCGTCGGTCGAGACATTCGCGAAAATCCCTCCCGGTGCATCACAGCCGATCACAGGCCCAGAGTGCCAGGCGACCATGGGGATGCTGGCTTGTACGACACCCTCCAGCGCGGCCTGCTGCTCGATCGCATCAAAGCCGTTGATGATCATACCGTCAGGCTGCAGAGCCAGCGCTTGACCAATAGCCGCCGTACGACCTGAGACGGAGCCGCCACCATCGAGCACGCGAACCTCCCAACCGATCTCTGCGGCGGCTTCTTCGACACCGTTGGTAACGCCAAGAATTCCTCCGTTCTTCAAATCCGCAGCGACGACGACAATTGATTTGCCCTCAGCGGCTTTGGGTCCAGCCGTCGGACCATCGAAAGGTGTTTCAGCTAAAGCATGTCCGGCCAACGCAGTGGCAAGGGACAGAGCGATCAGATCACGTCTCTTCATGGTGGTTCCTCCTTTAGATGCTATTTCTTTGCCGCGCCTTTGCGGCGCTGTGCGTACCCGGCGATGCCAATGGCGACCAAAAGAGTGACACCGTTGAACATCGGCTCGACCCAGAACGAGCCGCCGAATTGCTGAATTCCTGAAATCCCGACCGCTAGGATCACCACGCCTACGATGGTGCCCCAAACATTCACCCGTCCCGGTTTGATGGTGGTCGAGCCCAGGAACGCGCCAACCAGTGCGGGGAGTAAATACTCCAGGCCGACACTTGCTTGGCCGATCCGCAACTTCGAGGCGAGGATAACACCGGCCAAAGCGGTCAAAAGACCCGACGTGACAAAGGCACCGACAACGAACTTGCGGTTGGGAATACCGTTTAGTTCCGCCGCTTTCGGGTTCGCGCCGATCGCATAGAGATACCGTCCGACCGGCGTGTACTCCAGCACCAGCCACATCGCGATGGTTATCGCCAGCACGTAAAAGCCGGTTATTGGCAAGCCCATAACAAACGTGCCGTTGATCGCATAGAAACCGGGATCAAGCTGGCCGACCACCTGCCGCCCACCGGTATGCCAAAGCGCCAATGCATACAGCACCGTTCCAGTCCCCAGCGTCGCGATAAAAGCATCGATCTTTGCAACTTCGACCAGCAGCCCGTTGCAGAAGCCGACAAAGGCACCCATGCCCAGGACCACGATCACCGCAATGGGCCAGGGCACACCTGCCAACTGCAACGAGATTGCCAAGATGTGCCAGAGGACAATGCCATAACCCACTGTCAGGTCGATCCGTCCTGCGACCATCGGGATCATCGCTGCCAGCGAAAGAATGGCGATGATTGCTTTGTCCGAGATGATCGCCCTCAGGTTCAGCATCGTTGGGAAGGTCTCTGGCAGCAGGATCGAGAACAAGACGATCAACCCGGCCATCAGAATGACCAACCCGTAGACTGGAAGGAGCCGCAAAAGCTTTGCTCCAAAACCAAGACCCTTCAACTCAGCTTTGGTTGGTTCCAGCGCATCTGATTCGATTGACTGCATTTCTCAGGCCTCTACTGCTGCCGCGGGTGCATCGCCCGCTGATGCCGCTTGGATCAACGACTCGGTCGAGAGCGCAACGCCCGTCAGGTCGCCGACGATCTGACCGCGGCTGAACACGATTGCCCGATGGCAGATGCTGGCGACTTCCTCGAAATCGGTTGACACGACCAAGACTGCCATGCCGGCAGACAAGGCCTCGAATAAAAGGGCATAGATTTCCGCCTTGGCGCCGACATCGACCCCTGCTGTCGGATCTTCAGCAACCAATAACGTCCGGTTCGCCTCCAACCAGCGGCCCACCACAACTTTCTGCTGATTGCCGCCTGACAAGGCCTCGATGGCGAGGGTCGGGTCATTGGGTGAAAGGCCGAGGGATTCACCAAGCTCCGTCGCCTGGTTTTCTTCTTTGCTGGTCAGTTTGAAGTCAAAGAGACCTCGGCCCGCGGCGCTCGGGTTGAGATAGGCGTTCTCTCGGATGGTAAGCGCAGGGGCTATCGACTCGACGATACGATCGCGGGCAACCAGGCCGATCCCTGCTGCCATCGCGGATCGTGGCGACGATAAATCGGGGGCATGCCCCTGGAGCAGAACCGTCCCCGTCGAATCTTCGGCGCCGAACAGGGCCCTGCTGATGCTTTCATGACCTGCGCCGCGTAGTCCGACCAAGCCCACTAATTCACCCTTTCGAACCGCGAGGTCTATCGGCCCGGCTTTAGCCGTTACGAGGTCGCGCGCCTCCAACACCGTCTCGCCGCCATCGACGCGTGGACGTTCGATATCGCGGGTCTTGCGCCCAACGATCAGGCTGACCAGTTCGTCGGCGTCCGTATGTGCCACATCACGAACACCGACCAGCGCGCCATCGCGCAAGACAGCGGCACGATCGGCGATACGAAAGATCTCATCCAGGCGATGCGATACATAGATCATCCCCACCCCTTTTTCGCGCAAGGGGCGCAGCGCTTGGAACAAGCGCTCTACCTCGTCGGCGGGCAAGCTTGCCGTCGGCTCATCCAGCACCAGGAAGTCGCAATCGACGGCCAAAGCCCGCGCGATCGCCACGAGCGACTTCTCGGTTCGAGTTAAATCGCCGACGCGGGTTGTCGGATCGAAGCCACAATCGACGCGCGCCAACGCATCCGCGGCCGCGTGCTCGGCCGATCGCCAGTTGATCAGCCCGCGCTTTAAAGAGAAGCCCTGGCTTAAGGCCATGTTCTCAGCCACCGTCATCCAGTCGATGAGGCCTAGGTCCTGGTGGATAAACGCAACGGCCTGGCGCGCATCCACTCGGCCGGGGGTGTGCGCATACGGCGAGCCATCAATTAAAACGCGCCCGGCATCGGCAGTGTGAATGCCGCCTAAGATCTTGATCAGGGTTGATTTGCCGGCGCCATTCTCCCCCAGCAGCGCCAGGATCTCGCCTCGATCCACATTCAGCGAGACACCGCGCAAGGCCTGAGTGCCGCCAAAGGACTTGGCGACCTGGTCAAAAAAAAGACCCTGGGTCTGGCGAGATGCCATGCAGTTTTCCTCCTGTCCCGACCGCCATTGTGATTCTGCGTTACCGGTAACATTTTCAAACAATGGTGCTGCGGCTGGCCACGTCAAGAAGAAAATGTTACCGGTAACGCAAGTCAGTTTCGCAATTGAGCCTGATATGGAAAAGCGCAAACCCAGCCTGACTGAAGTCGCCGAGGCGGCTGGTGTCTCGAAAATGACGGCGTCGCGCGTGATGCGCAATTCAGGTCGGTTCTCTGAGGAAACTCGGATCCGCGTGATGCGCGAAGCGGCCCGGTTGAACTATGTTCCAGACCGTCTGGCCGCTGCATTCGCATCCGAGGCGACATCGACACTGGTCGGTGTGCTGGTGCCGCGCCTATCTGGTGGTTTGTTCGGGCAAGCGGTTGAATCCATTGATGACACGCTCACGCGCTTTGGCTACCAAACCCTGATCGGAACGTATGAGAACCGCGCCGATCAGGAGGAAACCTGGCTCCGCTCAGTCCTCGCGTGGCGTCCGGCGGGATTAATCCTAACCGGCCGTGCCCATTCTGAAGAAACCACCGCAATTCTGAAATCCGCGACCATCCCATTGGTTGAAATTTGGGACCTCAACACCCGGCCATTAGACATCTCGGTTGGGATCAATCACTTCGATTGCGGGCATGAGATGGGCCGTCTCTTCGTCTCTCAAGGTCGCCAGCGTATCGGGTATGCGGGCGCAGAATCCACTGCTCCTGGACTGGGTCGTTTGCGGTTCGAAGGTTTCCAGCAGGCATTGCAAGATGCGGGCACAGGCCTCGCGTCGGCTGAGTTTCTCGATGACCGTCCCAGTTTCTACCAAGGTTTCTATGGCGCCCAAACGCTTCTTTCCCGACGCCCAGACTTGGACTCGATCTATTTCCAAAACGATGAGATGGCCGTTGGAGGGATCGCTTACTGTCGGGCAGCTGGCCTCGCGGTCCCGGATGATATCGGAATTGCTGGTTGGGGAGGGATGGAGGTTGCCGTGGTCCTGGAACGCCAACTTACAACCACAAAATTCTCAGTTCGAGGGTTGGGTAAGACCGCCGCCGAAGCGCTTGTATCGCGCATCCGAGGCGAGCCTGTCCGAGATGTCAATGAGATCAGAGCTCAGCTCAAGCGCGGTCAGACGCTGTGAGAGACTGCCCACTCCGAAAGTTTTCGCCTCCGATTGACTCAAATAATCCTCTCTCTAACCCAGGCTCGACATCCCCAAGGGGCCAATGAACTCTTCGATCTTATCGCGGAGCGCAACGTCAGACATTCGAGCAATTTTCTTAGGCAGGTCGTGCAGTTCGTTCTCGCGGGCGACCACCGTCAGGGCACGCGACAAGCCCGCGACGGGTAAAGGCTCAAGCCTCAACGGCATCTTTTCAACAAGACCATCGATCAAAAGAGTAGGTGTGAGCAAGCTGAAACCCATAGCTCGGGCGACGCAGGAGGTGACCATGCTAGAGCGATCCGCTTGAATGACATGACGCGCCTCAAAGCGCAGGCGTCTCAGATGCTGGGAGATCAAACGCCCGGCATAGGTGCTGTCTGAGAAACGAACGAGCGGCAAGCGTTCTTGAATCGCATCCAGGCTGTCCACTGGGCCGTCGTAATCCGCAGGAAGAACCAGCAGAAATCCCTCGGTTAGAACCGGATGCCGCTCTAGCCCATCAAGATCCAAAAAAGGGTCTGAGGTGATCGCGAGGTCCGCCTGTTTGGTGCGCAGGAGGCGTTCATGGTCTCCACTTTGACCTGCATGGAGCGTCAAGTCCTGGACGCCATAGGTGTTCTGAGCAAGGGAGACAATTCCCGGCGTGAGAGTGGTCGCGATCGATGCCTGTATCCCAACGCGCAGCAACCCAATCGAGGCAAGACCGCTATGCCGGACTTCGGTTTCCAGTTTCGTGATTGCATGCAGAATCTCCTGCGCACGCTGATGCAGTCTAAGGCCCGCATGGGTCAATCGAGCAGGTCGCGTGCTTCGGTCTAGAAGCTTGGCGCCAAACTCTCTCTCAAGCGTTGCGATATGCTGTGACGCCGCGGGCTGCGTCAGGCCGAGCATCTTGGCGCCCGAGCGCATCTGCCCAGTCTCGGCAACAGCGACCAAGACTTCCAGTGATCTGATAAGGCCCGGGCTATAGCGTCGAGGTTCGGGCATGTGGCGCATCCATAGTATAAGTTTAACTGATACAAACATCTTTCGGTTGCTGGTGGTCAAGAGGCTCTGCACCCTCTTGGCATGGGAAAGATCAGAACCACAAGACGGCGCCAACGTCTTAGGACCGCCGACAGCATCCCGCAGACAGCGCCCTTTATTCTACGTCGTATCGGCTCGTTGAATGTCCTGGCAGAGGAGGGGCTGGAGCTCATAGAAGCGAACGCGGATAAAATCCTCGCTGAGACTGGGATGGTCTTTCAAGATGATGATGAAGTTCTAGAGATCTTGGCCGACGCTGGCTGCGACATTGCCGAAACCCGAGTGCGCTTTCCGGGTGGGTTGTGCCGTAAAATCATCCAGAAAACGGCACCGAAGCAGTTTGTTCAGCATGCCCGAAACCCAAAGAAGACGGTTCAAATCGGTGGGGATGCAACGGTTCTTTGCCCGTCCTGGGGCCCGCCCTTCGTTCATGACTTGGATAGAGGCCGTCGCTACGCGACCTATGACGACTTCGCTACCCTGGTCAAGTTGCACCAAACCTTGCCGTGGCTGCATCACTCTGGTGGTGTCGTATGTGAACCCGTGGACTTGCCTGCGCCAAAACGGCACTTGGATATGCTCTATGCACATATCCGATACTCAGACCGGCCCTTTATGGGGGCCTTCATCGGTGAGGAGCGAGCGGGACACGCGATCGATATGGCCCGGATCCTGTTTGGCGATGAATTCGTGTCCGCCAACCCCGTCCTCTATTGCGTGTCTAACACAAACGCGCCCTTGGTCATGGACGCTAACATGTCCGGTGCGCTTAAGACTTATGCGCGCGCGGGCCAGCCAGTTGCTTGCACGCCCTGGGTGCTTACCGGCGCGATGTCGCCCACCACGATTGCCGGAACACTCGCGCAAGTTTTGGCCGAGGCTTTGGCGACCCTAACTCTGGTTCAACTGATCGCTCCGGGCGCGCCCTGTTTAATGGGCAGTTTTGCCTCTACCATGTCGATGAAAACGGGCGGGCCCACCTTTGGCACGCCCGAAGCCGGCTTGATGGTTCTCGCAGCCGGCCAGCTGGCCCGCAGATTGGGTGTTCCGCTCCATACTGTTGGGACGCTTTCCTCGTCGAAATTGCCCGATGCCCAAAGTCAACAAGAGGCCACCTGGGGCCTTATGATGTCGATGTTTGCCGGGGCCAATCTGATCAACCATGCAACAGGCTGGCTCGAAGGAGGTCTCGTTACGTCGTTCGAAAAGACAGTCATCGACCATGACCTTTGTGGCAAGGCGGCGCGGTTCTTCGAGGGGATCGACCTCAGCGAAAATGCCCAAGCGATGGAAGCGATCGCGGCCACAGGCCCTGGACAGCACTTCCTGGGCTCCGAACATACGCAAACCAACTTCATGTCCGCCCTGTTTCGACCCAACTTGCCGGACGATGGCGCCTTTGAGCAGTGGCACGGAGAAGGGGGTAAAGATGCGGCTACTCGGGCAAACGCGTATTGGAAGCAGTGCCTGGCAGACTACCAAGATCCCGGCCTCGACCCTGACATTGATGCGGAGCTGCAAGACTACATGACCCGAACCAAATCAAGCCTGTCGGATAAGGACTATTTCTGATGCGCCTGGTTCTCGGCAATCTCGCGCAAGGCATTGTAGAACGGGCGATGATGTCGGTCGTAATCAGTGAAGGGCGCATCCAAGTCGTGCAGCTCTTCCCGTGCGTCGCGTCCTTCTTCAGGCGGCTGAATCGCACCCTGATTGAGAACCTCGGTATGCCAGCCCGCGACCGCTTCCCAACCTGCAGGGATCTCACCATCCCATTCAAAAGCATGCGGTGCAAACGACAGTCCGATATGCTCCCAGTAGCGGCGGAGCGTTGCTTCGGGATTTTGGCGAAGCTGATCAGCTGTGATCACCAATGGATCCATCCCCATGCCCTGCAGGACGCGATAGAGCCGGAACTGGGCCTCGAAGCCCAGCTCGGTGAGCGTAAATTTGGGATCGCGCCGCGCATAAGACACGATAGCCTCGGCGGGTTCGCGCACCAGAAAGGCATGTGTCAGACCGGTCATGAAGGCACGGTCGCTCGCGCAGTCCTCCACGACGTAATACGCCATATCTTTGAAAAAAACCGGCCCATCCTTCGCCGCCTTGATGATCATCTCGCGGGTCTCGGCATAGGTTCGAGGATGGCTTGGTTCTGGCTCGAAGTCCGGAAACATCCGCTCGGATCTGTTCAAATAGTAATGGTAGAGGAAGGGCTCATGCAGCACGTTCAGATCACCGCGTGCCCGCATGATCCGCTCGAAAGCGGTGGAAACCGACCGTGGATGGCACCAAAGCGCATGAGCTGTCATGCTGAGATCGTTGCCGCGGTTTCTGCCAGGGGTCAATCGCGGGTGGCGCGATGAGCAGAACCCTGATCATTGGGGGTGGTGCAATTGGGTTGAGTGTCGCCTATCACCTTGGCCTCAGGGGATCGAAGGACGTGATCCTCCTCGAGCGTAATCAGCTCACATCCGGCACCTCTTGGCATGCTGCGGGAATCGTCGGGCCATTGCGCGCAACACCAAACATGACGCGGATTGCCGCCTACGCTCTTGCGCTTTTCCCTCGATTGGAGATCGAGACTGGCATGTCAACCGGCCATCGCCGAACTGGCGGGTATTGGTTGGCGCGCGAAGCGGCTCGACTGGACGAGCTGCGCCGGATCGCCGACCTCGGCGTTACCGAAGGTTTGAAGCCGTCGATCATAGATCCGGCGGTGATCAACCTTCCGGGGCTCAATACCAGCGGCCTCATCGGCGCGTTGCATGTGCCCGAAGATGGCAACGTCAATCCGGTCGATCTTTGCATGGCTTACGCGCGCGCGGCGCGTAGCTATGGCGTCGATATCCGCGAAGGCGCTGAGGTCCAATCCCTCCTTACCAACAAGGGCCGCGTCTCTGGCGTCGCTCTGTCTGACGGGAGCAAGATCGACTCAGATCAGGTGATCCTCTGTACCGGCGCTTGGTCGCGTGAGCTCGCCGCTACTGCCGGGATTGCTCTGCCGCTGCAAAGCGTTGAGCATATGTATGTGGTGACCGAGCCCATCTCCAACCTGCCCAATCCCTTCCCGGTGCTCCGAGACCTAGATCGGGGGATCTACGTAAAGGGCGATACCGGCAAGCTGGTTTTTGGTGGCTTTGAGCCAAACGCAAAATGTTGGGACGCATACGGATCTGAGGGCGACCGGGCCTTTCTCGAACTGCCGGAAGACTGGGATCAGTTCGCGCCTTTTATGGCTGCGGCGTTAGAGTTGGTTCCAAGCCTCGAGACGTCGGGAATTCAACGCTTTATGAACGGGCCCGAGAGCTTCACCGCCGATACAAAGCCACTTGTTGGCGAATGCCCCGAGGTCGACGGCATCTTCGTCGCTGCGGGCATGAACTCGGTCGGCGTAATGTCGTCGGCCGGGATTGGGCGTGTGTTGGCCGATTGGGTTACAGACGGCTACCCACCGATGGATTTGTGGGAGGTGGACGTCGCGCGTGTCGATCCCTTGGCGGCCCAGCCTACGCATCTCAAAGCCCGTATGGAGGAAGCGGTCGCCGATCAATTCGCCATGCACTGGCCCTACAAACAGCCAACGGCGGGACGGGGACTGCGCAAATCTGCACTTCACGACCAGTGGGCCAAGGCTGGTGCTGTCTTTGGCCTCACTGCCGGGTGGGAACGCGGGCTCTGGTACGCGCAAAATGCCACTGAACGAGATCTTTCCTATTCGGTCGGAGCGCAAAATTGGTGGCCGATCACGGTGCGGGAGGCCAAGGCGATGGCGGCGGGCGCTGCTCTGCTAGATCTCAGCCCTTTCACAAAGCTCGAGATCCACGGGCCGAATGCGCTCTCGGGCCTGAACTGGTTGACGACGTCGCAACTCGATATCCCTCTTGGGCGGTCTCGCTATACGCAGGTCCTGAATGGGCGCGGTGGGATCGAGATGGATGTGACGATCACGCGCCTGAGTGAGGATCGCTTCCGCCTCACCTCGGGCGCCGCAACGCGCAGCCGAGATCTTGCTTACCTACGCCGGCATCTGCCGGGAGGTCATATCATTGACAAGACCGAAACCCATTGCACCGTCGGGGTGATGGGTCAGGGGGCCGCGATGGCTCTAGAGGAAATCTGCCCGCGGGAGAGCTGGTCGGGCATCCCGCCAGGACACCATATCAGTTGCCAGATCGCCGGGATCGACTGCCAAGCCCTGCGCATGAGCTTCGTTGGTGAGTACGGGTGGGAGCTTACCGCTCCGAACCATGGGGCAGGGCAGATCTTTGACGCCCTTATCACACAAGGCGCCCAACCTATGGGGCACTATGCGCTGGATGGCTGCCGGATTGAGAAAGGTTTCAAACACTGGGGCCACGACATCGGTCCCTTCATCACGCCGCTTGAGGCAGGGCTCAGCTTCACGATCGATTGGGAGAAAGACTTCTTGGGCAAAGATGCGCTCTTGACGCAACGCCAGCAGGGTATCGCCCGGCGCCAGATCCTTATGGAAATCGAAGGAGGTGCGCTGATGCTCCATGACGAACCGATCTATGAGGCGGGCGAGCTTGTGGGTCTCACGACCTCAGGCGGCTTCGGGCCGCGAACCGAACGGATGTTGGCTCTCGGCACGATCAAGGTGGATCCGGGCGAAACACGCGCACAGACATGTTCCCGGTCCTTCTCTGTACGTGTGGCGGGACAAGACTATCCGGCTCGACCATTGAGACGCGCGCCCTTTGATCCTGATGGCTGGAGGATGCGCGGATGACTGACACACAAGTCGTCATCATTGGCGGCGGGGCCATGGGGGTCTCGCTGCTCTACCACCTGATCAAGCTGGGCTGGCGGGATGTCCTTCTGATCGAGAAGAACGATCTGACCCACGGCTCGACTTGGCATGCGGCCGGACTGTGCACGCATTTCGCCCACAACCCGACCATCCAAGAGCTCCGCGCCCGTTCGGTCAGGCTCTACCGTGACATCCTGCCTGAGGAGACAGGACAGGATTGCGGCTTCCACCGCTCCGGCGCGATGCGAGTCACCCGCAATCCGGACCGGATGGAGGAGTTCCGCCATGTCGCCGGGCTCAGCGCCTTCACCGGTTATCCGCTGGAAATCTTAACCCTTGATCGGATCGCCGAACTACACCCGCTTGCCAGCCTTGATGGCCTGATTGGTGGGATCTACGAGCCCGATGACGGCCATGTCGACCCGAGCCTGGCCACGAACGCCATGGCCCGTGTCGCAACGAAGGGTGGGGCGACAATCTGGCGGCGGTGCCCGGTTACGGGCATCAAACGCGAACAAGGCCACTGGCTCGTCGAGACACCGAAGGGCCTCGTGAGGTCCAAGCATGTCGTCAACGCGGCTGGGACTTGGGGCTGGGAGGTCGGACAGATGATGGGCCTCAATATCCCCAGCGTTCCAGTGCTGCACCAATACCTTGTCACCGACACGGTACCGGATGTCGCTGACCGTCAGGCCTTGGGCCTCCCCGAATTGCCGATCATCCGCGATCCAGAGGAAAGCTGGTATGTCCGCCAAGAACGCGACGGTCTGATCCTGGGACCTTATGAGAAGAACGCCCAGGTTTGGTCCGTCGACGGCGTCCCGCCCGAGTTCGGCGCCGATCTCATGCCGCCGGATTTGAACCGGGTGGAGGGCATCATCCTCGCCGCATTGGGCCGGATCCCAGCATTGGAAACCGGTGGCTTGAAGTCGGTGATCCATGGGCCGATCACCTTCTCACCTGATGCCAACCCTCTGATCGGCCCGGCTCATGGGGCGGAGAATGCGTGGCTCCTGACTGGCTCTTCAATGGGTGTGATGGAGGGTGGTGGTGCCGGCTGGTTCCTCGCCCATTGGATGACCCATGGCGCCCCGCCGATGGACGCCCTAGCAGTCGATAGCCGTCGGTTTGGCGTATGGGCAGATCGTGACTACCGGGTCGCCAAGGCCGTTGAATGCTTTGGGCTGCAGTTCGGTGTCCACTATCCGTTCGAGGAACGGCCAGCCGGGCGCGACCTCCTGCGCTCCTCGCTTCACCCGAGAATGGTGAAAGCCGGCGCCGTTATGGGCTTTGCTTATGGTTGGGAACGCCCGCTCCACTTCGGCGCCAAAGCATCGGCTGAGACCTTCGGCAAACCCGGCTGGTTCGACCAAGTGGCTAGCGAGGTGGATGCGGCGACCAATCGCGCGGCGCTCGCGGACCTCTCAGTCTTCTCCAAATTTGAAGCCAAGGGCGATGTCGCCACGTTCCTGCACAGTCTGGGCCTGAACCGAGTGCCAGAGGTCGGCCGGATCGGCCTCACCCACGCAGTCACTCCGGCGGGCGGTGTTCTTTCAGAATTCACGGTGAGCCGGTTGGCGGAGGACCACGTCTACCTCACATCCGCCGCCGCAGCTCGACAGATCGATTGGGATCTTCTGAGATCGACGCCGGGCGAGGTAGCTCTCGCGGATGTCACTGAGGAGATCGGAGTGCTCTCGCTAATGGGCCCCCCGGCTGGAAAAATCCTCTCCGAATGCACCGTCGACAGCTTGGACTTTCCCTGGCTTTCCTGGCGCCAGATCGAGATCGCGGGCCACCCAGTTCGGGCGCTCAGAGTTTCCTATATCGGCGAGTATGGGTGGGAGCTTCACGCCCCAATGGCGGCGATACCCAAAATCTATCGAACCCTAAAGACGGCCGGTGCGCCTCACCGGATCGGCCACTACGGGCTCTATGCCGCCAATTCTATGCGGCTCGAGAAAGGCTACCGCGCCTGGGGCAGCGATCTCACGACAGAGCGATCCCCGATCGAGAGCGGGTTATCAGCTTTCTTAAAGTCGCCCGGCTCAACCGGTCAAACCGCCGTGGAGGGCCGGGCAAACGACTGGGAGATGGTGCTGCTGGAGATCTTGTCGGACCAGGCCCATCCCTTCTATGCCCATGGTCTCTGGCAAGACGGGCACAGCGTCGGGATCATCACCTCTGCTGCTTTCGGTCACCGGACGCAAAAGAGTTTAGCGCTCGCCTATCTGCGTGATCGCACCGCTCGCGATAGGTTAGAGGCCGATTTCCTAGGCCGCCGCGTCCCGGCCCAAATCCTCGACCATCCGCCCTTCGATCCAACAAACACGCGCCTGCGCAAGGGAGGCACAGAATGAACGATCATCCGCTGCACACCGATTGGAGCTATGAGGGCACAGCCGCCCGGCGTGACCGCTACTACTCCGCCTCGCTCAAGAAGTTCGTCCCTTTCCGTGAGCCGATCGTCTTTCACAAAGGCCAGGGCCAGTACCTCTGGGATCATGAGGGCAACCGGTTCACCGATCTCTTGGGCATGAGTGTCTGTATCTCGGTCGGGCACTCGCACCCTCGGGTCGTGGCCGCGGCGATGGAGCAAGCTCAGGCGCTCACCCATTGCACCACGATGTTTTACCACCCAACACCTGCTCATCTGGCCGAGGAGATCGCCGCCACCTTGCCCGCGGGCCATGATTGGGTTGTGCATCTGACGAACTCGGGTGCGGAGGCGATCGACCTCGCGATGACGATGGCCCGAACCTACACAGGAAACCTGGATCTTCTCGCGCTTCGCACGTCATACCACGGCCCGACGGCAGCAGCGCAGTCGATCACCGGGATCTCATCCTGGCGCCATCCCGGCATGCCCGGTCATGTCGCCTTCGTACCGGAACCAAACCAGTATCGCGGGATCTTTGGAGCAGGAACCGAGCCCTATCTTGATGAGATCGACCGCACCATCGCCACGGCCACGTCGGGCCGCGTCGCGGGGATTTTTATCGAGAGCATCCAAGGCTATGGCGGTATCATAGAAATGCCCCCGGGCTACCTCACGGGCGCGGCAGAGAGGGTCCGTGCCGCGGGCGGTCTCTACATTGCCGATGAAGTACAATCGGGCTTTGGTCGAACAGGCGCTCATTTTTGGGGGTTCGAAGCCGACGGCGTGGTGCCGGATCTGGTGGTTATGGCCAAAGGGCTTGGAAATGGCTTCCCGATTGGCGCGGTCGCTGCGCGCAAAGAAGTCGCCGCCCCGATGGCTGAGAAGTTCATGTTTCACACCTACGGCGGCAATCCGACCTCTGCCGCCGCGGCACGGGCAGTGCTTGCGGTGCTGCGTGAGGAGAGGCTGCAGGAGAACGCGCACCATGTCGGCGATGCCCTGCTGAAACGCCTTCAAGCATTGCAACAGAAGCACCCAGCAATCGGAGATTTGAGGGGCAAGGGCTTGATGCTCGCAATCGAGATCGTCAGTGATCGGGCATCTAAAACACCCGATCGAGAGACGACCTCGGCGGTCTTCGAATCCTGTCGAGATCAGGGCTTGATCCTCTCGAAATCTGGCCCTCATCAATCTGTGCTTCGGATGGTGCCCCCGCTCTGCCTCTCGATCTCGGATGTCGACGCGGTCGCCTCTGGATTGGATCGCGCATTTGCCGAGACTGGTTAGGTTTGCAGCTACTTGCCGGTTAACTGGAACGCGGCCCAGAAGTAAGGATGCATCTCTTTACGGCGCAGCGTGAGCTGTGCGTCTCGCAGGGCTGTACGTTCCGAGCGGCCCGCTGCCCAGGCCTTGTAGAATGCCTGCATCAGATCCGATGTCGATTGGTCATCGACCAACCAAAGGCTCGCGACGACCGCGTCCGCGCCACTGAACAAGAAACCTCGGGTTAATCCGATCACATCGTCGCCTGATTGGACGCGCCCAAGTCCCGTCTCACTTGCTGAAAGCGTGACGAGGCTGCCAGGCAGGTCCAACTCATACGCTTCAGAAGCGGTGAAACGACCATCCTGTTGCCCACTATCTGCCAACAACAGCGCTGACGAGAGGGGTTGTCCAGCATCGAAAACGCCATGGGACGCGATGTGGATAACACCCGATCTGCTCGCCTTGGAACGCAGCGCTTCTTCTGTCGCTTGGGCGCCGATCAGCAGATCTGCTGCCGCGATCTCGGCCGCGATTGCTTTGACCTCGGCTTCAGCACCAGGAAGGCCCCAGCGCGGGTCATTTTGTTGCGGATTCCCTAACGCCAACAGGCCATTGCGCTCAGGCTGTCGTCCAAGGAACGCCAATACTGACGCGCTCGGCAGGATCGAGATCTCGTAGTCGTCGATCAGAAACCCGCTCCCTGTCGGCAGCGCGTTCCACGGCATGTAGTGTAGGGAACCATGGGGTACGATGATCAGCTCGGAATCTGAGATCTGATCCCGCAGCGGCTCGATCAGCGTCTCGAACAACACCGCCCCTGAACGGCGATAGCCGTCGCCAGTCGGAGAGCCTAGCTGACGTCGAAACTGCGAGACCGCCGCGTCGACGCGGCTGCCATCCATACGTCGCGCGGTGATCGAATCCCGGGTGACGACAAAGGCAAAGAGCGCATCGCCCTCTTTGTAGTACTCGACCAAGGTCGTGTCGGCTGGGATCAGGGCTTGCAGCTCACCGGCGGTATAGGCTGGCACAGTCACCAGAGCGGCGAGTTCGGGCGCCTGGGTCTCCAACGCCCGGCGCGCCGAGTTCCTGTCTGCGGTCAGCGCGGTTCCTCGGGTGCGCGCCTCGCTCGCGAGCCGGACTTCCTCGGCCTGGTATTGCTTGAGCAGAGCCGCCTCGCGCGGGCGGACAGCACCGCTCCCAAAGTTATCCTTGGTCGCGAGCAGGTCGACAAGCGCCCGCGCCTTTCCACGCTCGGCAAAGGCAAAGGCGTCTCCAGCCCGGCCACTGTCGATCAGCGTGCTAATCATGTCGCGATAGACGTCCTGCTTGCCACCGACATAGCTGACGCGGCCCGCCTCGGTATCAATCGACCGACGCTGTCCTTCGATCACATCGATCGCCTGCTCGAAATAGCGGATCGCTGCCGCAGGATCGCCCTCCGCCAGCGCAATCCGCCCGCGCCCATGCAGCGCTTGCCAGTAGACCGAGCCATACCCCTTCACCCGAGGGTCGGCGAGAATCTCCTCATAGCCTTGCTTGGCTTCTGCAATGCGCCCGGTCTCCAGCGTGACGTAATAGCCAAGGAAACGCGGCTCAAATTGGGAGAGGAACTGGATATCCTCATAGGAAAACGAGTTGCCGGTGATCGCGAACCATCCCACCTGCACCAGCGGATTGATCTCGTTGACGAAGTTGTCGAGACCGGCAAGGACCGCGCCGATCGAGTCACCCTCATCGTCCCGCAACGCTTGGTAGGCGGCCTCCATCTCGCCGACCGAGGCGAGAATTCTTGCCCGCCAAGCGCGCTGAATGTTGTCGACATCAATCTGGCGGGACGAAAAGGACGAGGTATTGACCTTCGCCAATGCGTCGGCGCGGCTGATCGCGGATTGTTTGTCTCCCCATTCTGCTTCGATGATCCCCAAGAGACCGAGCGCTTTGACCTCCGCCTCCCTGCGGCGCATCTCGAAGTCGGTCTCTCCACCTGTGAGAAAGCCTTCGGAGATCAGTATGAAATCCTGTTGTGAGGCTTGATAAGATTTGAGCGCCAGATCATGGGCCTCTTCTGTGCGGCCCAAATTGTAGAAGACGTCGGCGCGCATCTGCGTCACGGTCGCCTCGGTCCAACTTCGGCTGAAATACAATTCGCCATCCTTGGGAAGTGGGCCCGGGGCGTCGGAGATCACCTGCACACCACCACCTACGGCGAGGCGGCGATCAATCTCGGTCATGCAGCGATCGAACGCCTTGAAACTACGAGAGCTTTGCAGAGCAGCACAGTAGGGCCAAAGCTCGTTATTGCTCAGAGTGTCAAAGCGAAATCCCTCGGCGGAAGCTCGCGCCGCTGGAGCGGCCGTATCTCCTGCAATGATCTCCTGCTCGGTTTGGCTGCAAGCGGCCACGACCACAACTGATGCGACCGCACCAAGCGCGGTCACCCTGGACCTTACCTTCATGGACTTCCCCTTCATCCCTTCCAGGCCTTCGGCCTAGATATCCCCACCCGTTAGTTGAAATGCCGCCCAGTAATAGGGATGCGCATTGTAATCGTCTTTGATCTTGGACTGGGCGAACCTCAACGCCTCACGCGAGGATCCCTTCGCCCGGTCGGCGTAGAACTCCTGCATCAAAGTCGCCGTTGCCGCATCATCGATCAGCCACTGGCTTGCAATCACCGACTTGGCGCCGCTGAACAGAAAGCCACGGGTCAGTCCGATCACATCATCCCCGTTTTGTACGCGGCCTAGCCCTGTCTCACAGGCTGAGAGCGTGACCAGATCCGCATCGAGATCGAGCCCATAGATCTCGGCCACAGTCAGACGACCGTCATTGGAACTGTCGGGCGAGAGCACCAGCGCCGAGGCGAGCGGGTCTGTTGGCTGGAACACCCCGTGCGAGGCGATATGAAGTGTTTTCGCCGTGCGCGCCTGAGATCGCAGGGCAGTCTCCGTCGCCTCACCGCGCAAGAGGGCCCGCGCGCCAGGGACTGAGGTCGCGATCGCTTGTGTTTCCAGCTCAGCCCCCGGCAGATCAAGCTGGGGGTCGCCCGTATCCGGGTTGCCGAGCGCCAGGAGAGCTGCGTCAGGCGACGCGGTCCCACCGACGAACTGCAAGACCGACGCGCTCGGCAGAATCCGGATCGACCACTTGTCGAGCAGGAAGCCATCGCCCACCGGGATCGCGACCCAGGACAAGTAGTGCAGGCTGCCATGGGGTACGATCGTCACTTTCTCGGTCGTCACCTGAGCGGCAACCGGGGCGATCAGACGGTCATAAAGCGCCCGGCCCGGTGCGGCGAAAGCATCGCTGCCCGGTCGACCCAAAGCCCGTCGGAACTGCGAGACCTGCCGCGCCAGGTCCTTGCCCAAGAGCACCTTTGCCGAGACACCATTGCGGGTCACCACAAAGACAAACAGCTGATCGCCTTCGAGATAGTACTCGATCACTGTCTCATCGGCTGGGATGAGCGCTTGCAGCTCCTCTGCCGAGAACGCCTCAACCGTCAACAGCGAGGCGAGGTTCGGGTCTTGCTGGATCAGCGTCGCGCGCGCCGTGTTTGCCGAGCGGGTACTCGCCGTACCCGACGCGCGGGATTGCGCGGTCAGCGTCTCCTCCTGCGCATCGAACTTCGTCAGCAGGGCGGATTGCTGAGGGCTCAGAATCTCCGACCCGAGAGCCTCCTTCGAGGCCAAAAGATCGACGAGCGCCCGTGCCTTCGCCCGTTCGGCATAGGCGAGGGCTTCATCCGCTCGGCCGCTTACAATCAGGAGCCTGATCAGATCGCCATAAACCCGCTGCTTGTCTCCGACAAAACCGATCCGGCCCGCTTCGGTGTCGAGCGACCGGCGTTGGCTCTCGATCACGTCGATCGCGGCTTCGAAGTCGCGGATCGCGGTGGCAGAGTTCCCCTCCAGCGCCGCAATCCGGCCCCGGCCATGCAGCGCTTGCCAGTACAATGTGCCGAAGCCGCGGACGCGATCATCGGCCAGGATCTCGGCATAGCCTTCCTTTGCTTCAGCTAAACGACCGGTCTCAAGCTCGGTGAGATGGCGCATGAATTGCGGCTCGAACGCGCTGACGAAATCCAGCGCATAGGGATCGGCGCTTCCGGTCAGCTCGACCATCGACGCCATCATCATCGGGTTGACGAACTGCATCACCGCGTTTGCGCCAGAGAGGATCTCGAACAGCCCGAAATCATCTTTTTTGTGGGTCGCCGCATAGGCTGCGTCATAATCTTCGAGCGCGAGGTAAATCCGGCCCAACCACAGGGCCTTTGTCTCAGGCAAGAACCATTGCTCTGCGCTGTTGCTGGAATCGTCGACGGCTTCGATCTGGCGGGCGAACTTGCGCGCCGTTGCCTCATCGCCCCAACGCGCCGCAATCAATCCTTGACGCCCGAGGGCCTGCACCTGGTGCTTGAGCCGCTCAATCCAGAAGAACCAAGCCTCCTCATACTCGCTCAGCTTAGCGTAGCGCTCATTGACTACCGGGGTCCAGGAGGAGCCGGGATAGGCATAAGTCGTTGTCAGGGCAGCAACCTCGGCGGCCAGCTCATAGGCACCTTCTTCATCGCCTCGGGCTTGGGCTGCCTCGGATTTCAGCGTCTTGATCATGCCCTCGGCATGGGCGCCATAGGCTGTGAACTCGGCGTCGAAAAGGCCCTGAACCATATAGATTAGATTGCCCTCGTTCGCAGCGACCCGGCGCTCAAGCTCTACCATGCACTTGTCATAGCTGTCGAAAGTCCGGGCCTTGGTGAAGGCTTGGCAGAACGCCCAGACCTCGTTCATGTCCAGGCTGGCGAGATCGAAATCACTGCGCTGAGCACTTTGGTTGATCGTCTGGAAATCACCCGTCAAAGTCGCTCGGGTCGTGCTGTCTGTGCACGCGGTCAGGATCAAGCTGGGAAGGAGGAAAGCGGTTGCTAAGGTCGCCGCGCGCTGGGTGCGGGCGGGTCTGCTGGCTGATGTAATCTGCACGGTGCCTCTTCGAATTCGGGTCTGCATCTTCTCGTGGTGCGAGTGTGTGAACTCGCCGCTCATCCGTCAAGCGAGCTGGTGCCCGAACGTCACATTCCGGGACAGCTTGGGAGAAAGAAGGTGGCGCGCCGTCGTTAATGAGCGGTTAATCCTACTTCTTGTCCAAGATCGTGACACCGGACCAGTCGGTTGGTGGGTGGTCCGCATAACCGCGTGCGATCTTTGCCAGTTTCCCGGCAACCGGATCGGTGCCCGACAGCGCCGCGAACCGGGTAGCGGCGCTCTCAAACGCGCCGGCTTCAAACTCGGATCGCGCGCTTTCGAACTCGGCAAGGGCGCTCGATGACAAGGGTGTCACGGATGAGTAAACCGTCGTTGGCTGGCTGCGACCCACCACTTGCACCCGCTCAAGCCTTCGGAAGTCATCCGCCATACCGGGCGCCCGCGTGATAACATCGTCGCTGATCAACAGGGTCGAGCCGTAGCGTTTGTTCAAACTCTCTAACCGAGCGGCAAGATTCACCGCATCGCCCATCACGGTGTAGTTCAGCCGCTGCTCGGATCCGACATTACCGACCAGCGCGCTCCCCGAATGGAGGCCAATCCGCGTCTCCGGCCATCCACCCCGCTGGCGGGAGAACGCAGCGAGTGCTTTCTGACAGGCCAGCGCTGCCTTCAACGCGCTCTCTGCGTGATCCTCATCCGGAAGTGGCGCGCCAAAGACAGCAACCACCGCGTCGCCGATGTATTTATCGATCAGCCCCCGATGCGCAGTGATCACGTCCGAGACGACGGTCAGATAATCGTTCAGATCAGTCACCAATTGCTCAGGTTCCATGCCCTCGGACATCGAGGTGAAACCAGCAAGGTCGGAAAACCAGATCGTTACGTCGCGCCGCTCGCCGCCCAGCTTGGGCAACTGGTCCTGATCGACCAACTCGGCGACGACGGCCGGGCTGAGATAGCGTGAGAAAGACTGCCGAAGCCGCCGCTTCTGCTGGTCGAGAATGCCTAGACGGATCCCATAGGAAGCACCCGCTGCGAACAGAACTCCGACCACGCTTTGACCAACGGGTAGGATGAGGCCGAGCGCGAAGGCCATAACGCCGCCTGCCAGAACCCCACCGGCAACCACTCCCAGCGTGATCACCGACAGGGTGGGTGTCGCCAGTTGAATGGTCAGAGCGATCATCACGGCAGCACCGCCAATCAGCATCAGCTCGGCCCCCCAGGCGATCATCTGTAGCCTTGGTCCAGCGATCAGATCCTGGATCACCTGCGCATGGACGGTAACGCCGGGGATCGCATTGCGGGCGATGCCCGCGCTGTAGATGCTGTCCATAACTTGGTGCTTGCATCGCGCCGCGAACAGGGCGCCATCTTGTTTTCCCAGGAAGCGGGCGTTTGTGCTCACCCGATCCTCGATATCGAGAACGGCACCGATCAGCACAATTTTGTTCGCGAAAGCGTTTTCCAGAAAACGCGTATCGCCAGCTTCCGCACAGGCCAAGATATCCGCGAAACTATAGATTGGTGCGCCGGTTGATGCCTGAAAGTTTGGGATCAATCCGGCCTCCGGCAGCCGATCGATCCGACCACTCCTGAGTGCGAGTTCAGCGGCGAAGCCCGGTATCTCGCGTCCCTCAATGTCCGGGAAGCTTAGCGGTGCTCGACGCGCAATCCCATCCGGGTCGGTTGGCAAGTTAAGCAGCCGGAGGTTCTTGGCACCACCGGCAACCAGAAGATGCCGGCGATGGGGTTGCAACGGCTTGCCCTGATGTAAAGCAGCTCCCAATACCAGTTTTCCGCCAGCACCGGCTTTGGCAAGCGCCGCAAAATAGGGGCGGTCGAGGCCGGGGGCGATCGGTTCAAGCGAGGTTGAGAGAATGAGATCCTGCCCGATCGCAACAGCCCCTGCGGCGTCGACCGCTTCGATAATCCGGCCCAGATAAGGTGTCCAAGCCACCCTTGGGGTTTCCTGCAAGGGTGCTCGCCGATAACTCTCCTCATCGATCGCTATGATAGCTACGCTCTGTTCTGGGGCCTCTGCTTCAAGGCCCAAAACTGCTCGGCTCCAGAACAGCCCATCAATCGAAAGCCCGGACAACCACGGCCCCGCTGGCGGTGCCGATACAACCAAAACGGCAATAAGCGCCGAAAGCGCGGCAAAAAACGCGGCCTTGAGAGACTTCTTCTGGGTCACATTTGGACGAAGCGCGTGACCAGCGGACCGCCTGCCCGGGTTGCCTCGAAATCAACCTCGATGATCGCCTGGCGATCGCCGAAGGCAATCTGATAGATGCCCCCTGGCTCCAACGATATTCCGCGCTCCGCCAAGTCCAAATGCTCTCCTGGCGCGACAATTCGGATTTCGCGACCAGGAAGATCGGTCCTCATCACCGTCACAAAAGCAGGCGTTCCACCGAGAGCTAGAACCGGAGACAGGTCATAGACGAGAATATGTCCCCGTGCGTTCTCATTTCGCCAAACGCTGGCACCGCTCACTTGCCGTTCATTCTCGGCAAGGACCATGCTCACACCGCAATCGAGGGTCGAACGTTCGACCGATCCCCCGGTCACCTGACTTTCATCGGCGCCAACCAGCAGGGTGCCTCCGCGGATTCGCTCTTGCACGCATGAGGTTGGGTAGCCGAGTAAAACCTCCGCATCGTCCCGAAGCTGCAGTTTGGTGCCTTCTGGCAAGATGTCGAAGATCTCTGGCCGCGATTGGCCAGAGACCGCCTCTACCAGAGCCTCGCTCTGGACCGGCTCGGACGCAAGGCCCGCGGCGAGCATCACCACGGCTGCGATCCACACTTTTCTGGAACTGCCAGCCGGTCGATAACGGCTTTGAAACATCATCCGGACCTCCCTCTCATCCACTTTCCCCATCCCGTTGCCTACGAAATCAACAACTCCCCCGATTTTGCAAGCCCTTAGGCACCAGTTGGGCAAGCGCCAAATCGTAACCGGCGAAATGCTCAGCTCATGTGAACCGATCAGAACAGACTGTCGCGGAGCTGCTTGGCACCTGCTTGTAGAAGACTTGCCGTCGCATCGAACCGGTCTTTGGACAATCGGCTCATCGGACCGTGAGCAGCCAACGCACCAATGAAACGGCCTTCGCGTGAGGTAACGGGGACCGCAACAGCATTCATCTCAACCATGAATTCCTGCGTATCGGTCGAGAACCCTCGGAGGCGGATGCGTGCAACCTCATCCAGCAAGTCATCGGACGAAACCAAAGTTGCCGGTGTCTTCTGTGGCAAGGCGAGAGATTTTGCCATCCGAGCCGCGGACGGCAATGGCATGCTGGCCAAGAAACACTTCCCGCTGGCCGTGCAATGGAAAGGCACGTGGCTGCCGATCGGCAGCTGAATCCGCAAAGGCCAGGCCGTCTCGACCCGATCTAAATAGCGCATGCCTTCAGGTTCTGGGACGACGAAGTTCACCGTCTCACCAATCTCCAAAGCGACCGCTTGCATGATCTGATTGCGCGCGAGATAGAGATCTGAGGCATTCAAAATCCCCGCAGCGATATCTCTGAGCTTTCGCGCCGGGCGCAATTGGCGTGAGCCAGCCTCCCGCGCCAAGTAACCTTCTTCCAGTAGCGTTTGGCACAAGCGGTGGATCGAAGGTTTTGGCAGACCAAGCTCTGCATTGATTTGGGTTGGGGAGAGGGGCGATTGGGCGCGCGCAACGATCTCCATGATCTTCAACAAGCGGAGATTGGTTGGGACGCGATCCTCTTTCTCTGGTGACGACATGGATGTGGCCTTCAAAAACCCTTTGCAGCGACTCTCTTTTGCTGTTCTACTCTTTTTGAGAAGAAAAGTCTCAATAATTAGAGAAAAATTTGGAATTCGACTACATCATCGTTGGAGCAGGATCGGCAGGCTGCGCTCTCGCAAGCCGGCTGTCCGAAGATTCCAGTTTAAGTGTGGCTCTGATCGAGGCTGGGGGGCGGGATTGGAATCCGTGGATTCACATCCCCGTTGGGTACTTTAAAACCCTCGACAACCCAGCGACCGACTGGTGCTACAAGACCGAGCCGGATCCGGGCCTGAATGGTCGGGCGATCAAATGGCCGCGCGGGCGGGTGCTCGGCGGTTCCAGCTCGATCAACGGCCTGCTTTATGTTCGCGGCCAGCGCCAGGATTATGATCACTGGCGCCAGCTCGGCAACGAGGGCTGGAGCTGGGATGAGATCGCCCCCGTTTTTCAACGCATGGAAGACTGGGAAGGGGGACAGGACGACATCCGCGGGGCGGGGGGGCCCCTGAGTGTTTCCAAAACCCGTCTCACCCGACGATGCATCGATGACTGGCTCACGTCGGCCGAGGCTGCAGGGTTCGCCGCAAACCCCGATTACAACGGCGAAGATCAGGAAGGTGTCGCGCCGTTCCAGCTCACGATGCGCCGTGGCCTGAGATGTTCTTCGGCGGTCGCCTATCTCAAGCCGGCACGTGGACGCTCGAACCTGACGATCGTCACGGGGGCGCAGACCGAGCGGGTTCGTATCGAGCAGGGTCGGGCGACCGGGGTCGAGGTTATCCGCGGTGGCAGCCGGGAGACGATAACTGCCAAACGCGAAGTTGTACTGTCTGCAGGGGCCATCGGCTCGCCGCAGATTCTGATGCTGTCAGGCGTGGGTCCGGGGGGGCACCTGGCCGATCTTGGGGTTACGGTTCACCGTGATTTACCCGGGGTCGGCCAGAACCTGCAGGACCACCTACAGGCGCGGCCGGTTTTCAAGTGTCGCTCATCAACCATCAATACAGAGAGTAAGAGCCTTCTCAGGCGCATCGGCATGGCGCTCGAGTTTGCCGTCCGCCGGACCGGTCCAATGACCATGGCTGCAAGCCTGGGAGCCGCCTTCCTCAAGACACGACCCGAGTTGGAGACGCCGGATATCCAGTTCCATATCCAGCCGTTCTCGGCCGACAGTCCAACCGAGGGGCCGCATCCCTTCGATGCCTTTACGGCGAGCGTTTGCGTGCTGCGCCCGGAAAGTGCGGGCGAATTGCGCCTGCAGAGCACTGATCCAAAGGCGCATCCGATTATCCATCCCAACTACCTTGCGACCGAAACGGATTGCAGGGCGTTGACCGACGGGATCAAGATCGCTCGCCGCATTGCAAAGCTACCGCCGCTGAGTGCAGAAGTGACCGAAGAATTCCGACCAGGCCCTGGGATCGGCGAGGATGATGATGCCGCGATCCTCGACTGGGCCCGGAATACCTCCACCACGATCTATCATCCAACGGGAACCTGTAAAATGGGTCCTGTCGAGGATGGATTATCGGTGGTGGATTCGAAACTAAAGGTGCATGGTGTCCGCGGTCTAAGGGTCGCGGACGCCTCGATCATGCCACAGATAGTCTCGGGCAATACAAACGCCCCGGCGATCATGATCGGGGAACGTGCCTCGGACTTCATCCGCGCAGATGCGCGGAATGGATAAGGACGGCAACCCGTCCGCGAAAACGTGCTGAGCCGGCGGAGAACCGGCAGGCGCACCCATCGACGAAAGGGAGGATCCATATGTCGATTATGAAGAAACTGGCCGTAGGTGCGGCCGCAGCGACCATGGCGCTGGCCTCGACGGCCTGGGCCGAGACGGTCATTCGCGTACAGTCGGTGATCCCGACCAAGGCGGACGAAGTCTTCATGCTGCAGCAATTCGCCAATGACGTGGAAGCGCTCACCAATGGCGAAGTCAAGTTTGAAATCCTGCCGGCCGGCGCGGTTGTCGGCGTAAAGGAAACGCTTGACGCCGTTGATGCAGGCCTTGTGGAAGCAGGGTTTGCCTGGACCCACTACTGGTCGGGCAAGCACCCGGCAGCCATGCTGTTCGGATCGCCCGTTGCAGGTGCCGGTGTCGGCATCGACAACATCGCCTTCCTCAGCTGGTTCCAGTATGGCGGCGGCAAAGAGCTTTATGACAAGCTCTGGGACGAGATGGGTGTGAACGTCAAAGGTTTCATGCTTCAGCCGGTCGGGCCAGAGGC
>JBCDAQ010000013.1:0-39625 GCA_039185285.1 Pseudomonadota bacterium
AGCCGGAGAGCGTCATCGCGAAGCATGAGAGGCCGTCTTTGTATGGGTAATGTTCAGCTCTGTTAGCGTTGCTAATCGGCGGGCGCAACGGGTGGATTAGACCATGTAGGCATCGCGAACGGTTTCGAGATTGCTCTTTCGATCAGAGCCAGTCGGTCCTGTCCGTAAAACGGGTCGCCATCGACGATGTAGGTTGGCGAGCCAAATACGTTCAGGTCGCGGGCCCACGCTGTATTCGCTTGCAGCGTTGCCTGAACACGCTCGGACCCGGCGTGATGCAATAGAGTTTCAGCATCGTGGCCCAATTGGGTTGCCAGCTTTGCAAGTGTCTCCACATCAGAGAGGTCGGCATCGTCGCGCCAGTGAGCTTGCAGAAGAGCATGGGTCATCTCATCCGTTTGAGATCCAGATTCTCCTAGCGCGATGATCATTCCAGAAGCCAAGGAATAGTCTGCATCGTGATGCGTCGGCCTAAACTTGACGATTGGCAAATCTCGGTATTCAGCCCATCGTTCGATTTCTCTCCCAAAGAAGTAATCGACATGAGCTTGCGACCTTGCGCCGAAAGGAAGACTGCCTTGAGCTTCGACAACCGGTGTCAGGACCATCGGTTTATGGACCAGCGTGACATCATGTCGTTGGCAGATAGCGCTAAGTTCGGCTGAGCCGAGATAAGCGAACGCCGAGTGCACCGAGTAGATGTACTCTATCTTCGTCATGTTCGAGCCTTCGATCCTCTGTCGAACAGATACCTTTTCATGCCGACTCCAAGTAGCAGTTCTACTGCTTTAACTACGTACACGGTTACGCTGTCACTTTCGCCAGGAATCATCGCATCACCGTCACCCAAATGGAAAGCCGACTAAACTCCATAGACCGTTTGCAACGGAAGTGGTGGCTTGGACATGTGCGTCGTTACTCTCTCACACTCCATCATCCGAACCAGCTCTTAGGCACTCGCGCTCTACGTTGATACTCAGCTCTTGCGAGAATGATTGCTAAGCCAATCGTAGAAAATCGATGCGCTTGCTCCAGCTCTTTGGCGTTCTAACAGGAAGAAGCATTCCCGTTCGACCGCGAACAAATCTGGTAAGGTCGCCAGAGAACCTGCTTCAATTAAGTTGTCGACCAAAGGTGATCCTGCCAAAGCGATGCCTTGTCCTTCGATCGCGGCTTGCAGCATTGTGATGTAGGTGTTCATGGTGACGGCAGGCGAAGGATCACGCATTTCGACGCCCATTTGCCTGAACCAATAGGGCCAGCGTGCTTCGGGTCGGTAGGGTCCTGCTAGGCTTATCAAGACCTCGTTCAAAAGGTCCTTAGGCTCTTCCAGCCTTCCCCGAGCCAGGTAGGCCGGACTGAACACTGGGAAAACACGTTCACGAAAGAGCGCGACTGAACGGCCAGATGTGGGAGGGTCAGCCGTATATCTAATTGCAATATCAATCTCCTCCGCCTCAAGGTCCAGATAGCGATCCGAAACGACTAGATTAAGTTCGATTTCAGGGAACAAGGCCCCGAACTCGCCAAGTCTGGGCATCAGCCAGTAAGTCGCAAATGCCGTCGTGGTTGTGACTGAAACCCGCGTGCTGCCCTTGCTCTCTCCGATCTGGCTCAATGTGTCCGCAATTGCCGTAAGTGCGGGAACAATCGCTGATTCAAGCTGCTTTCCGGCCTCTGTTAGTGAAACGGATCGATGATTCCGTTGAAAAAGAGTGACGTCGAGCATCGATTCTAGCTCCGCAATCTGTCGGCTGACAGAGATGCGTGTGATACCCAAATCCTCCGCTGCACGCGAGAAGTTCGCGGTCCGGCACGCAGCTTCGAATGTTACGAGCCGGTTCATGGATGCGAGGTGTTTGCGTATGTTTGCCATAACGCTTTGGCTAACATAAGCGATCGGGGTTTGGAACTTCACATCTGACGGGTTCAGCGTAGCATTCCTTAGGAACGGCGCGGTTCGAACCCGTGAACGTCAAGGTCACAGAGGTGGCAAATGGTATCCAAACCAAACATCCTCTTTCTTCAGGTCGATCAGTTGGCAGCCGCCTATCTGGGCGCGTATGGCAATCGGATCTGCCACGCGCCCAGCTTGGATCTGTTGGCACGGGATGGGGTCGTGTTCGAGAACGCCTACTGCAACTTTCCGCTATGCGCGCCCTCGCGGTTCTCAATGGCGACGGGCCAGCTCGCATCAAAAGTCGGCGCATATGACAATGCGGCGGAGTTCTCGTCGAGCATTCCCACTTATGCGCACCATTTGCGAGAACTCGGTTACCAGACCTCATTGTCGGGCAAGATGCATTTCATTGGGCCCGACCAGTATCATGGCTTCGAGACGCGCCTGACCGCCGATCTCTATCCCGCCGATTTCAGCTGGGCGCCGAACTGGGCGGATGAAGGGATACGCGATACGAACGATCCGCGGGGTGTGATCATCTCAGGCGTCTGCGAGCGCAGTGTGCAGATCGACTACGATGAAGAGGTCACGCACAAGGCGGTCCAGCACATCTACGATCTCGCGAGATCCGATGATGACCGCCCCTTCTTCCTCCAGGTCTCCTACACGCATCCACATGAACCCTATCTCTGTCGGAAAGAGTTCTGGCATCTCTATGAGAATGCCGAGATCCCGATGCCCTCGGTTGGTGCCTTGTTGCCGAACATGCATGACGCGCACTCGCGCCGCCTGCTCATCGATTTCGGGATGCTCGACTTCAGCTTCAGCGATGCAGATATTCGCAGGGCACGACGGGCCTATTACGGCTCGATCAGCTATATCGATCAGCTTGTGGGCAGGGTCCTTGAGGCTCTCAAGGCGACGGGTGCAGATCAGAACACGGCCATCATTTTCACATCCGATCATGGCGAGATGCTGGGTGAGCGCGGCATGTGGTTCAAGAAGCACTTCTTCGAGCCGTCGATGCGTATCCCGCTGATCCTCTCGGCGCCTTGGATAGAACCGCAACGTGTCAGTGAGCTTTGCTCGCTCGTCGATCTCCTGCCAAGCTTCAACGGACTAGCACTTGGTCATCCTTGGGAGAGTGATGACGCAGACCTGGATGGGATCGACCTGACCGGTCTGTTGGGAGACAAGAGCTTGTCGTCACCGCGTTCGGTCTACGCGGAGTACCTGGCCGAAGCGACCGCGTCGCCAATCTTCATGATCCGGCGTGGGCGGTACAAGTTCATCTCGTCCAAGGATGATCCCGATCTTCTGTTCGATCTCGATGCCGATCCCAATGAGTGCGTGAACCTGGCAAGCGATCCTGATTATCGCGAGATCGTGGAGGCGTTCCTCGACGAGCTGGCCGATGTCTGGGATGCATCCGAGCTGACCCAGCGCATCCGGCAGAGCCAGAAGCGCCGGCTGCGGGTTCGTAATGCGATGAAGAACGGCCAACCGGCGACCTGGAACCATGACGAGAAACCCGGTGACCAAGTGCTCTGGTACCGGGGCAAGGGCAGCTACAACGAATGGGCATTCAACTATATACCACCGGTTGACGATAACGTGTCTCCGGAGGGCGAACCAACTCAACAGAGGAGACGGCAATGACCAAATTCATGATGACCGAGCGGTCACTGCACCCGATGGCGGACGGTATCGCGAGCCAATTCCGGGATGGCAAGTTGGACCGCCGCGAGTATCTCGCCACCATGGCGGCTCTTGGCGTTACATCAGTGGGCGCCTTTGCGCTTGGCGAGATTGCTCCTAATGAAGCCGCGGCGGCGGAGCCTCAGAAGGGTGGCATCATGCGGATCTCAATGGTGGTGAAGGCCTTCAAGGATCCGCGCACCTTTGACTGGACCGAAAGCGCGAACATCGCGCGTCAGTGCAACGAGTACCTCGTCCGCTGGAACCGTGATTTTAGCTTCGAGCCCTGGTTGCTCGAAGGCTGGGAGACCAGCGATGACGCCAAAACCATCACTTTGAACATCCGCCAAGGGGTCACTTGGTCAAACGGTGACGCTTTCAACGCCGATGATGTGATCCATAACGTGACCCGCTGGTGCGATGCGGAGGTAGAAGGCAATTCGGTTGCCACACGCATGGGTGCCCTTGTCGATCCGGCTACTAAGAAAGCCGTCGAAGGCGCCATCGAGCGGGTGGACGATTACACTGTCCGGCTGAACCTGCCTGCGCCCGATATCTCGCTGATCGCCGGCATGGCGGATTACCCGACGCTGATCATGCATCGCAGTTACAACGGTGAGCTGGACCCGATGGAAGCACTCTCGATCACGACCGGTCCCTTCACTCTGGTGCGCTGGGACGTGAATGACAGTGCTGAGGTCGCGCGCAACAACAACTGGTGGAAAGGCGACGTTTATCTGGATGGTGTCGAGTGGATCGATCACGGGACTGACCCGACAGCGATGATCGCCGCCTTCGAAGCCGAGGAAGTGGATGGCAACCAGGAGACCCAATCCGATTCAGTGCCCCAACTTGACTCGGTCGGCATCATCACCAGCGACATCGCGACGGGTGCCACGATCGTCATTCGACCCAACCAGAACAGTGAACCGTTCAATGACGTGCGTGTACGACGTGCTCTCGCGCTGGCAGTAGACAACGCAATCGTCCTGCGGCTTGGCATCAACGATGCAGGTGCTGTTGCTGCAAACCACCATGTTGGACCAATGCATGTCGAATACGCCGATATTGGTCCCGCGGTTCGCGATGTGGAGAAGGCGCAAGCGCTTCTCGCAGAAGCCGGGATGACCGATTACGAGTTTGAATTGATCTCGCTAGATGATGACTGGCGGCGCAACACCACCGACGCCGTCGCTGCCCAACTGCGTGATGCGGGCATCAACGTCAAACGGACGATCATTCCAGGCTCGACCTTCTGGAACGATTGGACCAAGTATCCGTTCTCCTCGACCAACTGGAACGGCCGCCCGCTCGGTGTGCAGGTGCTGGCACTAGCGTACAAGTCTGGCGTTCCCTGGAACGAAAGTGCCTTTGCGAACGCCGAGTTTGATGCCTTGCTGGACCAGGCGCTTGCGACCCCAGACACGGATCAACGAAGAGAGCTTATGGCCAAGATCGAGCAGATCATGGTCGACGAAGGCGTGATCATACAGCCATACTGGCGCAACATTTCGCGCTCCTACCGCGATGGTGTGAACGGATTTGAGATGCATCAGAGTGTCGAGCAACACATGGACAAGGTGTGGCTTTCAAGCTGAGTCTTGCCTGATTTTTTTTAGGGCGTGTTCGCAAATTCTGCTCCTGCGGTTCGGAAAGATCCGGGGGAACAACTTGGGATCGGTAGCCTATGTCCCTTCGATCCGTTTTGGATCTCTACCCGCAGTATCGGCGCGCTTGAACTTGACCTAAAACGTTCCGCTAAAGTCACTTCTAAGGGGCGTTCTAGCGTTCGCTTTAAGGCTCCTACCTTAAGGTCGGTCCAAAGCGCTGACGGAAGCCCATGACGGGTGGATCTCGTTTTGCTGGAAACTTGGTCACCGTAGCGCTCGTTCGTCGGTTTCATTCGAACAGCTTCACCAGCTTTGCCGCCACGCACTCGATGACGATGATCTATGCATATCCGATGAGGCAATAAGATGAGACCGCGGTCCACCACTTCTCGGTGGAGATGCCGATTAGGCATCAATACAGTGAGAGCTTCTTATCTATTCCGGGACATTCAGCCCATCGCTCACTTGTCACGGAAGAGTGCTCGGTACTGATCGCCCTCCAGATCGTCGTACTGGCGATCACGTAGAGACCAGATAAAAGCAATTAGGCCAAACGCCCCTAGGAGCAACGAGACTGGAATAAGAACTGCCAAGATTGTCATCGCGAACCTCTCAACCTCAAAGCGTTAACAACCACGAGAATGGACGAGGCGGACATGGCGATAGCGGCAATCAATGGTGTAACGAAACCGGAAACTGCCAAGGGAATTGCAACAGCATTGTAGGCGGCGGCGATGCCAAAGCACTCCAGCATGCGCCTCCGGGCGCGGCATGCGATCAAGTGAGCTCTGGCAACGACGGCAAGACTGTCGCTTGTGAAAACCAAGCCAGCAGCAGTTTTTGCAACGTCGGACGCAGAGGCTGGCGACATTGAACAGTGAGCAAGGGCGAGTGCTGGACTGTCGTTGAGACCGTCACCGACCATAAGGATCCGACGCCCCTCTGCAATACGGGCCTTCAACCAAGCAAGCTTGTCGCCTGGGAGCATCGCCGCACGCGCTTCACTGATCCCCGTCGCCTTGGCGATCTTTGCGACAGCGTCGGTCCGGTCGCCGGAGAGGATAGCTAGATCCAAACCCCGGACAGAGAGTTCGGCGCATGTCTCAGCCGCATCTTGGCGAAGAGCCTCCGTGAACTGGAAACGGATGACGTGTCCGTGCATCGATAAGGCTACTCCAGAAGCGCTGGGTTCGTCCGCTCCAGCCCATCCGTGGCGACCCAATCGGACGTGGTGACCATTGAGCTTCCCCTCGACGCCGAACCCTGGCGTCTCGATAATGTCCGTGACCCGAGCAGGTTGAATTCCCATCGTTTTAGCTTCGCGGGCAATCGCCCGGGATAGAGGATGGTGAGAGGCTGTCGCGAGTGCCGCAGCAACCGGCCAAGCCGGATCATCACGCCGAGGCGGGGAGCAAAGCTGTGACTCTGCCTCGGTCAGTGTGCCGGTCTTGTCGAAGACCACCATATCGACCTGGGCCAAGCGTTCTAGATCCGCTCCGTTCTTCAGAAAGATGCCTTCTTTGAACAACCGAGCACTCGCGACCGTATGGACGGTTGGTACCGCCAAGGCTAGGGCGCACGGGCAGGTCACGATCAGCACCGCCACGGCGATTTGCAGAGCGCCATGAGCGCCCCCTTGCGCCGGGAGCCAATAGAGGAATGCGCTCGCCGCCAGAATGTGCACTAGAGGCGCATAGATCCGCGCGACTTGATCAGCAATTCGATCTAAGCGGCCTTTGCCCCGCTCAGCAGCGTCAACCATCTGAGCAATCTCGGCTAGCATGGTTTCATCCCCGGTCGCGATGACCTCGACATGGATGGAGCCAGTCAGGTTGAGCATTCCTGCATAAACTTGGCTGTCCAAAGCAGCCCACTCGGGTGCAGATTCTCCGGTGACAAGGGCGCGGTCGATTTCCGTGCTGCCGAGACAAATCCGACCATCCACGGGTATCCGCTCACCCGGCGCAACTTCGACAATCATGCTAGGCGAGAGTTCTTCGACCTTAATGGGTAGACGCTTCCCATCTGGCAAAACGCGCAGTGTTGTGCGGCCCGCCATGCCCATTAATTCAACTGCCGCAGACCGGGCATGTGATCTTGTACGGTGTTCTAAATAGCGCCCGATCAGCAGAAAAAAGATCAGCATAATCGCGGCATCGAAGTAAGCATCTGGACCACCGCGCGCCGTTTCTAGGACGGAGTTGCCCGCCGCTAGGATGACGGCGAGGCTGATCGGTACATCCATGTTCATCCGACCGGCGGATAGGGCGGTTAAAGCCCCTTGGAAGAATGGCTTGCCGGCAAAAGCGACTGCTGGCAACGCGATCAGACCGGAGATCCAATGCAGAAGATCACGTGTCGAAGCCTCAGCCCCTGACCAGACAGAGATCGACAGGATCATCACATTCATGGCGGCGAACCCCGCCACGCCGAGGCGGAGCAACAGGTCTTGCCCCTTACTGTCAGCCGGGGCTTTGCCTCCTTCGTTTAGGTCGAACAGTCGCGCGGCAAAGCCGTTCTTACTCAGTACCTCGATCAAAGCGTCCGGGTTTGTCAGAGAGGGGTCAAATACACAGTGCGCAGTGTGAGCTGACAGGTTCGCTCTTGCTTTTGCGATCCCGGGCGCCGAGCTCAAACATCTCTCAATACGGATCATGCATCCAGCGCAGGACATCCCTGGAATCAATAGATCGACCGTTTCGCGCGGAGCACTTTGATCAAGGGGCATTACCGCTCTCCAGGGACATGAAGAACCGCGGATTGCTGATACGCAGGTTCATCTTTTGTCTTGATGCTGATCTTCCACAGCCCAGGAGATAGGCTCGTTGAGGCGAGATAGCTGTCTCCAATCGGTTGAATCTGCAGGGCCTTATCATGCAGATCGGTGCCGGGGCGCCCAGCAGTGGCAATGAGGTTAAGGTTGCCAAGTGGCCTGCCGGTCACGTCTTCGATTGCTACAATCAGAGTCCCATCGAGGTAGGAAACTTCACTGCTCCAGCCCAAACTCTTTTGCGCTTCAGCCTTGGCATTCCAGCCTTGGCTCGCGACATAGGTGTTCTTAACAACCAGACCTGGAAAACTGCCGGTCGCGGCAAAGAGCATTGCGAGATTGGCTGCGATAATGATCCCAAACGCGGTCAGGGCAATGAAGAGAACATGGTGACCTTTAAGTTCTTGGGTCATGAGGCTGGTCCTTGAAAATGAGTGATGTAGGTGCTGCGTTCCCGCGTCATGAGGTTTTCAACCCAAAGCGTCACTGGAATGCGTTCGGGTAGATTCGCACCTGCCGGGGTTGTTAGGTAAACACGCAGTTTCCGTGTTTGATCAGCAGGAATCTGGATCGCCGCGGCGTCTTGGCCTTGAACCGTCATTCGGACATATCCAGCCTCGGTTTCGGCCGAGAGTCGAAAAATGTTCGGATCCGGATTCCGGTTCTGGATGCGAACCTCATAGCCGTTTCGAACGGAGCCATCGGACAAGGTTACAAAGATCGGATTGCGGTCGTGCCGGATAGTCAGATCAATTGTGTCGCGCATGAAAAGTGTCGTGATCATACCGATCCCAACGGCTGCCCAAAGCACCGTGTAAATCATCGTTCTTGGTCGAACGATCCGTTTCAGCACAGGCCAGGCGGTATCTCCTTTGCGCTCCAATGTTTCATCGACCAGACTGCAATAGTCGATCAGCCCGCGGGGCTTGCCAACTCTCTCCATGATTTCATCGCAAGCATCTATGCAGAGCGCACAGGTGATGCACCCCATTTGCTGGCCATCCCGGATGTCGACTCCAGTGGGACAGACTGCGACACAGGCATTGCAGTCGATGCAGTCACCCAGAGCTGCGGCGCCCTCGGACTTGCGATGCTTACCTCTCGGTTCACCCCGCCAGCTCTTGTAGGTCACGGTCAGCGAGTTCTCATCTAGCATGGCCGCCTGAATGCGAGGCCAGGGGCACATATAGATACACACCTGTTCGCGCAAAAAGCCGCCGAGAATGAATGTCGTGGCTGTGAGCGTAGCGATGGTTGCATAAGCGACCGAGGGTGCGGTGCCGGAAACGAGCTGTAACGCTAAGGTCGGCGCATCGGTGAAATAGAAGACCCAAGCACCCCCGGTCGCCAAGGCGATCGCGAGCCATATAGACCATTTGGCAGCTCGCCTGCGTATCTTGGTGGCTGTCCAACTGGATTTAAGCAGGCGGAACTGCGCATTTCGATCGCCGTCTATCCAGCTTTCGACATGTTGGAACAGATCAACCCAGACCGTCTGTGGACAGGTGTATCCGCACCATGCCCGCCCCAGCACGGAGGTCACGAGAAAGAGACCGATACCCGCCATGATCAGCAAACCGGCTACATAGTAGAATTCTTGCGGCCAGATCTCGATCCAAAAGAAGAAGAAACGCCGTCCCGCCAGATCCACCAAGACAGCCTGATCCGGCAAATGGGGGCCGCGATCCCATCTGACCCATGGGGTGAGATAGTAAACCGCCAGGGTGAGCCCCATGATCCACCATTTGAGCCGACGGTAGTAGCCCCTCACTGCCCGAGGAAAGACCGCTTGGCGGGCCTCGTAGAGGTTGGGTGATTGTCCGCTTGTCACGACCATGCCCGCGGCACTCTTACCCCTTTGCCGAACGATTGCATTCGGCGCGGATTGTCTCTGAAAGAGAGCAACATGCGCTGAACGCGACATTCCAGTGGCAGTGACACTATTCACCTCCACCTAAGCTGTGGACGTAGTGTGTCACCTGACGGATCTCGGCCTCAGTCAGACGGGTATTCCATGAAGGCATGACGCCAAAGCGCGCGTTTGAGATGCTTTCGATTACGGTGTCGCGCTCTTCGCCGTAGAGCCAGATTGCGTCGGCTAGATTTGGGGATCCTTGTTCTTGATCGCCGAGGCCTTGATCGCCGTGACAGACTGCACAGTTGTCGTTGTAGAGGGCTGCGCCCAGCTCAGAAGGTTCCGCCTTGCCCGAGAGGGACAGGACGTGATCGGCTACAGAGGCGATCTCGTCCTTTGTCAGAAGCTCGTCCCTGCCAAACGCTGGCATCTGCGAGTATCTGGTATCGTCGTCCTCTTCCCAGCGAATGCCATGGCGGACTGTGAAGGCAATAGCGTCATGATCTCCGCCCCAAAGCCAGTCGTCATCGACCAGGTTAGGATAGCCTCGCGCGCCAGCCGCGCCTGCACCATGGCATTGCGAGCAATTGGTTCGGAAGATAGCAGCACCGCCAGATCGGGCGAAGCTATCCAACTCAGCATCAGCGGCGATCGATGCGATCTCCATTTCGGTAATGCGTTGGGAAATGTCGGCATTGGCTGCCATCTGATCTTCGATCGACTTTGCGACCTCGGCGCGTGAAGCATATCCAAGGAGGCCACCGGTGGCCTGTGAAACCAGCGGCCATGCTGGATAAGCGATCGTATAAGCGATGCCCCAGACGATCGTCATATAGAAGGTCCAAAGCCACCAACGCGGAAGGGGTGTATCCAACTCTTGGATTCCATCCCATTCGTGCTGGGTTGTCTTCGTCCCCGTTAGTTCGTCGATTTCAGGGGCGTTCATCTTCGTCCTCCACGGGATCAGGTTCCGCTGGCAGCGTATCGTTGCGCAGAGGTATCTCGGCCAAGGATGCGTGCTTTGATCGAGAGCCGGGACGCAACGTCCAAAGGATCTGGCCCACGAAGAACGCGGTCATTACGATAAGGAAGGAACTGTCGGCAAAGGCGCGCAGCCAGGTGTAGGTTTCCATCGTCGCCTCCTTAGCGATAGTTCGCTTCTGCTTCGTAGACAGAGAAATCAACCAGCGTGCCGAGCATCTGCAGATAGGCGATCATGGCATCCAGCTCGGTGATCGCAGGTCGACCGTCAAAGTTTCGGACTTGCGCCTTAGGATAGCGGGTGAGAAAATCATCGACGTTTTCATGGTCGGGATCGACCTGTGCGCGAAGATCCCGCGTGGCCGCCGCGATCATCTCGTCTGAATATGGCACGCCAACGCCTCGATTGGCTTGAAGATGCGCCGAGATGTTCTTGAAGTCCAACCGCGTCTCTGCAAGCCAAGGATAGGCAGGCATGATCGATTCAGGCACCAGGGCACGTGGGTCTTCCATATGGCCTATATGCCACTCATCAGAATATCGCCCTCCAACGCGTGCCAGATCCGGGCCCGTACGCTTTGACCCCCATTGGAAAGGATGATCGTACATGGACTCGGCGGCCAGCGAGTAATGACCGTATCGCTGCACCTCGTCCCGCATCGGCCGGATCATCTGCGAGTGGCAGGTGTAGCAGCCCTCTCGGATATAGATCTGCCGCCCCAGCAGTTCTAAGGGCGAATAGGGGCGCATTCCCGTCACCTTCTCGATCGTGTTTTGCAGATAAAAGAGCGGGGCGATTTCGACGATCCCGCCGATTGACACAACAATAAGTGCCAGGATCAAAAGGACGGTCGCGTGCCGCTCAATCTTACCATGGTGATGCAGGATTCTCTGCGTCGGCGTAGAATGCTGAGCGTCAGCCATTGTCCTCACCCTTGGAAATGCTCGACATAACTTGAAGCCGATCTTCCATGCCTCGATAGGCGTCGAGACCATCGAGCGAGGACACCAATCCCAAAAGCTCGTCCTGCAACCCTGAAGGGGGATTGGCGTTCCCGCGAAAGAAGTTCTGGCAGAAGGTCGGGCTGTTGGCTCCGGCAAGGCGAATGATCATCATCGGGTCTACTCCGCTGGAATGGCGATGGATTTTGTTTGAGCTTCGCGACCGCGGATTGTCTGATACAGGTTGAAGACCATGATCAGAGCTCCTGCGAGATACATTACTCCGCCCAGACCGCGGACGATGTACATTGGGAACTTGGCGGAGACTGTGTCGGCGAAAGAGTTCACGAGAAATCCGTGTGTGTCAGTCTCGCGCCACATAAGACCTTCCATGATCCCAGTGACCCACATCGAGGCCGCATAGAGCACAATGCCGAGTGTCGCGAGCCAGAAATGCCAGGAGACGAGGTTGAGCGAATAGAGCTTCGCGCGGCCCCAGAGACGTGGCGTCAGGAAGTACAGCGCACCAAACGTGATCATCCCGTTCCAGCCTAATGCGCCCGAATGCACGTGCCCGATTGTCCAGTCTGTGTAATGGCTTAGTGAGTTCACGGCCTTGATGGACATCATCGGACCTTCGAAGGTTGCCATGCCATAAAAGCCCACGCTGACAACCAGCATCCTAAGAACAGGATCAGTCCTAAGCTTGTCCCAAGCGCCTTGTAGGGTCATCAACCCGTTGATCATCCCGCCCCAACTTGGCATCCAGAGGATGACCGAAAACACCATGCCGAGTGTCTGCGCCCAATCGGGTAGAGCCGTGTAGTGCAGATGGTGCGGACCGGCCCAAATGTAGAGGAAGATCAGCGCCCAAAAGTGGATGATCGAGAGTTTGTAAGAGTAAACAGGACGTTCAGCCTGCTTGGGCACGAAGTAGTACATCATCCCCAGAAAGCCTGCTGTCAGGAAGAAGCCCACGGCGTTGTGGCCATACCACCATTGCAGCATCGCATCCTGAACACCGGAAAATGTCGAGTAGCTGGTCGATCCCCAAATCGAAACTGGTACCGAGAGGTTGCGCACCACGTGCAGCATCGCGACGGTGACGATGAAGCCGAGGAAAAACCAGTTCGCCACGTAGATGTGCGGCTCTTTCCTATGGATTAATGTACCTAGGAAGACGGCAAGGTACCCGATCCAGACCACGGCGAGCAGAAGGTCGATATGCCAGGCAAGCTCGGCATACTCTTTGCCCTCGGACCCGCCAAATACATAGGATGTCGCCGCCAGAACGATGACCAGTTGATAGCCCCAGAACACCCACCAAGCCAGGTTACCACCCCATAGCCGTGCTGCGCATGTGCGTTGCGCGATGTAAAAGGATGTGCAGATCAGAGCGTTCCCGCCAAACGCAAAAATCACGGCAGAGGTATGGAGGGGTCGGAGACGTCCAAAGGATGTCCAAGGTAGGTCGAGATTAAGCGCTGGGATCGCCAATTGAAACGCGATGATTACCCCAACGAGAAAGCCGACGATCCCCCATCCAGCGGTGGCGATCACTCCGGCACGGATGACGTCGTCCATGTAGCCAGTGGACGTTATCTCCTGTTCTCGCTCGGCTTCACGCGACATTGTCCATAAGAACGCAACCGAAGCTGCGATCATGACAACGAGCGCATTTACCCGATAGGCGAGATCATGGCCCCAATTCGCCGCAAGGGCGCTAAGGACGATCACGATGCCAAAGAAGATCAATTTGAGTGGCAGATGCATGGATGTTCCTCCAGGATTGGAAGGAACCTGCCACTATCGCGGTGCAGCATCCTTGATCTGGATCAAGTGCTCCCCTGCGACATGGTCGGATTTATAGATTGCTAGACTGAGTCAGATTAACAGCTTCTCAGGCCACGGCGTTCGTCGACACGTCTTCCCAACCGCTACCGGCTAAGGTCTGTAGCTCTGTAGCATCTAGAATGATCACAGCACGTTTGCTTGGAAGATCGACCACTTTCCTTTTCCGCAGCAAGGAGAACTGACGGCTGACTGTTTCGATCGTCAGGCCAAGGAATTCGGCGATCGCTTCGCGAGTCAACGGGATCGGAACCTCCAAACCATTCGCGACGGGCATGCCGTTTAGAGCCGAAGCCCGGCGGGAGAGTATCATCAAGAAGCTCGAGAGTTTTTCCGTTGCGGTCTTCCGCCCGAGCAACAGCATCCACTCCCGAGCGGCGTCCAATTCATCAAGCATCATCTCCAGCAGTCGACGCTCCAAATTCGCGTTCTCGGCGAGAATTGCTTCGAATTTGCTGCGATCAAACAGGCACATGCGCACCGGAGTCACTGCTACCGCGTCGTAAGGTGCAATCGGTCTCAACGGACGGCCAATAAAATCTGAAGGGAAGACCAGCCCAACAATCTGCCGCCGGCCGTCGGCAAGCGTCTTCTGCAACGCGACGACCCCGTCGATGACCGAGCCCAAAACCTTTGTATTCTCGCCTTCAGTTACGATCTCAGCACCGGGCTCGTAGTTCCGATAAAACTTCGTCTGCTCGAGCAGCGCGAGCTCCGCAGGTGTCGAATAGCTGCAAACAGCACGGTGGCGGATCGCACAATCCGCACAACAATGCGGCTTGTAGACGAAGTCGGGTGTTGTGCCGCTTAGAGCCCTGACGGAGCCTTTTGACATTCGTGCCACGTTCCGCTTGCTGACGCTTAAATCGTTTTGACCCACCACTAATACAAAAGCCGAACCAAACCCATAGGTCAACCGATCAGTTGAGATTGCAGCTTGATCCCTGCGCTACAGTTTTGATCTGGATCAAGATAGCCAAAGCTAGGAAGTGGTACTCCCTTGGCAATGATGCCGATGAACCCCGCCCCAATCCCACCTGAGAGTTGAAATGACCAACGCCGAAACTGCCCTCTCAACCCTCAAAGTCAATTTGATCACCAAAGACGATATCCGCGACATTCTGCGATTGGGTCTCGCGGATTTCCAACGTGCACCAGTTTTCGGGCTATTCTTTGGGCTGATCTTTTCCCTGATTGGCATTGCTATCGTGACAGCTCTTTACCAAGGAAACGTCGGATACTGGATCTTTCCGATCGCGGCCGGCTTCCCGCTGATCGGCCCGTTCGCTGCGGTGGGTTTATACGAAGTTTCTCGTCGACTGGAGTTGGGAGAGCCATTGGCCATTCGGCCAATCCTGTTGGCTGGCTTCCGGCAAAAAAACGCCCAGTTACCACTGTTTGCGGTCTTTGCAGTCTTCGCCTTTCTGGTCTGGTTGGTCCTCGCACGGGTTATCTTCGCGATCTCGTTCGGTACGAGTCCCGTGACTAACATCATGACTTCGCTCGAGGTCTTTTTGACCGGCCCTGGAATTTTAATGCTATTCGTTGGAACATGTGTAGGCGCTGCGCTGGCAGCTCTGCTATTCGCTGTCTCGGTGATTGGGGTGCCGTTGCTGTTGGACCGGGACATCGACGTTGTGACAGCTATGATCACGAGTGTCCAAGCCACTCTGGAGAACGTAAAGACAATGAGTGCCTGGGGCGCCTTCGTGACGGTTTCAATCGTGATCGGGATGCTGCCGATTTTCCTAGGTGTGGTCCTGGTGTTCCCAATCCTTGGATTTGCGTCATGGCACCTCTACCAGCGCGTTATCGATTGAGTCCGCACCGCTAGAATTGCGACCTCGCGTGGGAGCACGGGTTCATCGTTGGGTTACAGTTGCAGAGCAATTCTTCATTCTTCTGCGAGATGTCCAGACGCGGGTCTAGCCGAGGTGAGCCGTAGGCATTGTTTCTGCGCCTTCGGCCAAGGTCAGAGCAAGTTGGCGCGCGAATTTTGCCGATGCAACCGGTAGCGTGCGGCCCTTCATTTGCCCAAGTAAGAGTTGACCGCTACCGATATCTCGGGCCGAGATCGCGCGGTGTGCAAGCATGTCGCCTTCACCCAGCTTGAGGCCAATTGGGATCTGGAAGCCAACAGAGTCTTCGTAGAGGACATAGTGACGGATCAACTCAAATGAGTCGGACTCCACTGCGGCGGTGAGGGCACGCCCGCGCCGCGCGGCAGCCTGTTCCAGTAGATGCCGCACGCCATAGGCTTTCGCGGGCAGAACAAGATGGTGCTCGAGACAATCGCGCAGGCGCAAATCTGGTTGTCGTAACAGCGGGCTGTCCCGTCGGAAAACCGCATGGATGGGCTGCGCCAATGCGTAGAGCACTTCGAACTCGACAAGGTGGACCGGTTCGAAGACCAAAGCGAGATCGCTGCTGAACGACGCAAGGTCACGTTCCGCCTGCGAGCGGTCCCGCACGTTGACCGAGAAGGTGACACCGGGGTGAGCCGATCGGTAGATCGCGATCTGCTCCGGCAGGAAGTACGGCAGCAACGCCTGGGAGCACGCGATGGAAACATGCCCTCGCCGCTCCCCCGCCAGATCCGCGACTTGCGAATGGATCCGCGCAAGATCTGTGCGCTGCGACTGGATATGCTGCATCAACAGCTCACCCGCCGGGTTCAAACGCATCCCGCGCGGAAGTCGCTCGAAGATAGGCCAGCCAAACTCCTGCTCGAAGGCCTGGATTCGCCGGTTCAGCGCCGACGCGGTGAGGTTCGTATCCTCCGCCGCTTTGCGGATCGAGCCCGCGCGCATGACGGCTTCGATCAATTCGAATGTCTTTAAGTACCTCATCTCTCACAGACCCTCTCAGAGCGCTGCAAAAAATGCAACGGATCTGTGATTATATAGCATTAGAAGTATACGCTATTCTGCCTCAACCTTCTCCGACGCTGAATCAGGATTTGAAGAAGAGGCCTAAAATGACGGACACATCCTCACGACGTGACTTCCTCAAGATGGGTATGGCGGGCGCCTCGGTGCTCCCGTTCCTCAAATCGCTGCCCGCAAATGCCGCATCCGACACGGTTGTCGTTGTGACTGGCCAGACGATCAACTCGCTCGATCTGCACCGCTCCGGCACTAGTCGCGCTTCCTATCAGGTTGGGGTGAACTGCTACGATCGTCTGCTCTCCTTCGGAACGAAACAGGCGATCGGCGGTGGTTTCTCCTATGACTACACCGTGATCGAGCCTGAGCTTGCCGAAAGCTGGGAAACCTCGGATGACGGCCTGACCCTGACGTTCAAACTGAAATCCAACGCGAAGTTCTGGGACGGGCGAAAGGTCACGGCAGAGGATGTGAAGTGGTCGTTTGACCGGGCCGTATCGGTCGGTGGTTTCCCGTCGGTCCAGATGAAAGCGGGCGGGTTTGTCCGCCCTGAGCAATTCGTTGCGGTGGACGAAGAAACCTTTGTGATCAAGCTGGACCGCCCGTCGAAACTGAGCATCCCCGATCTGGCCGTCCCCGTGCCCTACATCATGAATTCGGTCGAGGCGAAGGCCAACGCGACTGAGGACGACCCCTGGGCGCTCGAATACCTGCACCAGAACCCCGCCGGGTCGGGCGCTTTCAAAGTGGCCCGCTGGCAGCCGGGTGAGCAGCTTGTTTATGAGCGCAATGACGATTGGGTAGGCGGCCCGCTGCCTGCCGTCAAGCGAGTGGTCATCCGCGAGGTCGCCAGCCCTGCAACCCGACGTGCCCTTATCGAACGTGGCGACGTCCAGATGTCGTTTGGCATCCCGGACAAGGACGCGGCCGAGCTTGCCGACACGCTCGACGTCTTCTCAACCCCTGTCGAAAACTGCATCCACTGCCTCTGCCCGAACTTCGCGTTCGAGCCGTTCCAGGATCCGGATGTGCGCAAGGCGATTGCCTACGCCGTGCCCTATGAAGACATCTTCCAAGCCGCCGCGTTTGGACGCGGCCTGCCGCTTTTCGGCGGGTCGGAGGAGATCACCGACATCGCTTGGCCGCGAAAGACGCAGTACTTCACCGATCTCGACAAAGCGAAGGCGCATATGGCGAAATCCGGCCACGCTGCGGGCTTCGACGTCACCATGTCGATTAGCACGGACCTCTCATCATGGATGGAGCCAACCGCGCTTCTGGTTCAAGAGGCGCTCGGCAAGATCGGGATCAATGTCACCATCGATAAGATCCCAGGTGCCAATTGGCGGACGGCTGTTCTGGTCGAGAAGCGACTCGATCTGCATCTTGAGAACTTTGGCGGATGGCTGAACACGCCGGATTACTATTTCTTCTGGGCCTACAAGGATGGGCACCTCTTCAACTCTTCGAATTATCGCAATGAGGAGATTGAAGAGCTGGTCGACACCTCGCTCCATATGCCGATGGACGACCCGGACTATGCGCCCAAGATCAAGCGCATGTTCGAGATCGCGCTAGAGGAATTGCCTCGGATCCCGCTCTACCAACCAGCGCTCAACGTGGCGACCAACGGGGTCGAGGGCTATGAGTTTTGGTTCCACCGCCAGCTGGATGTCAGGCCGCTGACGAGCAGCTAAGCGATGCTCACCACCCGTCCCCGCCTCCGCGCCACGCTGATGCGGATCATGCAGGCGTTCCCGGTGGTCGTGGGAGTCGTGGTGATCAGCTTCCTGCTGACGCGCGCCTTGCCAGGCGATCCCGCAGTCTACTTCGCAGGCGCCGCGGCAGATGAAGCGTCAATCGAGGAAGTCCGGGTGGCCATGGGCCTCGACAAGCCGCTTATCGAGCAGTTCGTCGCCTATGTCGGAGATCTCCTCCGAGGGGACCTAGGCCAATCACTGTCGACCGGGCGACCGGTGGCGGTGGATCTGGCAAACAGGTTGCCCGCCTCGCTCGAGCTTACACTGACCGCGCTGTTCTTGGCGGTTGCGATTGCCGTGCCTTTGGGGGTTCTGGCGGCCACGCGGCCTGGGTCTTGGGTGGATCACCTGTGCCGCGTGGTTGTCACAGCAGGGGTGTCGCTGCCAACCTTCTTCACCGGCATCTTGTTGATCTACGTGTTCTATTATCTCTTGGGCTGGGCGCCTTCACCATTGGGCCGGTTGGATTTCATCTACCTCTCGCCTGAGCACATTACCGGCTTCTACTTGATCGACGCCGCTCTTGTCGGAGATTTGGAGACATGGTGGGGTGCTGCCAAGCAGCTTGCCCTGCCAGCGATTACAATGGCAATCTTCACACTGGCCCCGATCGCAAGGATGACCCGTGCGGCGATGCTGAGCGCTTTGTCGGCTGACTTCATCCGAACCGCAAAGGCTGCCGGGCTCTCGAACCGCAAGGTTCTCTACGGTTATGCCTTCCGCAACGCGCTCCTGCCGGTGGTCACGACACTCGGTATGGTCTTCTCTTTTGCGCTCGGTGCAAATGTGCTGGTCGAGAAGGTTTTCGCTTGGCCGGGGATCGGCTCCTATGCGGTCGAGGCGCTGGTGGTCTCTGACTACGCCGCTGTCCAAGGCTTCGTGCTGACCATGGCGCTTCTGTTCGTTGCGCTGAACCTCTTCATCGATCTGCTCTACACCGCGATCGACCCGCGCATCGGGTTCCTCTCCTCATGAGTGAGGCTGCTGCACCCCAAGGGCGCTTCGACCACGTCCTCTACGTTCTTCGGTCCAATCCGGTCACGATGATTGCGTTTGGGATGTTGGGCTTCATCCTGTTCTGTGCGGTCTTCGGACCATCGCTCGTACCCTATGATCCGCTGGCGACGAATGCCGCGAATGCTCTGCAACCACCATCGGCCGCGCATTGGTTCGGGACCGATCAAGTGGGCCGAGACGTCTTTAGCCGGGTGATCGTCGCAACCCGCCTCGACCTCGCGATCTCGGTCGCGGCTGTTGCGCTGTCTTTCGTTGTGGGCTCGATCCTGGGTGCGGCGGCTGGCTATTGGGGCGGCTGGCTAGATATCGTCCTGAACCGCATCCTCGACACGATCATGGCCTTTCCGCTCTTCGTCCTTGCCATGGGGATCGTCGCGGCGCTGGGCAACACGATCGAGAACATCGTCTACGCAACCGCAATTATCAACATGCCATTCTACGCGCGCCTCGTGCGCGCCGAGGTCAACATCCGGCGGGAGGCTGGATTCGCCCGCGCGGCCAAGCTTTCAGGCAACTCAGACCTCCGCGTCCTGGCGCTCCATATCTTCCCAAACGCTCTGCCGCCAATGATGGTTCAGGTCTCGTTGAACCTCGGCTGGGCCATCCTGAACGCGGCCGGTCTCTCGTTCATAGGCCTCGGCGTGCGCCCGCCAACCCCGGAATGGGGGATCATGGTGGCCGAAGGCGCGAACTTCATCGTCTCGGGAGAGTGGTGGCTGGCCGTCTTCCCCGGCCTCTGGCTGATGATCGCGGTTTTCACGTTCAACCTGCTCGGCGACGGGCTTCGTGACATCGTGGATCCAAGGAAACGCACCTGATGCTCTCTGTTCGCGACCTTGCCGTTTCTTTCCAAACCCGCCGGGGCGAGGTCGATGCCGTGCGCGGCGTCAGCTTCGATCTCGCGAAGGGGGAGATCCTGGGCATTGTTGGGGAGAGTGGATCGGGCAAGTCCGTTACCTCCTACGCCCTGATGCGCATCCTCGACGCGGGCGGGGTGATCAAGCATGGCGATGCCGAGTACTCTGGGATCGATCTACGCCGCGCTTCCGAACGCAATATGCGCGACATACGCGGCCGCGAGATCTCGATGATCTTCCAAAACCCCCGTGCAGCACTCAACCCGATCCGCAAAGTCGGCCATCAGATCGAGGACGTTCTGCGCCAGCACGCAAGTGCCACGCGCGGTGATGCCCGCACGAAGGCGATCGAGGCGCTCGAAGCTGTGCGCATCAAGGATGCCGAAGCCCGCTATGACGCGTATCCGTTCGAGCTCTCAGGCGGTATGTGCCAACGCGTGGTCTGTGCCATTGCGCTTGCTTGCAACCCGCGTATCCTGATCGCCGACGAGCCGACTACTGGCCTCGACATCACCACGCAGAAAGCGGTCATGGATCTGGTTCGCGACCTGATCCGCGCGCGTGAGATGAGCAGCATTCTGATCACCCATGACCTGGGCCTCGCGGCTCAATACTGCGACCGGATCGTCGTGATGAAAGATGGCGAGATCGTCGAACAGGGTGATCCCATAACCCTCTTCAGCGATCCCCAACACCCCTACAGCCGCAAACTGGTAGATGCGACCCCGCGCTCGGGCGAGAGCATTCTCAGCCTTCTGCCTCCGGAGGAGCGCCGCCCAATCTTGCCCCATGTCGTCGAGGACCAGCCTCTTGTGAAAGTCCAGAACCTCGTAAAGACCTATGAGGGCAAATCCGGCCCGGTTCATGCGGTCAAAGGCATCTCCTTCGACATCAAACAGGGGCAGAGTGTTGGCCTCGTCGGCGAAAGCGGATGCGGGAAATCCACCACGTCTGAGATCCTCGTGCGCCTGTTGGATCCGACGGCAGGCCAGATCCTCTTCAATGGAGAGGATATTGGCGCGATCCCCGCCCGCGGCTTCGCCCGCGACCCTCGCCGGGCCGACATTCAGATGGTCTTCCAGGATGCGACCGACAGCCTGAACCCGCGCCATACCTCCCGCCACACCATCGCCGAACCCCTCAAGCGCCTGGGCCGGTTGCGAGGTGCCAAGCTCTCCACCCGGATTGAAGAGCTAGCCACGCTGGTAGGTTTGCCGCGTCCCCTGCTGGACCGGTTCCCGCACCAGCTCTCTGGCGGGCAGAAGGCTCGGGTTGGCATCGCACGCGCCATTGCGCTCGAGCCGAAGTTCTTGATCCTGGATGAGCCGACAGCAGCGCTCGACGTCTCCATCCAGGCGGTTGTGCTGAACTTGCTGGTGGATCTGCGCGTAAAACTGGGGATGACCTATCTCTTCGTTAGCCATGATCTGCATGTGGTGCGCCTGCTCTGCGACCATGTGATCGTAATGAAGGACGGAGAGATCGTCGAACAAGGCCCGGCATCCCAGGTCATGACCTCTCCGCAAAACCTCTATACCAAGACGTTGCTCGATGCCGCACCAACCCCGCCGGAGCGGCGCCAAGAACCGCTGATGACCGGAGTATCACAATGCTAAGCGATCTCCCCTTTACCCTAGACGCTCTCCGGCATGCCTACGCTCAGGGCGTGCGGCCTGAAGATGTGGTGGACGAGGTTTTTGCGCGTCTCGCGACAGTGGCGGATCCTGGGATCTTCATCCACCTCTCTAAGCAAGCAGAGCTTCGCGCGGCGGCAGAAGCACTCGGTCCCTACGATCCAGCCCGGCCGCTCTGGGGCATTCCATACGCCGTGAAAGACAATATCGACGTTGCCGGAATCCCAACAACGGCGGGCTGCCCAGCTTATGCCTACACACCAGGTGCTGATGCATTCGTCGTCGCGAAGCTTAGGGAAGCAGGCGCCCTGATGATCGGCAAGGCCAATCTCGATCAGTTCGCGACCGGATTGGTCGGGGTCCGCACGCCTTATGGGGCACCGCTCAACGCCGTGGATCCCGAGATTGTTCCCGGCGGATCCTCCGGCGGGTCCGGCGTGATCGTTGGGCATGGAATCGTCACCTTCTCCCTCGGCACCTATACGGCCGGATCGGGTCGAGTGCCTGCGGCCCTGAACAACATTGTCGGCCTGAAACCCACGCTCGGCGCCTTTTCAGCTGTAGGAGTCGTGCCCGCGTGCCGGACGCTCGACACGATCTCGATCTTCGCGATGACGGTCGACGATGCCTATGCCGTCTTCGACGTCGCGCGCGGCTTTGATCCCGAGGATTCGTTCTCCAAGCGTCTCGACCCCGCGCCTCTTTCGACCCCACCTCCGGAGCTCAGGATCGGTGTGCCACACGCCGCGTCGATCGACTTCTTGGGCGATAAGCGGCAAGAGGCGGCCTTTACCCGCGACGTCGCCCGCCTTGAGAGCAGCGGCGCCACTATCGTTCCGGTCGATTTCACCCCTCTCTTTGCCATCGCCCGCCTGCTCTACCAAGGCGCCTGGGTGGCGGAACGCTACACGGTCATTCAGGACCTACTCGCAGCGGATCCGGAGGCTATTCACCCCGTCACCCGCGAGGTGATTTCGTTGGCTGAAGACATGTCAGCGGCGGATGTGTTCCGTGGAATCTATGAACTCGCTGATCTTAAACGCGCGGTAGAGCCATCGCTCAGCAAAGTTGATCTGCTCTGCGTGCCGACGATCCCAACTTTCTATTCGGTTGACGATCTAAGGGACGATCCGATCACCCCAAATTCAAACCTTGGGCTCTACACCAACTTTGTGAACCTGCTTGGAATGTGTGGGATCGCGGTTCCAACCGAACCGCGCAGCGACGGGCGCCCGGGCAGCGTCACATTGCTCGCCAACGCGGGGCAGGACGCCTTGGTTGCCTCGCTGGCCCGTACATTGGAGGTCGGTTGCGCCAGGAACCTGGGTGCGACGCCTCACCCGCTTCCAAGTCCCGCCGCCTCACCGTCCAAACCCTCGGACGTCATCCATCTCGCCGTTTGCGGTGCGCATATGTCAGGCCTGCCGCTGAACTGGCAGTTAACCACCCTGGGGGGCCGATTTGTCAGGCAAGCGAAAACCGCACCATCGTATCGGTTCTATGCACTCGCCGGAGGGCCTCCTGCGAGACCGGGCTTGGTGCGCGGGGGTCAGGGCGCCTCCGTCGCGCTTGAGATCTGGTCACTGCCCAAACCTGCGCTAGGCGCTTTCGTCGAAGGCATCCCGGCCCCGCTCGGTATCGGATCGGTCGAACTATCGGACGGCTCTTGGGTCAAAGGCTTTCTCTGCGAGAGCGCAGGAACCAAAGGAGCCACTGAGATCTCGCACTTAGGCGATTGGCGCGCCTACCTACAGCTTGAATCGGCATGAGCGTAACGGGCGGGTCGAGGGCGGAGACCCGATTGGCCGAGCTCGGGCTCGAGCTGCCGCCAGACTGGAGCCCAATGGGTCAGTTCTTGCCCTTTCGGCGGGACGGCTCGACTGTCTATCTGTCGGGCCAGGTCTGCGAGTGGGACGGCAAAGTCACTCATACCGGCCCCGTCCCGGACACGCCTGAGGCGATCGCAACCGCCCAAGAAGCCGCCCAGATCTGCGCTTTGAACCTGATCTATCGGTTGCGCGAGGCCTGTGATGGCGATCTTGACCAGGTCGACTGCGTTCTCCGACTAGGAGGCTTCGTGCAATGTGAGACCGGGTTTGCAGCAAGCCCGCTGGTGATCAATGCCGCCACCGAGGTCTTCGTCGCACTGTTTGGCGACGCTGGCTGGCACGCGCGCACTGCCGTTGGGGTTGCAGGGTTGCCTGGGAATGCCTCCGTCGAGGTCGATGCAATCGTGCGCCTGCGCGACTAATCACCCGACCGGAAGCGTCGGCTGTGGCAGATCCGGCGCTTTGCGCTCCAACGCCTCCGCCACCCGAAGCAAGGTCAACTCAGTACCCGGATGCCCTGCTAACATTACAGACCTCGGACGGCCCAACGCATCTTGCCCCCAAGGCAAGCAAATCAACGGCCCGCCGAATACGGTCCAAGGTGTCAGCCAATCCTGAAACCCTGTCGTCCCATCGAGAAGCGGCGCACCGTCGGGAACTGGCAAGGTGAGCATCACATCAATTCCCGAAGCGCGGTTCCAGAATGCCAACCTCTCCTCCTCCAATCGGCCCAAAGCGTCGGTATACTCCGCCGCCGCCACTTTAGAACCCGCTCGAAGTGCGGCCGCAAACCTCGGCCCAATCAGGTCTGTGAACTCTCCAACAAGCAGATGTCCATGAGCATCAAATGCCTCCCGCTGCATCACGGCGCGGTGGTCAAACACGATGCGTGAGAGATCAATTTCAGCGTTGAAATCCGCGACATGCGCAGTGAATTCCCCAAGCGCAGCTTTGCTCTCACGAAACGCCGCAAGAGTATCGGTTGCCACCTCAGTTGAAGCGTCGATCAACATGCACCCAGCAGTACACTCATGCGGGTCAAGCAGCTTCGCCCCGCGATCCTCAGAGTGGACAACCTGAAAGGCTCGGCGAGCCAGATCGACCGAGCCTGCTAAGATACCGACTGTGTCAAAACTTGGCGCTAAAGGCGTGACACCATGGGTTGATATCAGCCCATAGGACGGTTTGAATCCAACGGCACCGCAATATGCAGCCGGACGGCACAAGGAGCCAGCAGTCTGAGTGCCGAGCGCAACATCCAGCAAACCTGCAGCGACTGCGGCTCCGGAGCCACTGCTCGACCCACCAGGGCTGCGCTTGAGATCGTATGGATTGCGACAGTTGGTCGGATCGGTGAAGGCGAACTCGGTCGTCACGGTCTTCCCAACCAAACGAGCCCCGGCTTCGCGCAATGCGGCGACGACGGGCGCATCCGCCGCTGCGGGTCGCGCGTCGCGACACGCAGCACTGCCATTGCGTGTCGCAAGGCCCGCTACATCGATGATGTCTTTAACGCCGAAATTCATTCCCTCAGCTGTTGCCGCAGAGGAAACGGTGCTTTGATCTGCTTCGAGATCGCAGAGCTCGACGAACGCATGCAATCGCTGGTTCCACAGCTGCCGTGTTCGACTATCATCACCAAGGGATTGCATCTTCGTCTGCGTTAACTTTCTTGAGCCGAACTTTCGAAAGCTTGCCATCTCATCGATCGGATGAACAGGGAGTACCCGCTCCTCTGAGGTGGGAACGGTCAGGCGGGACTGAGGAGCCGAGACCCTTAGAACACACTAACTTCGGGTTCGGTCAGAACATCATGCAATCAGCACTTTGCGGCAGCGGCGCTGCGCCGGGTGGTAGCGTCGGCGTGTAGTTGAACGTGACGATCCGTGCACCACCGTCAAAAGCGATGAAGAGCTGATCAGAGCCCGGCCGGATGGCGATACCCTCGGGATCAATCCCGTAGTCGAGCAAGCTGGCGCGGGCGAGCAACTGCCCTTGCGACGTAAACTCATAGAGGCTGTTAGACCCTTCCCAATCATCGACGATAAGGAGGTGACCAGTGCGTTCGTCGATCGCGATGCCCTGTGCTTCGGTGAGGGGATGGGACAAGTCCATCGTGTCAATCCGCTTCTTTAACTCACCATCAGGGTTGAACCAGGACAAGCGTTCGGGATCATCCTCGACCGTTACAATGTCTCCGTTCTCGGCGATTGCGATGCCTTCGGTATCGGCAAACCCGCCTGCAAGGATGAAGGGCGGCCCCAAAGCTTCGCCATCCTTGGTCAGTCTTTGCAGTTTGCCAAACCCATCCCCGACGAGCAGGTGATCACCCTCCAACGAGATGGCTTTGATTCGAACCATATCGCTTTGAATGCGTCGTAGTTCTTCGCCTTGCAGGGTTACCAATATCGCTTCTGGACCTTCGTTTGCGATCCAGAGCCCACAGAACGTCGGATCATAGTCCAGACTTGCCGGATGGTTCAGCTCGTATCTACCGGTTTCCTCCAGCTCAAATGACGCTGCGGGAAGCGCGAAGACAATAAGCAGAACAAAAATCAGTCCGGTTCGCATTTTTTCCGATCACCCTTTCTGGAACTGAAGTGTTTCGGCTCGCTGAGCGGTCAACCCGATAAGGTGGTTGAGGGAGAATCGGCAAAGCGCAATCGTGGCGAAGTCCAGCGGAAGCGCCACTTCGAACAGCGCGCGGAGTCTTTGACCGATCTCAGTAAGTTTTGTCGCTTAGCACCCTGGCGTGTCTGCCGGTGCTTGGATCCAGTTTTCGGTTTTGCCCAAGAGCCTGATGCCGAGATAGGCGCGGACATCTAGGGCCTTACCGTCGGTTTTGATCTCAATATCATAGGTTCGGCCGTCTTGAGGATTGTATAGATCTCCTCCCGTCCAAACGCCTGATCCGTCGGGGCGCAAGGCTGTGATAATCTCGATCCCGCAATAGGGCCTATCCCGCAGAGTAGGGTCAGGGTTTTCATTATCAATTTTGAGCGAACCATCCTTGCGGTAGGGCTTCGCAAGCCAGTCGATCCGCCCACAGTAGGCATCACCGCAGGAAAACAACGTGATCGCGACCTTGCGTTTGCCGGTCAGCCAACGGCCCTCGATTGAGTCAGCCAAGGCGGAGCCGGTCAAAGCGTAAGCGATGATAAACGCCGAAAAAACCGAAGCGGGTCTCTGAATGTATTTGATCATGCTGAGGTGATCCTAGCGCTATGAGCGCAATGCGAAAGAGAGATTTGATGTTTCGCCTGTAACAATCGCTTGGGGAGCTGAAGGGTTCGATGGTGGGGAATAAGGCGCCACGACTTGTCATCAGGGGCATTCGGCAGTTATCACCGGTCCCGAGGTTCAAACATAGGCCTCGGGAGAGCACAAATCGAAGAGCGAGCAGCCGGTCCCGTAATGAATCAGAAAACTAAGACTGAGGCCGAACTGAGCAGGGAAAAGCTGGTCTCGGAATATACGTCTCTGCTGGAGGTTCTTGACACCCGAGCAGCAGGGACCGCCGGTATGAACTTCCACGGCCCCCGCGGCGATTTGATAGAGACGTTGTCCTATGCCGATATGTCGGCGGAAGGCAGGGCGTGTGCCGCCAGACTGCTGGCATTGGGCCTTGCGCGCGGTGATAGGATCGGCTTGCTGGCTGAGACTAATGGCGATTTCGTACGGGCGTTCATCGGTGCCCTTTATGCGGGCCTAGTACCTTGTCCAGTTCCGCTGCCGCCAGCCTTTGGCGACCGAAAGGCCTATCAACAGACGCTGCTCGGGATTTCCCGCGTCGCGGGGTTCCGAGTCTTGCTCATGCCGGATGAGTATGCGGAATTGGTGAGGCCGTCGCTTGCAGAATTAGACCTCGATTATGCCGGGCCACTCTCAGGATTGCCGGTGCCGGCGAGCCCGGTTGCCGTGGTGCCGGAGCCAAATGACCTCGCCTATTTGCAGTTCTCTTCTGGCACGACGGGAGCGCCGAAAGGCGTCGCGGTAACGCATCGATCTTTGATGGCGAACTTATCTGGGATGCAGATGGCGCTAGATGTCTCCAGCGCTGATCACGGCGTTAGCTGGCTGCCGTTTTACCATGATATGGGTATGGTCGGCTGTATGCTGTTGCCGTTGGCCGTGCAGTTTGAAATTGATTATCTGGCGACCCGTGATTTTATCCGGCGCCCGGGCCTTTGGCTTTCTATGATTAGCCGGTCAGGAGCGACGATGAGCTATGCGCCTTCGTTTGGATACGAGCTGGTGGCCCGCAGAGCGAAGGCAGTCGATGGGCTCAATCTAAAAACTTGGCGAATAGCTGGCATTGGTGGCGATATGATCCGTTCCGGAAGTTTGGCGGATTTCACGTCCAGCTATCAACCCTTCGGCTTTGATCCCAACAGCTTCACGCCAAGCTACGGAATGGCGGAATTGACTTTGGGTCTCACATTCCCAGCGATGCGAACCGGGTTGCGAACACACCGGATAGGATCCGACGCGTTGGCGCAAGGCTTCGCGAGGAAAGCCGCAGAAGCAGACGAAAAGGCGCGGGAATTCGCGATCTGTGGCCGGGCGCTACCTGAGCACGAAGTTGTCGTTCGCCTGGCCAATGGAAACGCGGCAGCCCCACACCAGGTTGGCCAGATCTACGCACGCGGCCCGAGCGTTATGCAGGGGTATTTCCAGGATGAGACGACCACCTCGTCTATCCTGGACGAGGACGGTTGGCTGGACACTGGGGATCTTGGGTTCCTGGATGAGGCTGGGGAGTTGACGCTCACCGGGCGCGCGAAGGATTTGATCATCGTGAATGGCCGGAATGTCTGGCCGCAGGATGTTGAGTGGACCATGGAGCAACAGATCGAGGGTGTGCGCGATGGCAGCGTCGCAGCCTTCAGCACAGAGGTTGTCGATGGAAACGCGCAAGAGCAACTGACCGTGGTGATCGAACACCGCGGCGCTCTGAACGGTGGAGCCGAGACCATCGTTGCAAACGCCGACCGATTGGTACGGCAAGTCTATCAACTGACACCCGTGGTGGCGCTTGCGCGCCCTGGCGCCTTGCCACGTACTTCGTCTGGCAAACTCAGCCGCAACAAAGCTCGTGAAATGTACCTCTCGGGTGATTTCGCCCAATGACACAACCGGTGGCGGCGGTGACCGGCGCGACCGGATTTCTGGGACACCACATCGCCAAAGCACTGTCCAAGAAGGGGTGGCGCTTGCGCCTCCTCGTGCGACGGATGCCAGAGCCAGAACTCGGTGCTAGCACAACCGAGCTCGTTCCAGGCGGTCTTGAAGATTCCGGAGCATTGGAGGCCTTAGTAGATAGTGCTGATGCGATTGTTCACGTAGCTGGAGCGATCAAGGCTGCCTCCCAAGCGGCGTTTATGAGAGTTAACGCAGAGGGGACTGCCCGCTTGCTGTCGGCCCGCGCCGCCAAAGCCTCAGAGGCGCGGGTGGTGATGGTCTCGTCGCTAGCGGCGCGAACGCCAGGTTTGTCGCACTACGCGGCTTCGAAGGCGGCTGGCGAAACCTATTTGCGTGCGGCGCCTGGTCCGTGGTCGATCCTGCGGCCATGCGCGATCTATGGCCCAGGTGACCGTGAGACACTGAGCGTTTTCAAGCTTGCGTGCTTGCCGATGCAGCCAGTTTTGAATGGGCCCGATGCTCGGGTTTGCCTGATCGAGGTTTCCGATGTCGCATCGGCGATTGTTGCGGCGGTTGAGGGACATGGTGATCAGAGAACTCTCGAGCTCAGCGATCATAAACAAGATGGATACAGCTGGCATGAAATTGTGGCTACGGCCTGTGCCGCCATGGGAACGCGACCGCGCCCCATACGTCTTCCTGCCGGGCTGATCCGCAGCGCGGGACGTCTTGGCGATATGGGGGTGGCCCTTACCGGATCTGCGCAGATGCTCACATCTCAAAAGGTGCGGGAGATCTTGCACATCGACTGGTCGTCGTCGGCGGCAGCACAGCTGCCGTCGGATTGTTGGGCGCCCTCGCAGGACCTTTCCAAAGGCTTTCATTCCGCAGTCAAGTGGTATCGCGAGGCAGGATGGTTGCCGCCGGTCTCCCAGGAAAACCCTAACTGAGCTGGTAGTAGTGCCTCAAAAAAAGGCCTCTTCCCGCGTTCAAAAAACACCAAAAACTTTTTTGATGCCGACATTGATTGTTTAAGAATGCTTCATAATTGTTACTAGACGAACTAAGTCACTTCTGTGACGGTACGATCGTCTAAATCTTCAACAGCAGAGGGTGTAGCGAAGGCTTGACGAACGCAGTGCTATTAAGCGCAGGGCAAGGCCGCCGCCTAGCTCCGCTAACGAACGAACGCCCAAAATGTCTGGTAGAAATTGCATCCAAGCCGCTCCTTGAGTGGCAGCTCGCTGCGCTTTCAGCCGCTGGCATTGAGGACGTTACGATTGTAACCGGCTTCGGCGGGCAGTTGGTGGAGACAGCCGTCAAGGTTATGGGCTCGCCATTGAACCTCACCTGCCTCTACAACCCCTTTTTCTCGGTAGCAGACAATATCGGCTCTTGCTGGATCGCACGGGACTTTATTGGTGACGATACTGTATTGATCAATGGCGACACGCTCTTTGATCCGCGGATTCTATCGCGCGTTCTGAGCGAGGCGCATCAGCCCATTTCAGTTACTGTCGACTGCAAAGACATCTATGACGATGACGACATGAAAGTGTCTGTCCATGACGGCTGTTTAAGGCGGATTTCTAAAACGCTAAGCCACGACGTGAATGGCGAGTCGATCGGCATGATCCGGTTCCGAGACGGGGGCGGTGAGCGATTTGTGCACAGGCTGCGCAACAAACTGCAGGACCCCGACGCCTTGCGGCTTTGGTATCTCTCGGTCATCGATGAACTGAGCCAAGAGGGCGGGGTAGGCGTCGTCTCAATTGCTGGTCTGCCTTGGGCTGAGGTCGATTTTCTGCATGATCTTCCCGTCGCTGCTGAACGGATCGGCATCTTCGAATGGCCAGCCTTGGGCTCAAAATCTGGATATCAAGGACGAGCTTCATGACCCAAGCAAGTACGATTGATGAGCAGGTGATCGCGTTGCTGCAGGTCCATGCTGGAGACGGGGTAGAAATCTCTCCAGACACGAACATCATTGCCGACACAAAGATGGACTCAGTCGCGGTGATGGATTTCGTGATGGAGCTCGAAGACCACCTCGACATCACCATTCCGCTCAACCGTCTTGCGGATGTGGTAACGGTTGAGGACTTACTTGCCGCGGTTCGGCAGCTGCGGGGGCAACAAGAATGAAAGCAATACAAGTGGCGAGGGGGTAAGCTGAAAATGGGTATTCGTGAGAGACTAAGCCAAGTAAGGCAATCGGTCGACAGCCTGAAAGCTATGGGCAAAGACCCAAGCAAACTCTCCTTTGAAGCTATGCACTCGCCAACCGAGGCAACGCTGAACGGAAAGGCGATGACTCTGTTTGGAACGAACAACTATCTAGGGCTGACCTTCGACCATGCTTGTATCAGCGCGGCCGTTGGGGCGACCAATGCGGAAGGGTCCGGGACGACCGGATCGCGCATTGCCAATGGAAGCTACGGTGGGCACAAAGCACTCGAGGCCGCGATTGCCGAGTTTTATAACAAGCGCTCCGCCATCGTCTTTTCAACGGGTTATGTCGCCAATCTCGGGGTTTTGACTGGGTTGCCGACCCATGGTGACTACCTCTTGATCGATGCAGACAGTCACGCGTCGATCTATGATGGATGCAAGATGAGCGATGCACAAACTGTGAGGTTTCGCCATAACTCTCCGGACGATCTGGCGAAGCGGCTGGGCCGCCTCAAAGACGAGCCAGGTGATAAGTTCATCGTAGTCGAGGGTATCTACTCGATGCTGGGGGACACTGCCCCGCTCAAGGAGTTCGCGGATGTAAAGCGTGAGGCTGGCGAGGGCGTCTATCTCATTGTGGACGAAGCGCATTCGCTTGGCGTTCTTGGCGAGACCGGGCGTGGTCTTTGCCAGCAAGCCGGTGTTGAGGCGGAGTGCGATTTCATCGTCGGGACATTCTCAAAGAGCATCGGAACTGTCGGTGGTTTCTGCGTCTCAGACATGCCTGGCTTCGACGCGATGAGGTTCGTTTCGCGCCCATACATGTTCACCGCCTCAATGACACCTGGGTCGATCGCGAGTGCTCGGGCGGCTTTTGATATCATCGCTGAGCAGCGAGGTGAGCAAGATCAACTATGGCGGAACTGTCACCAGTTGTTCCGCGGCATCCGTGAGATCGGCTTCGAGACGGGTCCCCAACCGAGCCCGGTGATCGCCATTGTGCTGCCGAATCCCGAAGCGGCCGTTGGGCTTTGGAACCGCCTGATCGACGCGGGCCTCTACACCAACATCGCAATTCCGCCCGCAACCCCGAACAGCTTGTCATTGCTGCGTGTTTCCGTATCAGCAGCGCATTCGCAACGGCAGATCCAGCGCGCGCTCGAAACGCTCGCGTTGGTTGGGAGTGAAATGGGGCTGGTAGAGTCATCGGCAGCAGTAAGCTTAGCTTGGACTGGTTGACGGCGATCAACGCAAGCGCCGCTCCCGAAGCAGACGCACAACCACAAACGGCACGGCCAGTGCTGGGTGCCGCTTTTCCCAATCGGTGAGGTCAACAGGACGCCCTGAATGGCGCTCGACTTTATCTAGTGCATAGGCCAATCCACCTCGGAACGTGAAAGCCGCTTTGACGAGGCGCGCGGCATTCAAAACCTTCCCAACCGTCCGTCGACGGGACCAAGCGCGGGGCACGTTTGCAGCTATGTCACGCGCCTCGCTATGAAGCATTTCATAGAGTTCGCCGCCGCGTTCGGCCAACATCCGTGCTCGGTTCTGATCCTCCACGCGCAGTTCAGCCCCATAGGTGTGGGTAAACAGAGCCTCCCACGCGCTGGTGGCTCCTGCTCCTGGAGGGGCGAGACCTAAAGCCCAGGATGCGGCGGTCCGATGAGCGGTCAGGCTGGCATCCACGACCCGCTCCCGAACATCCTCGTCACGGACATATAGCAAAGCTGCTTGTTGAGAGAACCGCGCCCACAACGTCGTGTCCCAAGACAGAGGTCGCATTCGATGGGCAAAGGCATCCAGCCGCATGACGGCGACCTTCGCTCTCGGCCCATCTTCTAAAGCTACATTATAGACGTTTGGCGGCAGCAGTCGGTTTGCCACTGCCGACAGGCCGGAACCATGATAGGCGGCATCTCCTTCGGTCAGAACGTATAGATCTAAGAGCCCTTGCGCATCTGGTTCACGGTGTAAGTTCCCATAAAACAGCACAGCCAAAACACCAGGGAGCTTTGCCAAATGGTCGGCCATACGAGCCGCTGCCTCACCTGCGGATTGGTCTAGTTGCCTGGCGATCAACGCACGGCAGGACGGAGGCGCAACGCTCAGGGGTCGCTCATCCGCTCGATGGCTTCGTCAGCGCGCCGTGTGGCCGCTTCGAAGCGATCCTGGTAGTCTCGCGCATTGCGCTGGGGATCGCGATAGAAGGCCGAGAACTTCACCAGCCTGAGGAAGATTTTATTGAGCATCCGGCCCGACCACTGCATCGGGCGGTCGAAATCGAGCAACAGGACCACACGTTCTTGATCCGTGTCGTTCCAGACCTCGTGCTCATAGGTGTCGTCGAGCACAACCAGCTCGCCTGGAAGCCAGTGCTTGATCTGATCATCCACCCTAATGCGGCACTTCTCAGCCTCGTTCGGGATGATCAGGCCTAAATGGGTCCGAAGGATCCCTTTGGTTACGCCCGTATGCGCTGGGATGTGATAACCCGGTGCCAGGATCGATAGCCAGGCGATCTGGATATTGGGGACCCGTTGCAGCATCTCGGCCGTGCGAGGCATCTGAGAGCAGTTTTTCTCCAGCTTTTCGCCAAAACCGAAAAGCACGAAAGTCCGCCAGTTCTTCTCCGTCGCGATGCGGTACTGGTCGGGCGAGATGTCCTGGAAACCTGGGATTGCTTCGCGGTGTTTGAGCACGCCGCGAGTCTCCTCGGCAATAACCTCCCAATTGTCGCGAAGTTCGTCGAGAAATGGGAAAAGCGCCGGATCCAGAAAGGGCTCGTTAGGGACGAGGCTAACGCGGGATTGATGATATGCAATCCAACGGGTGAGACGCTTGCCATACTTCTTCACCCGGCGGCGGATCGGGTTGGAAAGGGCCTTCGGTTTCGCGACTGGTCGCGGTGCGTTCATCTCAGCTTCGCTCATGGTTTTGTGCTAAGGGATGGCAGCTCTTTTGTCGAGATCGCCGGACTAGATGGCGACCACTCTGATTGTTTCCTGGGCACTAAACCGAAGCTGCTGGCCTTGGCTGGTCGCAAAAAGCTCACCATCGACCACGAGACCGCAATCGACTTGCATCAGAATATCTGAGCTGCGGCCTGAGTGATATCCCCTTCGGCGCATCCAGGACCGCTCGAGGCCAAGAGCAACGAATGGGGCTGCTGCCCACAATCGGCTGGGCGGCGCTGCGATGTCGAGCCAGCGGATTGCGCCGTTTCCTGTCCCCCAAAACGGCTTAAGCCCAATGATCAATGGTCCCTCAAGCACCGTGGCGATCCCCAAGAAACCTTGCCCCCTTCGAGCTGAGTGACCTTGGGGGGCGAAGTTGATCGCTGAACCTGCGCGTAGCGAAGCGGCGTCGCGCCCCCAGAGCACCCGTTTAAGCACCGCAAGTATTGCCAGTGCTATCTGCCAACCGCCACGGGATGAGATCTCCTCAACAGCGATCCGTGTACCCGCGGCATAGGCGGCCCAGCCGGTTATGAAACCTCGGACCGGTCCGTCCGCCAGCCCATCGATCCGCAATACTGGCACAGTTTTGTGGTGTCGCAGCAAAGTAGCCTCGTCCAAGCCAATCAGCGCGCCGTAACTCCGAATCCTACCGCATCTTCGCGCAATGAGGTTCGTGTTGCCGTTTGCGAGGATACCGACCATCGGCATCCCATCGGGAAAGGCTTCTGGAAGGCGTGAGACAATCTCGCGGACAGTGCCGTCTCCGCCGTCTATCACGAGCAAGTCGATGCTGTCTTCTGCCAGCTTTATCAGGACGTGGTTTAGGGATGCGATCCCGCCTAGGTCAATTTGCATAACGCCAGCTGGCACTGAAGGCGCCGGCCGGCCGAGATTGCGCGAGCTGCCGGAGTTGCGCAGCACCGCAATCCGCATCACGCGTCCTGCATCCAGGACTTAATCGGCCCGTCGCGCGTCGCCATCAGTGCCTGGATGATCTGCGCCAAATGCACCAATAGACAGATTGCCACCCAGAGGGCGACCAGGATCAGCCCTTCTCTTGGGGAGCCGAGTAGGGCCGCAATCGTCAGGATGACCAGATTGGGGTTCCGTCTTGCAGTCATCTGACGAAAGATGCTGTCGAAGCGGCGCCAAATATGCATCTCGATGCCGAACCGTGCGATGAAAAAACCTTCCTCGGCGCGTTGCAGAACATACCCGGCAACAATAACGCCCAACACCAGACCACCATCTTCCAACGGTGCGCCGATCGCGGCAAGCCCGACAGCCCAAGCCCACCACCAGAAGGGTGGGTGAACCAAATCGATCCCATGATCGAGCCAATCGCCAAAGCGCGATGAGGTCAGCGTCACCCGCGCCAGCTTACCATCGACCGTATCGAGAAACGTCATCATGTAAGCCACCGCCAGCCCGGGCAGAAAGGCTCCGATCCAGAACAGCCAAAAGGTGACACCAACCAGAACCGCGCTCGCCCAGGTGACTTGATTGGGGGAGATTGCGTTCCGCGCGCACCAGCGCGTTGCCACCAACGCAGGTACGGGCCAGAAATGCTTGGTCACGAAGTCCGTAACACCCTTGTAGGACGCATCAAACAGAGCCTGCTCTACTGCACGGGCATCGGTGGCTGGCATGACCATCGGGTCGGTTCGTTTGCGAAGCTTCTTGTCGTAGCGCCCAGCTAGCTCAGCACCTGTCGATACTGTCCTTTCACCGGCAACCTGGCCCACCAGACCCGGATCGCTGTCGGGATCTAAGCGAAGCCCCGCGATGCATCCAGAGCCATCCACTAACACAGTGCCTGGGGCCGCACTGGCAAGCGCTGTAATCACTGAGTTACCAAAAACATGACCGCCGGAAAGCAGTATGTCCGCTTGTTCCGCTGCCACCTGGTTCAGACCCGCACGCAGGAATTGGCGATTTAGTCGCGCCGGGGGTGTAAGACCAAAGGCTTCGATGCTCGACGCCCCGATGATCGCCGCGGTTGTGGCGCGCTCGGTTTCCGGTTTCATTCTGTTTTCCGATCTGCTCTTGATCTCTCTTAACCCGCTGCACGGGCCTCGCCAACGCAGGAGTAGTCTTGGCCGCCGAAAGTTTGACTGAAACGCGGATTGCCCATGTGACCGATGCTCACCTGGATCTCGCTCAGCCGAAGGGGGCGGAGTGGCTGGGCAAGCGCGGGCTTAGTGGTCTGAGTTGGCGCCTCCGACGTCACCGCCTGCATCGCCGCGATGTAGCGGATGCGCTGCTCTTCGATCTGCTCGCACAGCCGCATGATTTGGTGGCGATGTCGGGTGATGTGATCAACTTCGGGCTGGAACGGGAATTCGCCGCAGCGAAACCATGGCTCGAACGCCTTGGGCCGCCAGAGCGGGTGCTGGCGACGCCCGGCAATCACGAGGCACTGGCAGGACCTTGGAAAGAGGCGATGCAGCGTCACTGGGCAACCTACGCCGCGCCAGGTCGGATGCTGTGCCACGGCAGCGTCGCTCTGATCGCGGTCTCATCAGCTTGTGTGACGCCGCCGTTCTTCGCCTCGGGCTATGTTGACGGCGAGGAAATGGCGCGGCTCCGGTCCAATCTGAACACCGCTCGAGAAAAGGCGCTAGTACCCGTCGTAATGATCCACCACCCGCCCACATCAGTGGTCTCCCGACGTAAAGGACTAAGCAATCACGACCAGGTCGCCGCTGTGCTTGCCGAGGAAGGCGCGGCCCTGGTTCTTCATGGACATACTCATCGACGCGACCTGTCTTGGATCGATGCGCCATATGGGCGCATCCCAGTTTTGGGAACGCCATCGCTGAGCATGGTTGAGGACGCACCCTCGCCGCCTGGATGCTGGCGACTGATGATCATACGGTGCCGCGAGGGTCTGGCAGAGGTCGAAATTCACGAGCATGGGATGTCAGCAAATGGCAACATTGCCCATAGAACGCCGTTTAGCCTGCGTCTCCCCATTCTTGCATAGACGTCGTCAACCGTTAGAGTAGGGCCGAAAACAGACCGTGCACCGTGGGACGCGCGAAGGACGAGACCCTAGTTGAACGCAACTTTCGATAAATTTGGTTGGCCGCGGACCAAGATTGCCGAGTTGGAACACTGGGCGGTGCTCCTGCGACCGGAGCAACCGGTTCTGGGCGCCTTGGTCTTGGCCTGCAAGCAACCGGTTCAGAGCTTTGCCGATGTCGACGAGGCTGGTTTCGCTGAACTCCACCTTGCCGTCGCCGGGATCGAGAGAATGCTCAGCGAAGCGATTGGATACCAGAAGATCAACTATCTGATGCTCATGATGGTTGATCCTGATGTGCACTTCCACGTCTTGCCTCGGTATGAAGGCAGCAAGACGCTCCGCGGCATCACACTAGCGGATAGCGGTTGGCCCGGCCCGCCTGTCCTGGGCGACGCGAAGGTGCTCACCGACGCAGAGATCCAAGAACTTGTAGGAACTCTCGTCGCACATTGGTCAAGTTGAGGGGACTGGGTGCGCGCATCCGCGATTCTCGGCAGGGCTGACCGCTACCTGATCGCGGCAATGCTTCCGAAAATGGCGGCGGCTTTGGTGGTCACGTTGGGGGTTCTGCTGATCGAGCGGCTTTTGCGTCTCCTCGACTTTATAACGGGGCACGGTGCGGATATCGGCCCCGTGTTGACCATGATGCTGAACCTCTTGCCGCATTACATGGGTTTGGCGTTGCCAGCGGCGTTCTGTGTTGGGGTTCTGGCGACGCTGTCGAAACTCTCTCGTGAGAATGAGATCGATGTTCTCGAAGCCGCCGGTTGGTCGCTTAGGCGGATTGGCGCGCCCCTCCTAGTCTGCGCAGTCATTTTCAGCCTGCTCTCGGTGCTCTTGTTCGGGGTGATCCAGCCCTACAGCCGCTACGCGTTCAACGAGTTGCGCCATGCGATTAGCTCTGCCGGCTGGGACGGGCGGGTCGAGCAAGGAGTAATCTTTGACGCAGGTGACGGCCTGGTGTTGTCAGCCAGCGAGGTCGACCCTGCCGGGCGCCTTCTCTACAATATCTTCGTCCTTCAGAAGCAAAACGACCGAGATGTCATAATCACCGCACAACGCGGTGTGGTTGTGCCAACAGACGACGGCTCAGGTGTTGTGTTGGTACTCCAAGACGGTGAGATCCCATCGGTCGATGGTAGACTTCTTTTTGAGCAATTGCAGCTGGACCATACATTTGATGCCGCAAACAACCCGTTCCGCCCACGCGGGGGGCATGAGCGCGAGCTGACGCTTTTGGAACTGTGGGAGGAGATGCATTCGCCGCACCCAGGTGCGGAGCCAGAGCCGCGATTTGCCGCAGAGTTCCATAACAGGTTAGTGCGGGCAGTCTCTCTGATCGGCATTGCGCTGATCGCGATTCCTCTGAGCGTCACGCGCAAACGTGTTCCAACTTGGCGGCGTATCGTGCTGGCTGTGGCGATCCTCGCCGTCTACGATAACCTGATCAAATTGGCAGTTGGCTATGCCAAGCTTGGTTTGGCGGATCCTGGCTTCGCTCTTTGGGGGGCCTGTTTCGTGTTTAACGGGATCGCCCTTTGGCTCTTTGCTTCAACTCCGGGGCAGGGCGCACGCGGCCCGATACGCAGCGCACTCAGGTTCCTTGGCAGGAGCGTCCGGTTTCTGACCCCAGGGCAAACCCGATTATGAAACTGATGCTTTACTTGTCGCAGATCCTAGGGGCGCGAATACTCTTGTGCTGGCTGGTTCTGTTGATCCTTGCAGTGGGCATCGATCTGTTGCGCACGGCGAGTGATCTTGTCGCCCGCGGTGGTGTGGCATTGCTGGCTGAGTACGCGCTGCTAAGGGCTCCACTCCTTGGTGCGATTCTTATCCCAATCTCGGTTTTAGCGGGCGGGTTGATGGGCTTCTTTACCCTATCGACCCGGAGTGAGATCGCCGTTATCCGGGCCACCGGTCTCAGCATTTGGCGGGTGCTGGCGATGTTGGTCCCTTTAGCGGTTCTGCTCGGGCTTGCGTACAATGTGATGGGAGATCGCCTCAGCGTTGCGGCCGAGCAACGCTTGGCGGATCTTTTTCCTCTAGAGACAACGCCCGATCCATCGGGAAGCACGGCAAAGCCTTTCTGGAACCGGGGCAGTAGAGAGATCTTGAGGGCGATCCCGGCGGCCAGTGATGGCAGCGCCTTGGTGGATCTCACGATCTATGAATTGGGTTCGGAGGGCACATTGGCCAGGCGTATAACTGCAGCCTCTGCCAAGTTTACAGGCGATGGCTGGCAGTTGCGGGAGGTTGTTATCGATCACAACGGTCAGCCGCAGAACCATGCTGTGTTAGACTGGAAAAGCCTGCTTACACCATCCGACATCTTCCGCATCGCCAAGGGTCAAGGCGCGGTATCTTCAGGACAGGCGCAAGCGGTCCTGAGCGGCGATGCCGCGCCAACACGTGGTCGACCTTTCTACGAGACCCAGATCGCGCGTGGTTATGTGGCCTTCGCGGTTCCTTTGATCATGCTGGTCTTAGCGGCGCCTGCGGCCTTCGCTTCAGCTCGTCAGACAGGAGGCGCAGGTGCCGCAGTACTGGCCATCGCGCTTGGATTTCTTTATGTCGCGACAGATGGATTTACAGCGTCGCTCGCTCGTGTTGGGGGGCTCGACCCTTGGCTTGCGGCGCTGGTGCCAAGCGGCTTGTTTCTTATCGCGGGGATCTGGCTGCTGCTGCTGAAAGAAAGTTGAAGGGGGGAGCGGACATGACCCGGATCATCGATGTC